>JAFZBT010000005.1 GCA_017561615.1 Erysipelotrichaceae bacterium
ATCAGGTGCCTGTTATTTGACAGCGAAATGCTGATAATGGATGAGCCGTTCAAGGGGATGGACAGCAAATTGATAGAAAAAGCAGCTCAGATAATCAGACGGCAGAACAAGCCGGCGATCATCTCAACCCACTCGCTTGATGAAGTAAAAGCACTTTCAGCGGAAGTTATCACACTTTAGCGAAAGTGCTTTTATTTGTGTTCGTTTTTACTTATAATATATCTGTATATTTGCGTTTAAAGGAAAGGAATATTTATGGCAAAACTCAGTCCAAATGCAAAAGCGAAGATCACTGAAATCTGCGATCGTTACAAGGATGAGAAAACTCCTTTAATGATGATTTTAAGTGATATCCAGAATGAATACGGCTACATTCCTCTGGAAGTGCAGGAAGAGGTTTCTTCCCATACCGGCATATCCGTTGCCGAGATCTACGGTGTAGTTACCTTCTATTCATTCTTCTCCCTGACACCAAAGGGAAAGTACATCATTGGTTGCTGTCTGGGCACCGCCTGCTACGTCAAGGGCGCTCAGCAGATCATTGACAAGTTCTCCGATGTTCTCAAGATCAAACCGGGTGAGACTTCAGCTGACGGCCTGTTCACTCTCGATGCCTTACGCTGCATCGGTGCCTGCGGCATCGCTCCGGCAGTAAGCATCAACGGCCAGGTCCATCCCAAGATGAGCGTCGACCAGGTTGTGAAGATCGTTGAGGATCTGAAGGCAAAGGAAGGTGCAGCAGCATGATTAGAACTGTAGAAGAATTAAACGCTCAGCAGGCTCTCTGTACTGCTAATCTGGAAACCAAGATCAAGGGCACTGACGGCAGACGTCACATCGTCTTATGCGGCGGTACCGGCTGTCTGTCCAGCCATTCCGATGAGATCAAGGCCAGATTCGAAGAAGTATTAAAGGAAAAGGGTGTCGAAGACAGAGCCACTGTCAATCAGGTAGGCTGTTTCGGTTTCTGCTCACAGGGACCGTTCGTCAAGATCTATCCGGAAGACACCTTATACAGAATGGTCAAGATCACCGATGTTGAAGAGATCGTCGAAAGCGACATCATCAACAACACCGTCGTGGAAAGACTGTTATACGTTGACCCTGTTACCAAGGCCAAGGTCTCAAAACAGGATGAAATCAACTTCTATAAGAAGCAGAGACGTATTGCCCTGCACGGCTGCGGTGTCATCAACCCCGAAGACATCAATGAAGCCTTAGGCATGGGCGGTTTTGAAGGCCTCAAGAAGGCTCTGACCATGACTCCGCAGGAAGTTGTCGATGAAGTATCCAAGAGCGGACTGCGCGGACGTGGCGGTGGCGGCTTCCCGACCGGCCGCAAGTGGCAGTTTGCCCTGAACGTCGATGCTGATCAGAAATACGTCGTCTGCAACGGTGACGAGGGCGACCCGGGCGCATTCATGGACCGTTCCATTCTGGAAGGCAACCCGCTGGCCGTCATCGAAGGCATGGTCATTGCCGGCTATGCATTCGGCGCTACCGAAGGCTATTTCTATGTACGTGCTGAGTATCCGATCGCTGTCAAGCGTCTGAAAATTGCCATCAAACAGGCAACTGACGTTGGCCTGTTAGGCGATCATATCCTGGGAACTGACTTCAGTTTCCGCTGCCATATCCGCTTAGGCGCCGGCGCCTTCGTCTGCGGTGAGGAAACAGCTCTGCTGAACTCCATCGAAGGCAAGCGCGGCATGCCCAGACCGAGACCGCCATTCCCGGCCGTCAAGGGCTTATGGGGCAAGCCGACCTGCGTCAACAACGTTGAGACTCTGGCCTGTGTTCCTTACATTCTGAGAAACGGCGCTGATGCCTTTGCATCAGTCGGCACCGAGAAGTCCAAGGGCACCAAGGTCTTCGCCTTAGGAGGCAAGGTCAACAACGTCGGTCTGGTTGAAGTACCGATGGGCACGACCTTAAGAGAACTGATCTACGATATCGGCGGCGGTATCCCCAATGGCAAGAAGTTCAAGGCCATTCAGACCGGTGGTCCGTCCGGCGGCTGTCTGACTGAGGAATATCTCGATGAACCGATCGACTTCGATAACCTGGTAGCCAAGGGCTCCATGATGGGTTCCGGCGGAGCCATCGTCATGGACGAAGACAACTGCATGGTCGACGTTGCCAAGTTCTACATGGAATTCATCTGCGATGAATCCTGCGGCAAGTGCACACCGTGCCGTATCGGTACCAAGAGAATGCTGGAGATCCTGACCCGCATTACCGAAGGCAAGGGCACGATGAAGGACTTCGATGAACTGGAAGAACTGAGCCAGACCGTCAAGACCAACTCACTGTGCGCCTTAGGTCAGACTTCATCCAACCCGATCACTTCCACAATGACTCACTTCAAGGATGAGTACATTGCTCACATCGTTGACAAGAAGTGTCCGGCTCATGTCTGCAAGAACCTCATGGAATACGTAATTGATCCTGACAAGTGCATCGGCTGCGGCATGTGCGCCCGCAACTGCCCGGCTTCCTGCATTACCAGAACCGACTACATACCTGAGGGCCATAAGCTGGCTTCAATGCACATTGATCCCAGCCAGTGCGTAAAGTGCGGAACCTGCATCTCATTCTGCAAGTTCGGCGCTATTTCCAAGAGATAGGAGGTAAACGAAATGTCATTAGTTAATATCAAGATTGAAGGCATTCCCTATCAGGTTGACAGTTCGCTGACCATCCTGGAAGCCGCCAAGAAATGCGGATATGAAATTCCTTCCTTATGTTCATTCAATCATGGCGAATGCAATCAGGGTTCCTGCCGTGTCTGCTTAGTTGAAGCTACCGGCGCCAGAGGACTGGTTGCCAGCTGTGTCTACCCGGTCTCTGAAGGCATGGAGATCAGGATCTCAACTCCGAAGGCTACCGAAGCCAGAAGAAGAAGCGTTGAACTGCTGCTGTCCAATCACTCACTGAACTGCCAGCAGTGCGACAAGAACGGCCACTGCGAGCTGCTGCATGTCGCTCAGCTCACCGGCGCCAGAGAAAACGCCTTTGCCGGCGTCAAGAGCGAGACTCATTATGACCAGCTTGCTCCGGCTCTGATCAGAGACACTTCCAAGTGCATTCTGTGCGGCCGCTGCATCGCCAGATGCTCCAATGCCCACGGCTTAGGAATTCTCGGCTTTGAGAACAGAGGCTTCAAGACCTTCGTCTCACCGGCTGAAAACAGAAGCTTTGCCGATTCACCGTGCATCCAGTGCGGTCAGTGCGTCAACGTCTGCCCGACCGGCGCTCTGATGGAACATTCCGAGATTGACAAGATCGACAAGGCCTTCGCGGAAGGCAAGCATGTCATCGTTCAGGCTGCTCCGGCAGTCAGAGCTGCCCTGGGTGAGGAGTTCGGCTACAAGGTCGGCACTCCGGTAACCGGCAAGATGACCGCAGCCTTAAGAAGACTGGGATTCGAGAGAGTCTATGACGTCAACTTCGGCGCTGACCTGACCATCATGGAAGAAGGCACCGAGCTGCTGCACCGTCTGACCGAAGGCGGCGTGCTGCCGATGATCACTTCCTGCTCACCGGGCTGGGTCAACTACGCTGAATACAACTATGCGGATCTGTTACCGCATCTGTCCAGCTGCAAGTCCCCGCATCAGATGCAGGGCGCCATCATCAAGTCTTACTGGGCCAAGGAACATGGCTATGATCCCAAGGATATCTTTGTAGTATCCGTCATGCCGTGCATTGCCAAGAAGTTTGAGAGACAGAGAGAACAGGAAAAGGTCAACGGCATTGACGATGTCGATGCTGTCATCACCACCAGAGAACTGGCCAGAATGATCAAGCGTTCCGGTATCATCTTCAACCGTCTGCCGGATGAGGAATGGGATCAGGACATCATGGGCGATTACTCAGGTGCCGGCGTCATCTTCGGTGTTACCGGAGGCGTTATGGAAGCCGCTCTGAGAACCGTCTACTACAAGCTGACCGGTAAGGAAAAGGACAAGATCACCTTTGACGAAGTCAAGGGTCACGATGCCGGCATCAGAGAAGCATCGATCGACATCAACGGCACAGTCGTCAATGTCGCGATTGCTTCCGGCATGAAGAGCGCCAAGGTGCTGCTGGATCAGATCCGTGAAGGCAAGTCCAAGTATCAGTTCATCGAGATCATGGGCTGCCCGGGCGGCTGCATCAACGGCGGCGGCCAGCCGTACATCAAGCCCAGCCTGATGCATGACGAAGACGATGACATCATTGACACCTACAAGCAGAAGAGAGCGCAGGCTCTGTATTCTGAAGATGAGCGTCAGGTGATCCGTCAGTCTCACAACAATCCTCAGATCATCGAACTCTATGAGAAGTTCCTGGGTGAACCCAATTCTCATAAGGCTCATGAACTGCTGCATACTTCCTATGCCGGCAGAGAAGGATTCAACGAGATCAAGAAATAAGTCAGATCTGACAAGAACAAAACAAACCCGGATGTCATCCGGGTTTTGTTCTGTCATATCATGTGAGATCAGTTATTCAGCAGGTAGGTGAAATTAACATCTTCAAGGCCGGGCAGCTGGATAAGTGAGTAGCGTCCATCGGTACATTCGAAAATCATCGCCGCGCCGTTGGGGACCCGTTCCATTCCCCGCTGAATGCACAGGTCGTCATATTTGACCGGATCAAGGTGGAGCATGTACTCCAGGATCTCCATGCAGTAGCCACGGTGACCGACCAACAGGATCCGCTCGCCGTCAGCAGCCTGATCATAGATCTCATTTATCGTTTTGACGATGCGCTCATCGAAGATCTGCCGGTTTTCACCCAGCATGGAAGTGAAGTCGCGCTTGCGCCAGCTGATCCTTTCTCCGGTAGCCGTCATGGAATTGTAGAATTCCCCTTCCATCGTTCCGAAGTTCATTTCCCTTAAACCCTTATGGTAGATTACCGGACAGTCATGGTATTTCATGATCGGTTCGCAGGTTTCTCTCGCCCGGGTGAAGTCGGAACAGTAACAGCGGTCAAAGTGGATGCTTCTGAGCCTTTCGGCCGTTTCTTCGGCCTGAGATACTCCCAGAGGAGTCAGCGGTGAATCGGACCAGCCCTGAGCCTTTGAAGTGAGATTGAAGACGGTCTGGCCGTGTCTGACATAGTAGAATCTTACGGTTTTCATACTGCTGCCTCCTTATTCCCTCCTAATTATAATGAATGACAGGAAAAGATTACACTCAAAATATCTGTCGGGCGTCTTTTTTCCTGTTCTGCGGCCGATTAGTTTATAATAATGAAAAAGGTACAACAATGAACTACAACCTGAAGAGAATCACGGAATTCAACAAACTCATCCTGGACGCCTGCTGCGGCAGCGATAAGGTGGCGATCGACGCCACCTGCGGAAACGGCCACGATACTCTGTATCTGGCGCAGCGCTGCCGTTTTGTCTATGGCTTTGACATCCAGCAGCAGGCCATTGAGAATACGGAAAAGCTGCTGAGTGAAAACGGGATGGAAAACTACATGCTGCTGAACTGCAGCTTCAGCCGGATGGAGGAGATCGTACCGGAAGGAGCTGACATTATCACCTTCAATCTCGGCTATCTTCCCGGCGGAGACAAGAGCATTACCACCACCGCCGAAGAGACCATCAGGGGTCTTGATGCGGCCCTGAGAATGCTCAATCCTCAGGGAATCATAGCTCTGACCATGTACTGGGGTCATGAGGAAGGCAAGCGGGAAAGGCAGGCGCTGCTGGATTACTGCCGGCAATTGGACGGGAAAGAGTATCACGTAACCTATCTGTCGCTGCTCAATCAGGATAACTGCCCGCCGGAAATAATAATCATAAATAACTGAGGAGGAAAAAAACATGCGCAAGGAATTCAAACCTGATGCCCATCTGTATCCGATGCCGGTTCTGATCATCGGAACCTATGATGAGGACGGCAATGCCAATCTGATGAATGCGGCCTGGGGCGGCATCAGCAATGATACGCAGATCTCCATCTGCATTTCGTCATATCACAAGACGACGGCCAACATACTTAAGAACAAGGCCTTTACGGTTTCCGTGGGAACGGCTGATACGGTCGCCGGCTGCGACTATGTCGGCATCGCTTCGGGAAACGTCGTTAAGAACAAGGCTGATGTTGCCGGCTTTTCCCCCGAAAGAAGCGGAAAGATCAACGCCCCGCTGTTCCGGGAGCTGCCTTTTGCCCTGGAATGCCTGCTGGTGGAATACATCGCCGAAGAACCGCGCTTAGTCGGTGAAATCGTCGGAATTTCCGTTGATGAGTCGGTACTGACTGACGGCAAGGTGGATGTTGAAAAGCTCAGACCCATCAGTTTTGACCCGGTCAATAACAAATACCGCCTGATTGGTGAAGCCGTTGCCGACGCATTCAGCATAGGAACGGAAAAAGTTACCGGAAAATAATAAACAGTTTCGCCATATGTGTTGAAATAGTTAAGATAATTATCAAACAGTAGTTTTTCACAAAATTATCATTTGATAATTTTTCTTTAGGGCATATAATGAAAATAGACAGAAGTGAGGTGATCATGTGCCTGACTACGAGATCAGATCAAGAAAGACATCTAAGCTCTTCAAGAATGAGCTGGTCGAGTATGAAGAAAAATACGCCTTTGATCCGGTCAGCCGGGAAGAGGTGTATCTGCGTGAATTCGTAGGCGAGAACAAGTCGGCCATGATCGAAAGCTACAAGCGCCTGAAGGGCCTGCTGACCTCGCAGGACATCAAGGACATCCGCGGTCGCTACCAGATGACCCAGAAGGAGTATGCCCTGGCATTGGGTTTTGGCGAGATCACCGTTCACCGGTTTGAGAAGGGCAGCGTTCAGACCTATGCCGATGACGAGATCATGCGGCTGAGCGCCGATGCCAACGACATGTACAAGCTGCTCAACAGCAACCGCGACTGCTTCTCGGAAGAAAACTTCGTCAGGCTGATGGATACGGTCAGAGAGCTGCAGAAACTGCAGCGCAACCGCATTGCCCGCTTTGAGCACAGCGAATTCACCAATCTGACCCTGACGACGACCAGCGCCATGGACGTGGCCCGCTACATGATCAAGAAGTACAACCACCAGTATGACTGGCTGGACGTGGAAACGGTCATGATCACCCCGGCCAAGCTGCAGCTGCTTCTCTACTTCGTGGAAGCCCTGTCTCTGTGCATCTATCAGCGCAGCGGCTTCAGTGATGAGATACGGATGGGCAAGTTGGGCCCCTACGTGGAGGAGATCAGCCGGGAATTCGGCAAGAAGGAAAGGCTGGAGGAAAACGGTGAGGTCTATCTGTCCAACGGCCTGCACAAGATCGCCGATACGGTCATTGAGTCGTATGGGCAGCTGGAACTGCTGCTGCTGGTATCGATCTGCAAGAGTGAACCACCCTGCAGCAACAAGAAGAACGGCGAGCTGATCAGCCGCCGGGAGATCCGCGAATATTTCCAGAGGATCTATCAGTAAGGTATTAAGACCGGCAGGTCTTAAGAATACACAGTTATTAATTAACGAAAGGAGTTTTTTATGGGTTTAATTAGTAGTGGATTACAAGCGCTTAACAGCACAATTGCCGATCAGTGGAAGGAATACTTCTACTGCGATGCCATGGACAACAGTGTCCTGGTTGAAAGAGGCCACAAGAGAGTTTCCGGTCTGTTTTCCGGCAACAAGGGCAATGACAACATCATTACCACCGGTTCCGGAATCGCCGTTGCCGATGGCCAGTGCATGATCATTGTTGAAGACGGCAAGATCGTTGAAGTCTGTGCCGAACC
>JAFZBT010000006.1 GCA_017561615.1 Erysipelotrichaceae bacterium
ATGGCATGCTCTTGCCCACTGACATTTCGGTAAACCACTTGCCGCCCCTGACGGGAAGCAGAGCAGTGCCCTTTTCGTCCATGATGTCGACCGGGGCAAAGGTCCAGCCGTTGACCTCCAGGGTCTTGCGGTGCTGCGGAGTTGTATAGCGGTCACCGTCGTAATAGGTATTGGTCTCCACGATGGTCGCCTCGGGCAGGTCTTTGGCCATCAGCTCTCTGACCCACTCTCTGGGGATGATGTTGGGGCCGTTCTGTTCGCCGGTATGGACCTTGACGGCGGTCTTGCCGGTAATTCTTCCGCTGACCTTTTCATAGGCTTTGATCAGACCTTCCGGGGAAAGGTCGCGGGTAAAGTAGACGACGGACACCTCGCCCGTTCTTTCGCTCATCGGATGATAGACTTCGCCGCCGGTGCCGGGAACGACTTTTTTCATGATGCTTACCTCCATGCTGTTTTCTGTCATTATTCTATCATAAATGAGGCAATCCCGTCTTTCTGATGCCCGAAACCGGGTTTTCTTAATATCTGTCTTTACACGGGAAGAGAATTGAATATAATAGACTTCGGAAGCGGAAAACCGCTGAAAAGGTCTTTCCGGAAAAATGTTCAGAAAGTGCAAAAAGATGTTGCAATCCACATCTTTTTTTGTATATAATTATTGTTGCGACCGTATGGACGTGCGAGGTTGCCGGCACACTAGAATTCGTTGTCATGGTGTGTAGCCGGGGAATTCGCGCCGAATGGGAGTCTATCATGGAATAGATACGCAAATTAAGGAGGAATATCCATGGCAAAAAACACAGTTAGAATTCGTCTGAAGGCTTATGAACACCGTTCACTGGATGCCGCAACGGCCAAGATCGTTGAAGCAGCCATGAACCACGGTGCCAAGAAGGTCGTAGGACCCGTACCGCTGCCGACTGAAAAGCAGGTCGTCACGGTCATCAGAGCTACTCACAAGTACAAGGATTCCCGTGAGCAGTTCGAAATCAGAACTCACAAGAGACTGATCGAAATCATCGGCGCCACTACCGAAACCATTACGGCTCTGACCGGACTGGAACTGCCCAGCGGCGTTGATATCACCATCAAGTTATAGGAGGAGATGACATCATGAAGGGTTTAATGGGAAGAAAGCTTGGGATGACCCAGGTCTTCACTAATGATGGGACACTTATTCCGGTGACTGTTGTAGAAGTAACTCCGAACATCGTTACTCAGAAGAAGACAGTCGATAAGGATGGCTATGCCGCCTTACAGCTTGGCATGGAGGATCTGAAGGAACAGAAAGCCACCAAGGCCAACAAGGGACATGCCGCCAAGGCCAATACCGCTCCCAAGAGATTCTACCGCGAGGTCAGGAGCGATGAGATGGCTGATCTGGAAGTCGGCGCTACCGTCACTGCCGATCTGTTCGCCGCCGGCGACATGGTCGACGTTCAGGGCATCAGCCGTGGTAAGGGCTACATGGGCGCCATTTACCGCAACAACCAGCACATGCTGCTGGCCACCCACGGTACCGGTCCGGTTCACAGAACTCCGGGTTCATTCGCTACCATCGGCCGTAACAACGGCGTTGTCAACAAGGGCAAGATGATGGCCGGTCACGAAGGCGTCTACACCACGACCAACCAGAATCTGGAAATCGTCAAGGTTGACATGGAACACAACTGCTTGCTGATCAAGGGCAACGTACCGGGTCCGAGAAAGGGCGTCGTCGTTGTCAAGACCACAGTTAAGCCAGTCAAGCACGTAGAACCGGCAGATCTGCTGAGCTACGAATTAAAAGAGGAGGCCTAACATATGACATTGAAAGTTTCCGTAACTAACCAGAAGGGTGAAAAGTTACACGACATCAAGTTAAATGAAGCTGTCTGGGGTGTTGAGCCGAATCAGCAGGCCATGTTCGATGCAGTCGTCATGCAGCAGGCTTCCCTGAGACAGGGCACTCATGACACCAAGGGCCGCAGCGAAGTCTCCGGCGGCGGCAAGAAGCCGTACCGTCAGAAGGGCACCGGCCGCGCCAGACAGGGCTCCATCAGAGCTCCGCAGTTCAGAGGCGGCGGCATCGTCTTCGGACCTACCCCGAGAAGCTACAGATACCACATCAACCGCAAGGTCGCCAGACTGGCATTACGCTCATATCTGTCAACCTTCGCAGCCGCTGGTACGCTCAAGGTCGTCGACAAGTTCGAATTTGAGGAAATCAAGACCAAGGCCTTCACTCAGGTCATGAAGGATCTGGGTGTCGACAGAAAAGTCCTGTTCGTCTTCGATGAGGATGAGGACTGGGAAAACGCCTGGCTGAGCATGAGAAACCTGCAGGACGCAAACTTCGAGTTTGCCAACAGCGTCAGCTGTCTGGAACTTGCCAACACCTACACACTGGTCTGCACTGAAGCAGCCGTCAACAAGATTCAGGAGGGCTTAAAGTAATGGCAGCACGCGACATCATCATCCGCCCGATCGTGACGGAAAAATCCATGGCTTCCCAGGAAGCCGACAACAAGGTAACCTTCGAAGTTGCCAAGGGCTCCAACAAGACGGAAGTCCGTCAGGCCGTTGAAGAGATCTTCAACGTCAAGGTCGAAAAGGTCAACATCGTCAATACCGCCGACAAGGCAAAGAGACTGGGCCGCTACAAGGGCGTCGCCCACGGTTACCGCAAGGCCATCGTCAAGCTGGCCGAGGGTTACAGCATCGACCTGTACGACAAGGAATAAGAAAAAATAAAATATCGGAAGAACACGCTATTTCCGGATAATTGCGTAAGGAGGAGAATTAAGTGGCAATTAAGAAGTATAAGCCTACGACCCCTGGTCGCAGAGGCATGACGACGATCGACTACGCAGCTGTCCTGACAGCCAAGAAGCCTGAACGTTCATTATTAGCTCCTAAGAAATCAAACGGCGGACGTAACAACAGAGGCCGCATCACCACCAGACATCAGGGTGGCGGACGCAAGCAGGCTTACCGCATCATCGACTTCAAGAGAAACAAGGATAACATCCCCGCTACTGTCGCGACGATCGAATACGATCCCAACAGAAGCGCCAACATCGCTCTGCTCAACTACGCCGACGGCGAGAAGAGATACATCATCGCTCCCGAGTCACTGACTGTCGGAGCCAAGGTCATCTCCGGTGAAAGCAGCGACATCAAGGTCGGCAACTGCTGTCAGCTGAAAAACATGCCCGACGGTACTCTGGTACACAACGTCGAGCTGAAGCCCGGCAAGGGCGGCCAGCTGGCCAGAAGCGCCGGCTGCAGCGCTCAGATCCTGGGTTCTGAAGACAAGTACACTCTGATCAGACTGTCATCAGGCGAAGTCAGAAAGGTATTAAGCGTCTGCCGCGCCACCATCGGTGTCGTCGGCAACGGCGACCACAGCCTGGTCAACGTCGGCAAGGCCGGCAGGACCCGCTGGATGGGTATCCGCCCGACGGTCCGTGGCTCAGCCATGAACCCGGTTGACCACCCCCATGGCGGTGGCGATGGCAAGGCTCCTATCGGCCGTAAGGCTCC
>JAFZBT010000051.1 GCA_017561615.1 Erysipelotrichaceae bacterium
CCAGCCCAATTCGTTTTTCTACGGGCCCTTCCAGTTCTATGACTTCACGGGCTTCAATCAGCGTAATCAGCAGTCCTACAGCGACCTGGACGTGGCGATGAACTACGTCAATAACGGCCAGTTCCAGCAGGCTCTCAACGTTCTTAACGGCATTGCCGTGCATGATGCCCGCTGGTACTGCCTCAGCGCTCTGGCCAACTATGGCCTGGGCAACCGCACCATCGCTCTTGAACACATTGAAAGAGCCTGCAGCTACGAGCCTTCCAACTCGCAATACCAGCAGATCCGCAACGTCATCAAAAACGGCCGGAGTACCTACCGCGCCAGAAGTTCGCAGTTCACCAGACCCTTCAGCCGCAATTCCACCTGCTTCAGGGGCCTGATCATCTGGTTTCTGCTGTCGCTGTGTTCCGGCGGCTCCATCAGCTGCTGGCCCTGGATCTGCTGCTACCTGTAAGGAGGGATATGCATGAATAACCTACGCAATAAACTCTATCAGCTGCGTTACCGCATGAACGGAAAGTTCCAGCACTTCATGATCGGTCGCTATGGCCGTCCTGATGAACTGTACCGTTTTCTGACCATGTTCAACCTGGCCCTCATCGTCCTCTCCTTCTTCATCCGTAGCCGCATCTTCTCATTGCTGGTCTGGATTCCGATCATCTACAACAGCTTCCGGCTGTTTTCCAGGAACATCCAGGCCCGCTATGATGAGAATGCCCGCTTCGTAAACATGCAGAAGAATTTCCGCAATCTCTTCTCCATTACCGTCAGGCGGTTCAGGGAAAGAAAGGATTACCGCTTCCGGACCTGTCCGCAGTGCAAGAAGGTGCTGCGGCTGCCCAACAAAAAAGGCAGACACAATGTCATCTGCCCCAACTGTCATAAAGAGTTTGAAGTAAAGATCTAAAACAGCATCATCATGATGCTGTTTTCTTTCTAATGATTCCCGCTGATCATCCGGCAGACCTTATAGATGTCGCCGCATCCCATGGTGATGACCAGATCACCTTTGCCGTAATGCTCAAGCAGATACTTCTCGATGGTTTCAAAGTCGGGAAGCAGCACGGCATTGTCCAGTAAGGCCAGCAGGTCTTCGGAATAGATGTTGAAGGTATTAACTTCCCTTGATCCCATGATCGGGGTCAGGATGACCTCATCAGCCACGCTCAGGGCGTCCGCGAAGTCGTTCAGCAGCATCTTCGTCCGGGAATAGGTGAAGGGCTGGAAAACGCAGATTACCCGGTCATAGTCCAGTTCCTTGGCCGCCTGCAGGGTGGCCTTTATTTCGGTCGGGTGATGGCCGTAGTCATCCGCCAGCATGAAACCGTAATCGCCGATAAATTCAAAGCGGCGGGCGGCACCGTGGAAATCGCTGATTGAGCTGACGATTCCCTCAATGGGTACGCCCTGGTTATGGCAGACTGCGAAGGCGGCCAGACCGTTGTAGGCGTTGTGCTTTCCCGGAATGCTCATCCTGACTTCCGCGAGTTTTTCATCATGGAAGTAAACATCATATTCATAGCCGAACTTACCGGGCTTCAGATTTTCGAAGCGGTAGTCGTCGTCCGGATTATGACCGAAGGTGATGACCTGGCCGTCAATGCCCTGCACTGCGGTCATGCTTCTTTCGTCGTCGCCGTTGACGAAGACGACCTTGGCCTTTGACACGAATTTATGGAAGGAGTATACCATGTTGTCCATGGTCTTGAAGTAATCCAGATGGTCGTTGTCGATGTTCAGCAGCACGGCCACGTCCTCGGAAAGCTGCAGAAAGGTATCGACGAATTCACAGGATTCCACGACCATCGTCTCGGAATCACCGACCACGCCGTAATGATCGACCAGCGGCAGCTTGCCGCCGATGACGGCATTGGGTTTGAAATCGTTCTGGATCAGGATCTGGGTTATCAGCGAAGTGGTCGTCGTCTTGCCGTGGGTACCGCAGACGCCGATGACATTGTCAAACATCCGGGTCAAGGCGCCCAGGGCATGGCTTCTTTCCATGGTTGGGATGCCCTTTTCCTGAGCAGCAACCAGTTCCACATTATCCTTGAAGATGGCAGCGGAATAGATGATCAGATCAGCGCCCTCAACGTTGGCGGCGTCATGTCCCAGATGGACCGTCGCAAAACGCCTGACCTTCTTCAGGGGGTCAGACTCGTTGTTGTCGGAGCCGGTGATGATGTAGCCCTTGCTGTGGAGGATCTCCGCCAGCGGGCACATGCCGGAACCGCCGATGCCGATCATGTGAATATGCTTCGCATTTTTCAGAATGCTGTCTTCTTCTCTGTATTCCTTCATATGTCGTGCTTCTTTCTATGACAGATGAAAGTCACCGCGGTGACTTTCAGAATAAGCGCAGGTTCTCGTAACCCTCTTCACTTTCATCGCTCGCCGGCTCAATGACCGGATCATCGGAAACGATCGGAGCGCTCGGCTGGCTTACGTGTTCCACCTTGCGGGCAACGAACTGTTCGACCGGCCTGGCCTTGACCGGTTCAGAGGGCTGGGGGACCACCGGGATGTTCTGAACGCTGACGGTATTGTACTGGGCGTCCATGACCGGCTGCTCTTCCTCAGCGCTGTGCGGTTCGATCTTCTCGATGAAATCGGTCGTGGTCAGACGGGCGATGTCCTCGCTCACCTCATCATCAGGCTGACCGGCGGGCACATAGCGGCCGTTGATCGGCGAGAAGATGGTGCCGATGACGCTTTCGCTCTTTTCTTCCTCATCGTACTGAACCATCGGTGAGGTGCTGTAGCGCTGAGTGGAGTTTTCGCTGCCACCGAAGATCGGCGAAATGACGCTGCGGGGGACGTAGACGCTTTCCTTCTGCCTGATCGGTTCGACCGGGCTGACAGGCGGCTGAACGGCCTGCGGCTGGGCAGGCTTCTTTTCACTGCTTCCGACGTTGACAAAGGCGGTCGGTTCACTGGGTCTGACCGGTTTCTCCGCAACAGCCGGCGCCGGCTTTGCCTCAGCGGCTTCGATCTTCTTTTCCATCACTTCGATCTGCTGGGCAGACTTCCTGACTTCCTTTCTGACTTCTTCGACCTTGCTTTCCTCTTCAACGTCCTCAGTCAGGAAATCAATTACCTTGTCCACCGTTGTCCTGATCTTCTCCAGTACCTTCATCGTCGGTTTCTTCCTCCTGATATTCGTCATCGTCCGTATAATCTTCTTCATGAGTTCCGTCACCATTATCTTCATCCACGACGGGATCGATGATGATGAAGGAAGTGTCGTCCTTCCAGCTGTCGATGTAGTCAATGACATAGCCGGTAGCCGGCAGAACGTCTTCAAACAGCGTGATGATGCTGTCGCCGGTCGAAATCAGTGATTCCGAACCGTAATCCAGAATGATCCTGGTCGTATCGGCCTGACAGCTTCTTAACAGTATCAGCATGTCATACAGCGTATCGGCGCAGCTGCCCTTGCTGACCTGGGAAACGAACATGAATTCGCTGCTCTGCACATAGATCAGATACTCCTTGGCCTGGTTCATGGCAGCTATCTGAATGTGGAAGGGGATCGTCACATGCGAGGAATTGACGTACTCGCCGGTTTTCTCGTATATCGGGTCACTGACATCGACGATCTTGCGGACCGTCCTGGGATTGGTGTTGCCCGAAATCTGGTTGGAGACGATGCTTTCCACGTCCAGCGCCAGCGTTGACATGTTGCCGTTGATGTTGAACTGATTATAGATGGCGTCATTGACGACCTTGCCGATGTCGTTGTTGCGGTAATAGGAATAGTAGGTCTTGACACAGTTGTTCATGTCGCTTTCGGGAATCGCGGCGCCGATGGCCTGGGCGACAGCCTGATCAAGTTCATGAGTAAAATCCTGCGTGCCCGTAGCAGCGCAGCCGGCCAGCATTATGATGCTCAGCAGGAAAAGCAGATACTTCCTGAATCTCTTCATTTACTTGACGACCTCCCAGACAGCCCGGTAGATGGGCTGGTTAAGTGCGATGAAGTTACTCTCATATTCGGTGATGGCATCTTCATCGTGAGTATTCTCGCGGTAATTTACATAGGCTTCCACCAGTTTCCAGCTGCCCTGGGCGAAGCTGATCAGGCTGAATTCGAACAGCCTGGCGTTGTCGGTCTTCATGACGATCCGGCCGCCGGGCATCAGAATGCCGGCGTAATCGTCCAGAAAGGAACCGTAGGTGAGCCTTCTTTTGGTGTGGTGCTTCTTAGGCCAGGGATCGGAGAAGTTCAGATGGATCCTCTCCACCTCGCCCTGAGCGAACCACTGGCTGATGTTGGCGGCGTCGCCGACGATGAACTTCATGTTGGCTGCCGTGCGGTCAATGCTCTTCTTCAGGGCGATGCCGGCGGCGTCGATGTTCTTTTCTACGGCGATCCAGAGCTCGTCAGGGTACATGTGTCCCATGTTGATCCAGTAATCGCCCTTGCCGGCGCCGATCTCCACGATGACGTGGTCATAGCCCAGCTGTTTCCAGCTGCCCTTCAGCTTTTCCGGTTCGGCGATCACGCAGTCATCACGCGACAGTATCATGTCCTTAGCCCATGGCTTCTTGCGCATTCTCATCAGATTTCACCTATCATATTCTATCACTTCATCATTGAAATAACAACCTGACGGACTCACCGGCCGGCTGATGAACCGGGAACATAAATGCCTTTATGGCTAACCAAATCCGGGATAATAACATATAATATATTAAGACTCATGTCTTTGAGGGGGTTTTAATATGGACGAGTTATATCGTACGGAACAGGATTCCGTTGGCAGTCTGAAGGTTCCGGCGGAAGCCTATTACGGCATCCATTCGCTAAGGGCCAGGGAGAACTTTCCCATTACCGGCCAGCCGGTCAACCGGGAAATGATCATCGCCATTGCCATGGTCAAGAAAGCCTGTGCTCTGGCCAATCATCACGCTTCCCTGCTCAGCAAGCGCAAGAAGGACGCCATCGTTGCGGCCTGCGATGAGATCATTGAAGGCAAGCTGCATGACAGCTTCATCGTCGACGCCATTCAGGGCGGCGCCGGTACCAGCATGAACATGAACGCCAACGAAGTGATTGCCAACCGGGCGCTGGAACTGCTGGGACGTCCCAAGGGCGCCTATCAGTCGCTGAGCCCTACTGACGACGTCAACAAGGGACAGTCGACCAACGACGTCATCCCCACGGCCGGCAAGATCGCCGTCATCAGGCTGCTGAAGAACCTCGATGATCAGCTGGACAGGCTGATCGGTTCCTTCGACGCCAAGGCCAGGGAGTTCGATGACATCCTCAAGATGGGACGCACGCAGCTGGAAGACGCCGTACCGATCCGACTCGGTCAGGAATTCAACGGCTATGCCACCTCCGTAAGGCGCTGCCGCAAGCGTCTGGCCAAGGTCGGCGCGGAAATGCATACCGTCAACCTCGGCGGTACCGCCATCGGTACCGGTATCAACGCCGACATCCAGTACGAAGAACTCATCGTCCCCACTCTCTCCAAGGTCAGCCATCTGGGACTCAAGCAGGCGGAAGACCTGATCGACGCCACCCAGAATCTTGACGGCTTCGTCGCCGTCTCCGGCGCCGTCAAGGCTTTAGCCGTTACCCTTTCAAAGATCTGCAACGACCTCAGGCTGATCGCCAGCGGTCCGCGTACCGGCATCGGCGAGATCAACCTGCCGGCGAGGCAGAACGGCTCCTCGATCATGCCCGGCAAGGTAAACCCGGTCATTCC
>JAFZBT010000052.1 GCA_017561615.1 Erysipelotrichaceae bacterium
ATTCCGATACGCCGATCAGATGCGGCAAGAAGGTTGTCGTGGTCGGCGGCGGCAACGTGGCCATGGACGCGGCCCGTACGGCGCTGCGCTTGGGCGCGGAGACTCATATCGTCTACCGCCGCTCGGAAGCGGAGCTGCCAGCGAGAAAGGAAGAAGTGCATCACGCTAAGGAAGAAGGCGTTATCTTCGATCTTCTGCAGAATCCCATCGAGATCCTGACAGATGAAAATGACTGGGTCAGAGGCATGAAGGTCATTAAGATGGAACTTGGTGAACCGGACGCTTCCGGCCGAAGGAGACCGGTTGAGGTGCCGGGCTCGGAATATGTCATTGACTGCGATACCGTCATCATGTCGCTGGGTACCTCGCCTAACCCGATGCTGACATCAACCACGGAAGGACTGGAAGTCAATTCCCATGGCTGCATCATCGCCAGACAGGAAAACGGCGAGACGACCAGAAAGGGAGTGTTTGCGGGCGGCGATGCCGTCAGCGGCGCCGCTACCGTCATTCTGGCCATGGGAGCCGGCAAGACGGCCGCTAAAGGCATTGACGAATACCTTTCCGGTAAATAAGCATACGAAGGTCTGCAAAGGCAGACCTTTTTCTTTTCGAATATCCAGGGCAATTGGGTTATAATGAGAGGGAAAGAAACAGACAGAGATGAACAGACGAGTAACAGTATCCGACAGAGGAAGAGAATATCTGGAAAAAGGTCAGCTGTGGATGTACCGCAATAACCTGGTATCTGCAGATGAAGAGATCAGGGATGGCGACATCATTGACATCATCGGTGAAGACGGCGCTTTTGTCGGCCGGGGTTTTTATTCGGCTGTCAGCCACATCGTGGTCCGCATTCTAACCTTTGATCAGAAACAGTCAATTGATGAAGACTTCTTCCGGATAAAAGTTGATCAGGCCATTGAACTGAGAGAGCAGAAGATGGAAGGCCAGCAGGACAACTGCCGGGTGATCTACGGCGAAGCCGACGGTCTGCCCGGTCTGACCGTGGATCGCTACAACAGCGTGCTGGTCAGCCAGATCAGCTGCGCAGGCATGGAAAAAAGAAAGGAAATGCTATACCGGCTGCTCACCGAGGAATACCATGCCCGGGGCGTAATGATAGAAGGCATCTATGAGCGCAATGACATAAGAGTCAGGGAAAAGGAAGGCCTGCCGCTTCATAAGGGATTCTATGAGAGCGCTGATCTGCCGACAGCAACAGTCATAACCGAAAACGGCATCAGGGTCACCGTTGACTACGCCAACGGTCAGAAGACCGGCTATTTCCTGGACCAGAAGTTCAACCGCCTGTATCTTCAGAAGATGGCAAAAGGACTAAGGGTGCTGGACTGCTTCAGCCACACCGGCGGCTTTGCGCTCAATGCGGCTAAAGGCGGTGCGGAGGCGGTTGTTGCCGTTGACGTTTCCCGGAGCGCCCTGGATCAGGGCTATCAGAACGCCCTGATGAACGGACTGGAAAAGAAGATCACCTTCGTGCAGGATGATGTCTTTGATTATCTAAACAAGTGCACAAGAGGAAAATACGATCTGATCGTGCTTGACCCTCCCGCCTTCACCAAGAACAGAAGGACGGTTGATCACGCCTATAAAGGCTATCTGGAGATCAACCGCAGAGCCATCAGCATTCTGGAAGACGGCGGTTATCTGATCAGCTGTTCCTGTTCCCGCTTTATGGAAAAGGAAAACTTCGAGAGGATGCTGCAGCAGGCAGCCCAAGAGGAAGGGGTAATCCTGAATACCATCCACGTCGGTTCGCAGAGTCCTGACCATCCGGTCTTAAGCAGCAATGAGGAAACCGAATACCTGAAGTTCTATGTCCTGAGGGTCAGCCGAAAGCAGGTCCCGGATGATATAAAGGCCATTTTCTTTGATCTGGACAGCACGGTTCTTTCGCACACCGGAATTCCGGTACGGGAATCTACCAGGGAAGCCTTCCGCCTTCTGAAGGAAAAGGGAATCAAAAGGATCTGCTGCACGGGGCGGACCGGCTCGGAAATACAGGACATCAGAAGATTTGCGCTTGATTTTGACGGCTATTATACCGATAACAGCCAGTCATACTACGATCAGGACATGAAGCTGGTTGAACAGAGTTATCTCAACCAGCAGCAGACCGCAGAACTGGTCAGCTTCTTCAACATGAAGATCGTGCCGATGCAGCTGGGTGCTGCCGACTACATGATTCTGAATTATGACGATGAAGTTGTTGATAAGGTAATAGACGATCTGGATGTTCCCAAAGCCAACGTGGGAACCTATAACGGTGAAAAGCTGCTCAATGGCGTAGCGTACGTCAGCAGAGAACAGGAAGAGATGATCAGGCCATATCTGCCTAATGCCATCTTCGCCCGCTGGAACCCTTACGGCACCGACATCATCTACAATGCCCGCGGCAAGGCCGGAGCAATCAGTGACTATGCAGAAAAGAACCATATTCTCAAACAGGAGATCATGGCTTTCGGCGACAGTTTTAATGACATTCCCATGCTTAAGGCAGCCGGTTATGCGGTTGCCATGGGAAACGGCGAAGAGGAGATCAAGAAGATAGCTGACTATGTGGCTCCGGAGATCGACGATGACGGCATATATAAAGCACTTAAGTATCTGAAACTGATCTGAACAAACGAAATACTGCTGCGGCAGTTTTTCTTTTGCGGTAAGCATATGAACTTAAAGGGCATTTGAATTGACAAAAACTGAGAATAAACCGATAATGGTATCGAAAACAGTCCCAAATGGGACAAAATAGCCTATGAAACTTAGCGAAGTAACGAAAAACCAACTGAAAGAGATATGCGGGACCTTCCTGTTTGAAAACATTGACCGCAAGACGGTTGAGTCCATACTGCGGGATGAGCGAGTTGTCTGTCAGCAGTATGCCAAGGGAGAAACGGTCTTCAAGCCTGAACAGTACAGTAAGTCTCTGGCCTATATCCTGAAGGGAACAGCCTCAATCTCCATGCTGACAGCAGACCGCGATGAGTTTCCGATGCGCCGCATTGAGGAAGGCAGCTTCTTCGGGGTAGCCGCCCTGTTTAATCAGGAGACAAGATATGTAACCGAAATCAGAGCCGCCAAGAACCTTAAGATCATCTTCTTCAAAGAATCGCTGGTAGAACAGTCCATCAGGGAGAATGAGGAATTCGCGATGAATTATGTCCGCTTTCTGGGCAGCCGCATCCGCTTCCTTAACCGCAAGATCAGTTTACTGGCCAACAGTTCTTCGGAAAACAGCCTGATCGGCTATCTGACCAACGCAGCCAGCCGCTTCGGTGAGACTTTCCGTCTGGAAGTCTCCTACACTCAGCTGGCTAGAAATCTCAACATGGGCCGCAGCTCGCTGTACCGAGCGCTTGACGATTTGGAAAGCAAGGGCATCATCCGCCGTCAGGGCCGCAGCATTACGCTTCTTAACCAGGAAGCCTTGAAAAACAGTTAGAAAAGAGGGGTTAACATGAAAAAGACATTAATCGCACTTATTACA
>JAFZBT010000053.1 GCA_017561615.1 Erysipelotrichaceae bacterium
CCTGACTAAGGACGGCGTTCAGCTGGGCTGCGCCACCATCTGCATCAACCCGGGCTACATGGACCTGTGTAGGCCGTACGTTGAGGGAAGCGAGACCAGGCTGTGTCCGGTGTGCGACTTCCCGTTCGGCACCAGTTCGACGGAATCCCGGGTTGCCCAGGCCAGGATCCTGGTGGACCATCACGCTGATGTGATCGGAGAGCTGGACATCGTTGCCAACTACGGAAAGATCCGCTCAGGGGAATATGACGAGGTAACCGAAGACCTCAGAGCGGTCGTAGCCGTCTGCCACGAGAAAAACGTTCCCGTTAAGGTCATTCTGGAGACCGATGCCTTAAGTGAGGAGCAGGTCAGAAGAGGCTGCCACTGCGTCATGGATGCCGGAGCCGACTTCGTCAAGACTTCGACCGGCTTTCTGACCGGCTTTGAAGCCCATGGCGCTACCCCGGAAATCATCAGGGTGATCATGGAAGAAGTCGGAGAAAACTGTCAGATCAAGGGTTCCGGCTGCATCCGCACCCGCGAGCACTTCCTGCAGCTGATCAACATGGGCATTGACCGCATGGGCATCGGCTACCGCTCGGTGCCGGTGGTCCTGGGACTTAAGTAAGCGGAATAAATGAATGAAAAACAAGAGAGGCTCTGCGCCTCTCTTTCGTGCTTTATGAAGTTTTTTCTTTTCAGTTGCCGGTAAGCAGGTACAGGGCGCGGCTGCCCTGACTGTCTTGCGTCTCCAGCAGCCAGTTATCCCCTGGCGAATGGCTGACGGTTCTGAGCAGGCAGCGGTTATCAACCGGATGGATGCTGAATTCTCTGAGGCTGCCGCTCTTGGTATCCCATAACAGGATCTCCGGCTTCAGGTCTTCCTCGCCGGCAAAGGCCATGCGGTAATAGGCCGGGGTGCCGTCGCCCAGCGACAGGGACTAGAGGTCGCTTTCCGAAAATAACGTTTCCTGCTTCTTCAGATCGATCAGCATTCTGGTAACGGCGTAATTCTCGTAGAACAGATAGCGGTCATCGATCACCCGGAAACCGCTGACGTTGTTGGCAAGCTCCATGCTGGCATCTTCCGCGGTAATGATGCCGTTGATGTCCATGCCCTTAAGCATGACGTCAGTCAGCGGCAGTTCCGAAATCTTTTCATAGTGGCTGTCATAGCTGTCCAGCCAGAGTTCCTGCCGGCTTTCGGCCTGATGCCAGCGCAGCAGGTAGAGTGTTCCATCAGAATAGTAAATACTGCGGAGAGAATTGAGCGGATCTTCCGGGAAGGAAAGAACTTCCCTGAGGGTGTCGCTGGCCGTGTCAAATTCATAGATCACATCAGCGTTGACTCCGGCAAATTCATAAGTCCTGATTAACAGTTTATCGCCGGCAACGGTAAGGCAGATGAAGTTCAGGCCGTAAGAAGAAACCGGGTAGCTCTTCATCGTTTCCTGCTGAGGGTCAAAGGCCAGAAGGTACAGGTTGACCAGCTGGTTGCCCGTGAGGTTTCCGGTGGTAGCCAGGGTATAAACGATGCCGTTGAGTTCATGGCGGCAGAACACCCCTTCATAACTCTGATCTTCCAGCTGGCCCAGCAGAATGTCCTTCTGATCGGAAAGCCGGAAGAAACGGTACTGGGCGGTAGCGGTCGGGCTGCTTTCACTGAGAGTGAAGATGCTGTAGAAGATGCCCTGGTCGCTGACGGTGGCCCAGGCCCGCTCGTCAAGGCGGCCTAAAAGATCGCCGTTAATATTCAGAATGTCCATCTTTCCGGCCTCGCTCTGGCGGTGGCGCTGGAAGCGGACGTGTCCCTTGGC
>JAFZBT010000054.1 GCA_017561615.1 Erysipelotrichaceae bacterium
CCTAAAGTTGCACCAACAACAGCTACCAAAGCAATACATAATGCAGGAATGAAAATCTTATATCCTAATTCATCAGCATGTTTTCTGACTTCAACTGGATCTGGTACATCATTTTTAGATTGGACAACACCATTGATAGCTGTCAAACAAGCCATAACCACAATAGCAGCACCAACTAACCATTTAGGTACCCACGGACCGCAGATGAATGTGAAGGCAAGCAGGAACCAGAAAGCAGCAGTAGTAGCTTTCTTGGAACAGCCGTCATCCTTCAGAGCCTTGACACCGACGAGAGCGAAAATCAGACCTATAACACAGTAGAAAACTTCACCTAAAATCTGAGCAAACGTCATGATTATTTTCCTCCCTTCTTGGCGCAGGCATCAAGCTGCTTGTCGAGCCAGATGTTTCTGATCACGCCGTATACGATCGAAATGACCGCAGCCGGAATTGACCATTTGGCAATCTGCAGAGCATCGACGTCATAGCCAAGACCGACTAAAGTCGAAACGATCAGCAGTGTGCCGGAAGATCCCATGAAGCAGTTCTGGGCAAAGAAGTTACCGTAGTTCTCAGCACCTGCAGAGCCGCCTCTGATGATGTCCTGCATTTCTTCGTCGATCTCACCGTATTTGGCAACAGCAGCACCTTCAGCCATCGGTACAACGACCGGACGTACGAACTGCGGATGTCCGCCTAAACGGATAGAGAATGCGGAAGCAAGTGTTCTGATTGCTTCATAAACAATGATGACTCTGCCGGCAGTAGCGGATTTGATACTGCGGATAAAGTCGATTGCTTTCTCCTTCAATCCATATCTTTCACAGATACCGATTGCAGGTAATGTCAGAACGAACAGGGTAGCAGTTCTCTGAGATACAAAGGAGTTTCCTAACGTTGTCAGGATATCCATGAAGCTCATGCCGCCTACCAATCCGGTGACGATTCCGGCGAGGACCACGGTTGCGATCGTATCGAACTTGAGGATCAATCCGACGACAACGATGGCGACGCCAATCAATCTGATAAGCATAAGTGTATTCCCCCTTAATGCTTCAATTATATCCCTAAAAAAACATGCTTGCAAATTATTTCACAAGCATGTAACATTTTCATACATTATGTAACACTTATTCAGAGACGTTCTTCCGGTCCACCTCGAAGCAGGATTCCAGCACGTGGGACATGATCCGCTCCGTTTCCTTGCGGTCCTTTCCCGTCAGTTCCATGAGATCCCTGATGTTCCAGATGTGCTTCTTCATCAGCTTGGGCGGGTAGACGCGCAGCTCGTTCAGCAGTTCCCGCAGCCAGTAGGCAATGATGACTAACGGCATCGCGGCCAATACTCTCCAAAGGACGAAATTGATCGCAAATTTCCCGTCGTGAATGAACAGCAGCCAGACCACCGCCAGCGTGATCAGGCTGAGCAGAAAGGAATAGAAGATGATGTCGAACCGGGGTGCCCGGTATTCCAGCAGCTTCACCGGCTTGTCAAAATCGTACTTGGGGAGTTTTTTCATCGCCTCTGTCCTCCGTTTTTTATTGTATTATTATAGCATAGAAAGAAGGAGGGCCCATGATCAACATCGACAAGGGAATATCGATCATCCTGCACGACTGGCTGAACGTCGGCAAGGACGAACTCATCCACTTCATCACCGATGAGGCTCACCTTAAGGAAGCCGAGGCCCTTTCCCGCTGGGCCTATGGCGCCGACGCGGTGCTGAAGACCACCATCCTGAATTCCCAGCTGGTCCAGAAGGGCGAGGTCATCGAGAGCATGACCGACATCTTCTGCAAGGAAGACGTCATCATCGGCGCGACCGACTTTTCCTTCATCACCACCAACGCCATTCAGACGGCGGTCAGACACGGCGCCCGCTTTCTTTCCCTGCCCCTGTCCTGTTCGGACGGCACTTCCCTGCTGGAAAACGACTTCATTCAGATGGACCCCCGGGTCACCTACCGGGACGCCAAGAGGATACTTAACGTCCTTAAGGGCAGCAAGAGCGTCCACGTCACCACCGCCAGGGGAACCGACCTTTACTTTGACATTGAGGGACGGACGCCCGGCTACTTCAACGGCAAAGCCGGCCGCAAGGGCCTGATCGGCTCATCCTCCTTCGAGGTATTCGTGGCGCCCAACGAAGACAGGACCAACGGCGTGCTCTATCTGGACGCTTCCTTCGGCTACATCGGCCTGGTCGAAAACCCGGTCAGAGTCGTCTTTGAGAATGGCCGGATCGTCTCAGCCGAAAGCGAGGGCGGCGACGGGCAGAAGCTGCTCAGCTACATCGAATCATTCAATTCCGAAAACATGTACCGGGCCGGCGAACTGGGCATCGGTCTCAACCGCATCTCCCGGACCCGGGGCGTTTCCTACATCGAAGACGAATCCGCCTTCCACACCTTCCACATCGGCCTGGGCCGCAACCGCGGGCTGGGCGGCAGGCAGGACGCCGCCGGCCACTTCGACATCGTGACCAACGATCCCACCATCACCGCTGACGGCAAGCCGGTCATGAAGGACGGCGAGATCGTCTGCTAGAAGCCGCGTCAGCGGTTTTTTTCAAGCCAAAAGAAAAGCCGGCTAGCCGGCCAGCTGTTTCAGATACTGCTGAAAGTGGTTTTCCACGTACTCCCTGCTGAAGGGCGGACGCCGGTTTTTAATGTCGTCGACGATCCTTTCCATCGTCTGATGGATGATCGCGTCGATCTCATCGGGGTAATGCATGCTCTTTCTATGGCGGGCGTACTCATCCTGATCCATGGTGATGATCAGATCGTCGCCGTAGATCTTGTAGTCAATGTCGTAGTCGATGAACTTGACCGCTTCGCCGTCATAAAGCGCCGGCGACGCCAGGTTGACATAGTAGTAGATGCTCTCGTCCCTGATCATCGCGATGACGTTGTACCAGCGGTCGCCGTAGTAATAGCCCACCGCCGGTTCGCGGGTATTCCAGCGGTAGCCGCTTTCCTCCAGCACCCAGCTCTTGTTGGTGATGATCACGAAGTGCTGCTCGTCAGCCTCCAGGACATCGCCCATTGACCAGGTGCGGTGAAGACGGCCGTCATGCTTGTAGGCCTGAATGTAGACCTGCGAATTGACTTCCGGATGCATGCGCTCCCTCCTGAGTTATTACTTTCTCCTCTTGATGACCGGCTCAATGGCCATTAAGACCAGTGGCACCAGGATCAGATCGGCGATCATGGTCGGAACGATGTAGCCGGCGTTGTAGCTTAACGAAGCCGGCAGTTCGCTTCCCCAGACGTAGCAGCCGGCAAAGGTCGATGCCGCCAGGCGGATGAGGTTGGAAACGATGATGCCGAAATGGACAGCCTTATAGCTGGGCACCAGCGAAGCCAGGCCGTAGGCCAGATAGCCGATGATGTAGTCAAACAGCAGGCTGACGATGCCGTAGTAGGTGATGGAGCCGATGACCCACATCAGGATGATGGAAACCACGCAGACCAAAAGTCCCTTCTTCCAGCCCAGATGGTAGCTGGCAACCAGCAGGGCAACGGTCGCAAAGGACAGCGAGCCGCCCTGGGGCATCCTGAACAGATTGAACAGGTTGGTCAGATAGTCCAGAACGACGAATAAGGCCGCATATAAGGCAATGTAGACAATGTCACGGGTAGTAAGTTTCATAAAAAAATCCCTTTCCGGGGC
>JAFZBT010000055.1 GCA_017561615.1 Erysipelotrichaceae bacterium
ATCAGGGTGATCAGGACTGAGGAAGCCAGGCCGGCCAGCAGACCAATGATCAGCGACTGCGTCCAGGCGGACACCAGAACGCCGATCAGGGCTGCCATCAGCATCAGCGCTTCCGCGCCCATGTTCAGCAGTCCCGCCTTCTTGGTGACCGAACAGGCCAGAGCAGCCAGAACGATCGGGGTGGAAAGCCGGATGGTCATGAAGAGAATATTACTGAGCGTTGACATTGGACTGTTCCTCCTTTGCCTTTTCCTTTTTCTGAGCCAGGTTGAAGATCATCCGGTTGCGGATCGGACCCAGGAATTCTTCGGCGCCGATCATCAGAATGATGATGCCCTGAACCATCTGGACCATCTCCAGCGGAATGTCGGTAGCGTAATTGAGAATGGCAGCGCCGGTACGCATGTAGGCCAGTAGCAGCGCGGCAATCGGTACCAGAGCCGGATTGCGTCGTGCAAGTACGGCGACCAGCAGGCCGTCTGTTCCTACGCCGGGTGTCTGGTCCCAGATATAGCGGTCGTAAATGCCCATGATGTCGATGGCCCCGCCCATGCCGGCAATGGCGCCGGCCAAAAGCTGGGCCACGATCAGGGCGCCGGTGATCTTAATGCCTTCCGCTTTGGCGAAATCGGCATTGGCGCCGGAGATACGTACCTTGTAGCCGAAGGGCGTCTTGAAGAATATCAGACACACCAGCATCACCACTATGGCAACGATGTAGATGCCGGAGTGGAAAAGCGTCCGGGGAACCACCGCTGACAGCTTCGCGTTCAGCGGCATCGGCGGTGTGCACACATAACTCATGGCAATGTCACGGGCGAAGAACTTGATCAGAAACAGGGAAACATACAGGAAGCCGTAATTGAACATTACCGAGGTAACGATCTCGCTGACTCCCAGTTTTTCTCTTAAAAGTGTCGGTATGGCGCTGACCAGCAAGCCGGCCAGGGCGCCGACGATCAGGCCCAGGCCGATGGCCAGAACCTTGGGCATGGTGTCGGGAATGAAGTTGACGGCGATGACGGAGAAGACACAGCCGCCCATCAGGTATGATCCTTCCGCAATCAGGTTGAAGCGGTTGCAGGCGTAGATAAGACACATCGACAGGCCGGTCATCATGTAGGGGATGAACTTGGCCATCATCTGTCCGAAGCGCTTGGCCGTCGTGAAAGGACCAACGGAGAAGACATAGATGGCTTCCAGCGGATCCTTGGAGATGAAGGCAATGAATATCAGCGTCAGCAGATAGGCGACCGCCAGAGCTACGACGATCCTCAGAACTTCAAAGATAAACTCTACTCTTCTGGCTTCCTTCATGACAGATCACCCATTTCCTCAGCGCTCATGCGCTTAATGCCCAGCATGTATTCACCCAGTTCAAACTCGCTGACTTCCGAAGCCCGCGGGAACTGCGCGACGATCTGACCGTTTTTCATTACCAATAAACGGTCGGATACTTCCAGTATTTCGTTAAGGTCGCTTGACACTAACAGCGTCGAAGCTTCCTTGTCTCTTGACTTTCTGACCAGCGCCTTGCGGATCAGCTCACTGGTACCGACGTCGATTCCTCTGGTGGGCTGATTGGCCACGATCAGGTTGGCGCCCGAAGAGAATTCCCGGGCTACGACGACCTTCTGGATGTTGCCTCCCGACAGCATCCTTACCGGCTGAGTCTGATCATCGCAGGCAATCTCAAATTCCCTGATCAGATCATCTACATGCTGTCTGATCTTCTTGCCGTCGTACAGTAGACCTTTCCTGAACTGTTTACGGTCGAGGCGGTCAGCCATGATGTTTTCCCGGATGGACAGCGCCGGGGCGCAGCCGTAGCGCATCCGGTCTTCGGAAATGTAGGCCAGACCGAGTTTCCGGATTTCGCCAATTTCCTTATTTTCAGTTGACTGTCCGTTGATCAGGACGTCACCTTCATCCTGTCTGAGCAGGCCGGTTATCAGTTCGGCCAGTTCGTTCTGGCCGTTACCTTCAACGCCGGCAATGCCCACGACTTCACCCTTGCGGACGGCGAAGCTGACGTGGTCGACGGTCTTGACGTTTTCATCGTTGTAGTAGACCAGATCGCGTACCTGCAGTACGACATCTTCCGGCTGTGGCAGATCCTTGTCAATAGACAGGATGACGTCGCGTCCGACCATCAGCCTGGAGATCTGGGCGGGATCAACTTCCGAAGTCTTCAGCGTTCCGGTGACCCGGCCGCCCCTTAAGACGACGATGTTGTCGGACAGCTGCATGACCTCATGCAATTTATGGGAAATGAAGATAATGGAAATGCCATTTTCCTTCAGTGCTTTCAACTGGACAAATAATTCTTCCGTTTCCTGCGGGGTCAGGACGGCCGTCGGCTCGTCCAGGATCAGGATGCGGCAGTTGCGGGCCAGCGCCTAGAGGATCTCGACCCGCTGCCGATAACCGACCGACAAATCTTTGATCAAAGCGTTGGGATCGACCGGGAGATTGTACTTGGCGGCCGTCTCGTTGGTCATCTCGATTGCTTTTTTCTTGTCATAGACGATCCCCTTCGACGGCTCGGCACCCAGGACCATGTTG
>JAFZBT010000056.1 GCA_017561615.1 Erysipelotrichaceae bacterium
GCCAGGCAGCTGGTGCCCTTGATCGGTCCCAGCAGGTCAAAGCACCTGACGGTCAGACCGTCAAGATGGTACTTCTCAGCGATTCTCTTGAGGGCGCCGTAGATCTGGCAGCACAGTTCGGTATCCTGGGGATGCCAGTTGCGGGCCTTGATCGCTTCGGTGTATTCGTTAGGTTCGTATTGCTTGCGGGCGATCTCCGCAAAGAATTCTTCCATGGAAACGTCGACTACTTCGATGCCGGTCATTTCCTTAAGCTCGTCGGCGTCAACGTCGGAAGAGATCAGCCAGTCGCTGGGCTGGCCGACTCTGGCCAGGCGCATGTTTCTGATGCGGTTGGCGGCCTTGAAGACCTTCGCCAGGTCGGCTATTCTCTTGGCCATCTTAGCTTCCGATCCGTGAATGATCTCGCCGGGAATGTCGTTCTGTTTCAGGTAGGACAGGATCTCCATGCTGGCAGCCAGCGAGTTGTTCAGACCGGTCGTCAGCAGGAAGACCGGTTCGGGCAGCTGGTCGACGACGGCCTTGAAGCGGCCCTCTACGCCGCCGCCGCCGACAAAGACCATCAGCAGATCGTGATCGCTGACATGCTCAAGATCGGTGAAGACCAGATCCTGGCCACTGAGAGCGGATAGTCTTTCCACGACTTCGCGATTGTAGCTGTTGATGGTTACGCCGGCCGCGTTAGTTGATTCCAGATAGTATACGCCAATGCTCATGATATTTATTCCTCTTTCTTATAAGTCTATTCTAACACAGTTTTCCGGATAATCAGGAAGGCAAATGAAAACACCGCTGAAGGCGGTGTGATCTCTTTTAGTCTCAGAAGCAGTACAGCAGGCTGCCGGCCGCAATGCCGGTAAGAAGGATCAGCAGAATGATCATCAGGCTGCTTTTCGTCCGGCTCTTCAGCAGGGCGGCGTAGCCCAGTCCGGAAACGGTGACCAGTCCGGCGAAGAAGGCCGCAAAGCTGATCGTTCCCTTCAGATACAGGCTGCCGATGAAGACGCTGGCGGCGCAGTTGGGAAACAGGCCGATCAGGGCCGTCAGCAGCACCTGCATGCAGGACCCCTGCAGCAGCAGTCGGTCCAGCAGCTGCTCGGAGAGCAGGCTGAAGGCGGCGTTCAGAACGATGTTGCAGATCAGAATGTACAGGCTGATCTCCAGGGTGTGATGGATGGCCTCGCCCACGATGCCCCTTTCGCAGTGCTCCTCATGGTAGGAGAGCAGTTTGTCGCTTTCCTGATGACCGCCGTGCTTCAGGAAGCGGTCAGCCAGCAGGCCCACGGCCAGAGCGAGCAGGAATTTGCCGGCCAGGATCACCAGGATATCCTTAAGCGCTCCCGCGGAGATCAGCATCAGCATCGCTTCGTCGCTGGTGGCGATGAAGACCGCCAGAAGCGTGCCTAACGAAATGATCCGGCGGCTGTAGAGCGAGGCGGCGGCGACCGAGAACCCGCACTGGGGAATCAGACCGACCAGGCTGCCCAGAACCACGGAAAAGCGCGGATCTGCGCTGATCAGGGCACCGGAGCCTTCCTGGCCGTGATGCTCGGAGTATTCGATCAGCAGATAGCAGATCATCAGGACCGGCATGAATTTCAGGGTATCGACGAAAGCGTCGGACAGTATTTCCCGCATAATCAGTATTCTAGCACACTGCGCCGGTAAAAACAGCATGATAAAAGCCGGAACTCCGGCTTCAGTGATGCCCTGGCTGTCCTTAATCGCGCGGCTCGTGAAAGCCGATGCGCTCTTCGATGATCCGGACGATCTCTTCCAGATTATCCCGGTCCTGTTGGCTGAAGCGGCCGATCAGCGGGGAATCGATGTCCAGAACGCCGATCAGCCGGTCGCGGACGATCACAGGGATCACGATCTCGCTGTTGGAGGCGCTGTCGCAGGCGATGTGGCCGGCAAACTGATGGACGTCTTCCACCACCACGGTCGCTTTTTCCCGGCCGGCCTTGCCGCAGACCCCTCTGTCCAGAGGAATGATCTCGCAGGCGACCCTGCCCTGGAAGGGCCCCAGGATCAGCTGGCCGTCCTGATACAGGTAGTAGCCCAGCCAGTTGATGTCTTCCATTGACTGATAAAGCAGAGCGGCGGTGTTGGCCAGCAGGGTGACCAGATACTTCTGGTCCCTGACCATTTCCCTGACCTGCTGCTTCAATAACTCATAATCCATGCCGTTTACCTCTTTCCCATTATAACATTCTTCCCGTTCTTTCTTCTTTATTATGCCCCGCTGTTATGCTAGAATAACACCAGACAGGGGTGCCATGTGCTGAGATATACCCTTAGACCTGATCCGGTTAATACCGGCGTAGGAAGATCTAAGCAGCCCCGGAAAGGGATTTTTTTATGAAACTTACTACCCGTGACATTGTCTACATTGCCTTATATGCGGCCTTATTCGTCGTTCTGGACTATCTGACCAACCTGTTCAATCTGTTCAGAATGCCCCAGGGCGGCTCGCTGTCCTTTGCGACCGTTGCCCTGCTGGTTGCCAGCTACCATCTGGGATGGAAGAAGGGACTTTTGGTCTGCGTGGTTTCCATCATCCTGATGTGGGTCATCGGCTCCATCACCTA
>JAFZBT010000057.1 GCA_017561615.1 Erysipelotrichaceae bacterium
CCATCCGCGGGTCGCCAGCCGCGAAGACCTCATCGAGATCATCAGAAAGTGCCTGTAGGATAACGATCATGACAAAAGAAAAAGCAATGACCGCGGTCATTGCTTTTAATATGGCATTACTGTCTGTCGAGTTCCGGCTTGACCAGGATCTTGTAGAAGAACTCCTTCTTGTCTGCCATCGTGCGGACGCCTTCATAGGTCTGTGACAGAGAGATGCGGTGGGAAATGATCGGCTCGTACTGGATCTTGCCGCTTCTGAGGGCTTCCAGGGCGATGTCCCAGGCATGATGCGGATAGGACTTGAATTCAAAGCTCCAGGTTCCTCTGATGCAGATCTGCTTGCGCAGCAGCTGTTCATAGGACTTGTTGGTGACTTCCAGATTGCCGACCGGCCGGCCGACCAAGCCGAGCTTGCCGCCGCGCTTGAGAATATCGAAAGCCTGATTGAAGACGAAGCCGGAACCGGAAGCTTCAAAGACGGCATCGACGCCCTGACCATTGGTCTTGGCATTGATGACTGCCAGCGGGTCTTCCTCAGAAGAGCAGATGGCGTCAGTCAGACCGAGCTGCCTGGCGGTTGCGACCTTTTTGGGATCGAGGTCGATCGCAAAGACATGCCCGGCGCCATAGGCTTTGGCCCACTGAGCGACGAAGATGCCGATGGCTCCCAGACCATAGACAGCGACATCGTCGCCGAATTTGATCTCGTTGTTGCTGACGACGTGCAGGGCAACGGCGATCGGCTCCATGAAGGCGCTGGCTTCCGGATCAAGTCCTTCAGGGATCAGCACCAGGTTGGTGTCAGGAACCCTGACGTATTCGGCAAAGCCGCCGTCAGAACGGGAACCCAGGAAGTCATAGTGCTCACACTGGGCATAATCGCCGATTTCACAGGGCTTGCAGTGGTGGCAGGGAATCAGCGGAATGACTGCTACGTTTTTGTGAAGCAGAGCAGGGTCGGCTTCGCTGCCAAGTTTTACGACTTCACCGCCAAACTCATGACCGGGTATGGTGGGGAAGTGGTAGGTTCCGGTGGTCAGAACCCGGGGAATGTCGCTGCCGCAGATGCCACAGGCGGCGATCTTCACTAAGACATCGTGTGATCCGAGTTCGGGAATGTCTACTTCTTCATAACGGAGGTCATCAACGCCGTGAAGGACTGCTGCTTTCATTTTTTCGCTCATTTTCAGTTTCCTTTCTGTTTATTCAATGTTGGCATGTTTGCGCCATAAACTGTGAAGGTCGGTAATGTTCCTGCGGTCGGCTATCAGCATGGCTGTCATGTCTGCCAGAAGCAGGACGCTCTGTTCAAACAGGCTGCTCATGATCTGAGCGGATTTGATTTCTCCGGGCAGATTAAGCTTGGTTGAGCAGGGAATGCGGACGAACAGATCCTCATAAGGTGTCATTGATGACTGCGGGTTGGAACCGATGTGAATTATCTTGGGATTATACTTGCTGGCAACCTTGACCATGGCTACAGGCACGACGCTTTCGCCGGAACCGGAGCCCACGATCAGCAGGTCTCTGTCCGTAATGGCCGGTTCATTGATCTCGCCGACATAGTAGCTGTCGATCCCCAGATGATTCAGTCGCTTTTCGAAAGCCTGCATCATCAGCAGGACGCGACCGACGCCGACTACGAAAACCTTTTCGCTTTCACAGATCATTTCCGCCATTTTCTCTACCTGTGCAGGGTCAATGGCTTCAAAGACGGTTTGAAGCTCGGAAAGAACGGTTTCTCTGGTTTCCCTAAAGTTCATGTTGGTTTCTCCTTGATTTATCTGATCCTGACGATCACCTTTCCCTTACGGGAGAGATCCGGATTCTTTATTTCTTCACGCATTTCTTCCATTGATATGACTCCGGCCAGAAAATCGTCGACCCTTACATAGCCGTCAGCGAGCATGTCGACTGCCAACTGGACAGTCTGCGGATTAAGATATGAATTCCTGATCGTCAATTCCTTCTGGAAGGCTTCATAGGGATAGTATGACGGCGGATCAGCGTCATCCCCCAACCCGAACAGCACTACGGTAGCGCATTTGCCGGCATAGTGCATGGCGCTTTCAATCGTTGATCTGATTCCGACGCATTCGATTACCCTGTCCACGTTTCTGATTCCTGCTTTGCGGATGGTCTCAACAACGTCTTCCTTTAGCGGGTTAATGAACAAATCGGCTCCCAGACGTTCTGCCAGCTGCTTTTTGGACTGCTGAGTTTCCACGACGATGACCGCACCGGTCTTCTGATGGCTGAGCACTTCCAGCATCATGGTACCGATGGCGCCCATGCCCAGTATCAGTACGCTGTTTCCCATTTTCAGATCCAGCTGCCTGAGTCCGTGAAGTACGCAGGACAGCGGTTCAGTCATTGAAGCATCTCTCAGTGAGAGTCTGTCGGGCAAGTGATAGACGTTCTGCTGTGGCGGGCAGACATACTCAGCCATGCCCTTTACAACTCCTCTGGCATTTTCACACATGTGCGGCATGCCGTTACGGCAGTAGTAGCAATGCCCGCAGCTGTAATTGGGATCGGCAGTAACCCGGTCCCCAACTTTGAAATCAGTGACGTTCTTGCCGACCGCTTCGACAATGCCGCTGATTTCATGGCCTAAAGCAACCGGGTAGCTGATGCCGTGAGATCCTGAACGCCCATGATACTTGTGTATGTCGGTTCCGCATAATCCGCAGTAGTGAACGGCAATTCTTACGCCGTCATCTTCCAGTTTCGGTTCGGGAAGATCCCCGACTTTCAGATCGTACGGTCCGTATAGTACGAGTGCTTTCATGAATCAGTCCCTGTTGGTGAAAAGCAGGATAGCCTGCCTGACGTTTTCCTTCATGGCCTTGCGTCCGATGACCTGCAGGTCATGGTAATAGACATGGCCTTCAGAAGGCATGCTGTCGCGGACAGCCTCACCGCCGGCTTTGGCCATGTATGTATAGTAGTTTATCTTGCGTACGCCGTTTCTTACGCACTTATGGATCTCTTCAGCCGTTACACCGCTGCCTCCATGCATGACGATGGGGACACCGGAAGCTTCCCTGAGTTCTCCGACGAGTTCGCTGTCCAGTATGGGAGCCTTGACATAGAGACCGTGGCTGGTGCCGAAGGAGCAGGCCAGCATGTCGATACCGGTAGCTTTGACAAAGTCTCTTGCCTGATCAGGGTTTGTAAAGTTGGCACGGTCAATGGCTCGGTTTTCCACGACATGGTCGTTGTTCAGCGTAAGACCGGCCATTTTGCCGAGCTCAGCCTCTACGCTGGCATCGTAAGCCTTGGCCATTTCCACGACGCGTTTCGTATTGGTCACGTTTTCATCGTAGGGCAGAGCGCTGCCGTCATACATGCAGGAGGTAAAACCCATTTCCAGGGCTTTTCTGATGGTGTCGATTTCCACCCCGTGGTCCAGATGGCAGCAGACCTTTACCTTTGAGGCCTTGGCCAGAGCGACCATGGCGGGTCCGATCCTGTCCAGTTCAATGATGCCCATTTCCTCATGAACGGGAGCGAAGTCGATGATGACCGGTTCATTCAGTTCTTCAGCGGCCTCCAGAATGGCGCACATGGTGGCCATGCCGGTGACATTGAAGGCGCCGATGGCGGTTTTTCTTTCTTCTGCTTCCTGAAGCAGTTCCTTAGCTGTTACTAACATGTTCTATCTCCTTAAAAGTGCAGATGGATGAGATTGCGGAAACGTCCGGGAGCGGTCTCGAAGGCCTTCTGGGCGTCCTTGGCTTCAAACACTCCCTCAATGAATGGTCTGACCTCGATCAGCCGGTGCGATAGCAGGCTGGAAGACCGGACAAAGTCGCGCTGACTGGAATTGGCGCTGCCGATGATCTGATATGACCTCTTGTGGATCAGATGCGGGTCTACTTCGATCTTCTTATTGGGATAGATGCCGCTGTAGATGACCAGTTTGCCGCAATAGGCCAGATACTTCATGGCGTCCTGGGCCACTTCCGCAGCCGGAGTGGTATCGAAGACAATGTCCGCGCCCCGGCCATGGGTATATTCCATGACCTTAGCCAGGGCATCTTCAGCAGTCGGGTCAATGACGTGGGTGGCTCCCAGCTGACTGGCCAGCTTAAGTCTTTCGGTATTCATGTCGATCACGATCGTCATGCAGCCCTTGAGGCGGGCAAGCTGGCTGTGCAGCTGTCCCATCATGCCGGCGCCGATGATCACGGCGTAATAGCCGAACTGCGGATCAGCGCTTTCCACGCTGTGGAGCACGCAGGATATCGGTTCGATCAGGCAGGCTTCCTGCGGCGTTACGTCATAGTACTTGAAGACATTCTGGGCCTTCTGCATCTGATACTCCATTAAGGCTGCCGTACCCGGATAGGGGGCTCCCGGCTGGACGATCAGGTTGCTGAAATTGGGGCAGCTCTGGGACTGACCGGTCTGGCAGTAATAACAGGTCCCGCAGGAAATGTTGACTCCGACGACGACCTTGTCGCCGACCTTGAAGTCCTTTCCCTGCAGTTCCTTGCCCACTTCCACGACGGTGCCGCTTACTTCGTGACCGCCGATCAGGGGAAGGTCGATCTTATGGACACCGGAGAAGACGCGCTGTTCATAGGTGCACAGGGCACAGTAGTCAGTCTTGATGATCATTTTGTCGGGATCGCAGGTGAACATCGGGTGTTCCTCGATCTCGACCTTGCCGATAGCCGTCAGGGCTATGACGTGATTAATCTTATCCATACACAAAACAATTCCTCTCTATCTAAATTATAAATTGAGACCCTGACGAAAATGTTTCCCTTTGATGTCTGAAAAAGGGCTTCCGGCTGAAAAAGCGAACAAAAAAGTCCCTTTTGGGACTAGGATGTCTTATCAAGGTATTCGATGATGACGTGGCAGATGATGGAAAGCGAGACCCGGGATACGTTCAGGGTGTTGGCCCCCAGGCTTTCCGAATAGCCGATGACGGTTACTTCGGAATACTGCTCCAGATTGGTGCCTTCCCGGCAGCACAGCGTGACCACCTTGGCGCCGATCTCATTGGCGATGGCGGCGCTTTCCGCCAGTTCGGGAGTGGTGTTGTGGACGGAAATGATGATCACCAGATCGTCCGGCCTCAGGATGCTGCGGGAGCGCTGCATTACCACCGAATCCTTCATGACGAAGGCGTTGTAGCCCAGACAGACCAGATGATGGGCGAATTCGTCGGCAACCAGAGCCGTATAGCCCCGGGAATACAGGAAGATGCGCCCGGATTTCTTTATGTAGGAGATGATCTTGAGGATCTGCGGAATGGAGATGTTGTCGATGGTACGTGAGCATTCGCGGTAGGCCTTGGCCAGCACGTCGTTCATGATGTAGGTCTCATCATTCGCCGGCGTGTTTTTCTGCTGCAGGGAGTAGCGCAGATGGGCAATGCCGTCATAGCCGCATTTCCGGATGGCACGGGAAACGGTAGCCAGAGAGGTATAGGTCCTGGCCGCAATGGTGGTAATGGAAAGCTCGGGCAGAAGATCCTCGTTTTCATTCAGAAAATCGATGACCTGCTGCTCGGACTGGGACAGATTAAGGTAGTTTTCTTCGTTGATCTTCAGAGCCATGGGGTCTCCCTTTCGCTTCCTGCACTGATGCAGATGTCCAAAACATTGATATTTTTATACAAATATTCTACAGTATAAGTATGTTACAGGCAATCTGCCAGCAGAAAATGTTTCCGCATTGCTGCGGATAATGAAAAGGTTTTTCGAATATGAACTTTATTCGGTTTTTTTCCGTGATATAATAAAAACAGAAACAAAAACAGCTGGGAATTTCAAGAGCAGTTAAATCAGTTTGTTGATCTGAACCCGAGAGTCTGAGGGATAGGGCTTGACGGTATCAGGTTGCAAAATAAAACCAAATGGATTTTTTTGAAAATGAAAGGAGAGATGAGATTTGGTATTTAAGGCTATTTTGGTTGCTTTAATCGCAACCTGCTCAACCTGGTGGTTTAGCCACACTGTTACCAGAACTTGGCTATACCCGATCTGGTCAGGCTTCCTGGTAGCTCTCGTTATGGGTGAACCCCTAAGAGGCATGCAGATCGCTGCTGCTATCAACCTGCCGTACATCGGATTCATCACCGCTGGTGGTTCCATGCCTGGTAACGCAATGTTCGCTGGTCCTGTAGGCACCGCTCTGGCTCTGGTCGCTGGCCTGGATTACAACACCGCTTCTGTTGTTGGTGTTATCTTAGGTTCTGTCGCCGTATTCGCCTGGAACGCTTACATGACAATCAACGCAACTTGGGTACACATGGCAGACAAGTTCCTTGAAGAAGGAGACCTGACAAAGGTTCGTCTGTGCAACTATGTACCGTCATTCTTCGTATCCCTGATCTTAAACGGTCTGCCGGCATTCTTAATCGTAATGAACGGCGAGACCTTCGGCAACTGGCTGCAGTCCTTCCCGCAGTGGATCATGGACGGCTTCGCACTTGCCGGCGGCCTGTTACCTGCTTTAGGTATCGGCATGCTTCTTAACTTCTTAGGCAAGAAGAAACTCATCCCGTTCTTCTTCGTTGGCTTTGCCTTATCAAAGTTCATGGGCTTAACCACAATGGAAGTTACACTTGTTGGCGCTCTGGTAGCTTTAATTATCTATTACTTCCAGAACGACCCGGAAAAGGTAGGTGACTAATAATGGCACAGCTCACTAAGAACGATTTAATTAAGAACTGGTTATTAGGTTACTCTTCAGAAACTGCTTACAACTATGAGCGTCTGCAGGGCTTAGGCAACACCAACGCCTTCATGCCGATCATTCGTGCCTTATATCCGAAGGAAAAACAGGCTGAAGAATTAAAGAAGTACTTGATCTTCTTCAACACTGAGCCGTCATGGATGGGTACAGTTGTTCACGGTATTACCGCTGCTATGGAAGAGCAGAGAGCCAATGGCGAAGACGTTTCCGCTGATGATATCATCTCCGTACGTTCAGCCTTAATGGGTCCGTTAGCTGGTATTGGTGACGTTGTTTCACAGTCAATCTGCTACCCGATCTTAGCTGGTATCTGCATTTCTCTGGCATTAGCTGGCAACTTCGCTGGCCCGATCTTATTCGAAATTGTTTACAAGGTACTGATGCTCACCTTAGGTTACAACATGTACA
>JAFZBT010000058.1 GCA_017561615.1 Erysipelotrichaceae bacterium
GATACGGAGCGTTTTCCGTGGTCATCATGACTCTTAACAGCATGGCCAATCCAATGGCAGGCATGATTCCGCCGGCAACGGTGAATCCGTTAACGATCCATTCCGGGAAGTTCTCAACGAACATTCTGATCGGTTCCTGGATGGCGTAGGTTGACAGGAATACGATGATGGCATAGACAACAGCGGTAATGCCGATACCGACAAACATGGTTCTCCAGAGACCCTTGATGTCAGCCTTGTAAGCCTGCTTCTCCATGACAGGCATGAAGCCTGCGAAGGTGGTGTTCTCAATGATGCCGACCCACTGCATCAGCAGTGCGAACGGGAAAGCCAGAGACAGAGCGGCTTCCGGAGTCAGACCCGGGTTCAGATAAGCCAGAACTGTCGTCATGATGCCGGCCATCAGGCCATCTGGCGGAACAGTACCACCGACTGTTAACAAACCGGTAAATGCCAGTTCAGCGATCGCAGCGCACTGCAGACCTAACTTGACATCACCAAGGATTACGCCGGTCAGGAAAGCTGTGGTGATTGGTCTGAACCAGAAGAAAGCTTCTGTACACTTATCAATCGCACAAATAGCTGACATGAGCGCGAGCATAATTCCCTGCACTAATGTAATACTCATATAATTCTCCTTTCTTTATATTGAGTTTTATCTTGCTGTTCTGAGATAGAACAGTCTGTGCCTACATATCGTACTGCGTATCGCCCGGAGCGATCTGAATGAATACCCGGATGCCCCTGGCCTTGATGGCTTCGATGTCTGCCTCATCCTGCTCACCCAGATAAACATGCGGCTCCTTGGAAACATGCTTGCCTTCGGAGAAGTGCATGTTGCCCAGGTTCAGCTTGTCGATCGGAACGCCGTTTTCCACCAGGAATCTGGCTGACTGGAGATTTCTGACCACCAGCATGATGTGCTGGCTCGGTGAAGCCTTGTTGATGACATCAGCGCATTTCTGCAAAGTAAAGAAGCGGATGCCGACGTTGTACATGTCCGCGGTCATCTTCATCAGCGACTGCTGAACCTTGTCTTCGGCAGCCATGTCGTCAGCGACGACGATCAGATTCGGCTTTACCTGGCCTACCCACTGACAGCCAACCTGTCCGTGTACGAGCCGGTTATCGACTCTCGTCCATAACAAATTAATTCCCATATTATAAAACTTCCTTTTCTATAATCGATTATAGTATACCTCTATACGGTAGTCAAAACTCAGTGTCCAGAATCCTAGCCCCATCTGGCGTCCAGCAGGGGCCGGTCCCAGTAGATGACGGCGTCTGCCTTAAGTTCCGGCAGAATGGCATCGATCTCATTTCGGAAGAACTTCATGATCTCCGCTTCCTTCTTGCGGTTTCTCCTCTTAATGCCAGCCAATACGGTCTTGCTTACCAGAACGTCATTGGCGACCAGGAAATCCTCCGGATCCCGGAAGGGGAAGAAGGAGGCGCTGATCTGGTATTCCTGAATTCCTTCAATGTCCTTCATCAGCGTCAGCTTGACGATGGCGGCCTTTCTTTCCGCCCCGTCAGCAACGCAGTGCGCGTTGAAATACTGGCTGTATACATCCAGAGCATCAACCCAGTCTCTCTGATTATCCATTTGAAAATCCTCCTGTTTGATTTAATTATATCACAGAGGCCTTTTTTGCTTAATCAGTATGATAGTTTATGGCATCATCGGTCGGACTTTCAGTACGACATCATACATCGGCGAATGCACCCAATGAGTGTGTTGCTCCAGTTGTCATCAATCCGACAGAAGCCGGTTATCTGTTCAGATTGACGTCGTTTTCGCTATTATTCCTGTCCAATTTCTTCAGCTGCGTTGACATTGTCGCGGTACGGGACTATGATGAGAACAACAGGAGCGAAGAGACATGAAGAACATCATCACCCATTTCGCATCATCAATGACCTGTTGCTGTCTGAACCGGTAGAGCCAGACAGTTTTATCCGTATTTTCAAAGCACCTGTCTGACTGCCCGGTTATTCACCAACACGGAAGAAAGACAGGTTTTCTTATATGCAAAGGAGGTGAAAGCCCTGTGAGAAACAACCTTCCTCATGGTACATGTATCATCATGACTTCATCATTCAAGGCCAAATTCACCATTAAGAACGAAAGACATATTATAATGTAATAGAAAAGAGGAATAAAAATGTCAAAAATCTACGCATCCGCTGCTCAGCTGATTGGAAATACTCCGTTAATGGAGGCAACTCACTTTGAAGAACACTATGATCTTCCGGCTCATATTCTGGTAAAGCTGGAATACAAGAATCCGGCCGGCTCCGTCAAGGACCGCATCGCCCTGGCGATGATCGAAGACGCCGAAAAGAAGGGCCTGATCAATAAGGATACCGTACTGATCGAACCCACCTCCGGCAATACCGGCATCGGCCTGGCTTCCGTAGCCGCCGCCAAGGGCTACCGGATGATTTTGACCATGCCTGATACCATGAGTCTGGAAAGAAGAAAACTCATCAGGGCATACGGGGCCGAGATAGTGCTTTCCGAAGGCGCCAAGGGCATGAAGGGAGCCATAGCGAAAGCTGAAGAACTGGCCAGGGAAATACCCAACAGCTTCATTCCCGGACAGTTCGACAACCCGGCCAACCCGGAGATCCACTACCGCACCACCGGCCCGGAGATCTGGGAAGACACCGACGGCCAGGTCGACATCTTTGTCGCCGGCGTCGGAACCGGCGGTACCCTGAGCGGTACCGGCCGCTACCTGAAGGAAAAGAAGCCCGAAGTCAAGGTCGTAGCCGTTGAGCCGGCTTCCTCACCGGTACTTTCCCAGGGCACCGCGGGAGCTCATAAGATCCAGGGCATCGGCGCGGGCTTTGTTCCCAAGACCCTGGACACCTCAGTTTATGATGAGGTCATAACCATAACCAACGAAAGAGCCTTTGAGATCGGCGGTGATTTCGGCAGGCTGGAAGGCATCCTGATCGGCATTTCCGGCGGCGCCGCCTTAGCCGCCGCCATCCAGCTGGCGAAGCGGGAAGAAAACAGGGGCAGAAACATCGTGGTGATCCTGCCTGACGGAGGGGACAGATACCTGTCTACAACACTATATGGAGAATAACAGAAAAATCAGATTACTCACCTTTACCGCGATGTTCGCGGTGCTGAGCTATGTCGTCTTCGCCTACGGCAAGATCGACATTCCCACTGCCGGCGGCCGTTCCACGGCCATTCACCTGGCTAATGCCGTCGTCGTGCTGGCCGGCTGGTTCTTAGGCCCGGTATACGGCGGTCTGGCCGGGGCCATCGGCCTTTCCCTGGCCGATCTGATGGACCCCCGCTACGTCACTTCCGCGCCCAAGACCTTCTTAATGAAATTCCTGATCGGCTTCATTGCCGGCGCTCTGGCCAGAAAGCTGAAGCTGGCGGAGAAAACGGAAAACAGGCAGATCGTGGCTGTTTCCGGTCTCTGCGCCCTGGCGGCCCTGGGCTTCAACGTCATCTTCGACCCCATCATCGGCTACCTCTATAAGCGCTATCTGCTGGGACTGGAACCGCAGCTGGTCGCCATTCTGCAGAGCTGGTCAGCCTTCTCGACCGCCATCAACGCGGCGGCCTGTCTGGTCGTCTCGGTGCTGCTGTATATGGCTCTGCATAAGAGCTTTGAGAAGATCTTCAACCGCTGAAATGTTCTGACTGTTCAGAACGGAAAGGATACCTATGATCAAATACCTGCTTATCGCCATCGGTGCGCTCTTTCAGATCTGTTTCATTGCCAGCGAGCATAAGGAA
>JAFZBT010000059.1 GCA_017561615.1 Erysipelotrichaceae bacterium
CACTGTCAATTTTCCCCAATCAGTCCGTAATGGCTGAGCATTTCCCTGATCTTGTCAATGACCTGGGGATCGCTGACCGGCCTGACCGGTAAGCGTGGGTCGCCGACGTCGATTCCCATCATGCACAACGCCTTTTTGAGCACTGCCGGTACTCCGGACAGCTTCATGGTCAGCCGCAGCACTTCCAGATCATCCTGATAATGCTGCGCCTTTTCCACCTCTCCGGAGACGAAGCTGTCGTAGATCCCGCAGATGGTTCGGGGAATCAGGTTGCTGGTAGAGGCGACGGCCCCGGCGGCTCCCAGCTTCAGGGCGGCCAGGATCTTGGAATCGCTGCCGCACAGGACCCTGAAGTCCTTACCTTCCGCAGCCTTCAGATAGCCCTGAAGATTGTCGAGATTGCCGCTGCTGTCCTTGATGCCCACAATATAAGGGTTATCGGCCAATACGGATACAGAAGCCGGATCGATGTTGATGTTGGTGCGGGCCGGGATGTTGTACATTAATACCGGCGTCCTTAAGCCGTCAGCGACGTCCTGATAGTAACCGATCAGTTCCTGCTGGCTGAGCGCCTGGAAGAAGGGAGTTATTACCGTAAAGTAGCTGGCACCGGCTTCTTCAATCATTCTCTTGCCGTATCTGATGGTCTGAGCGGTAGAGTTGGAGCCCAGACCGACATAGACCGGCACTCTCTCACCGACATATTCGATGACCTGTCGGGCGTACCGGACGCCTTCGTCTTCCTCAATGGTATAAAACTCGCCGTTAGTGCCCAGAATGAAGATTCCGGAAACACCGCCGCCGATCACATAGTCAATCAGTTTCTTTGCCTTTTCAATGTCGATTCTGCCCTCGCTGTCAAAGGCACTGACCAGCGCCGGGATGATGCCCTTAATCATTCTTACCCAGTCCCTTCAGTATTTCCGCGGTTGCCATCAAAACCGTATTCCTCTCCGCTTCGGCGCTGCGGGCGGCGATATGCGGGGTAAGGAAGAAATTGTCCAGCGTCAAAAGCTTTTCGCCGGCCTTCGGCGGTTCGCTGCTGAAGACGTCAAACCAGGCGCTGGCGATCAGGCCGTTCTTCAGGGCGTAAAACAGGTCGTTTTCCTCAACGATGCCGCCCCGGGCGGTATTGATCAGTACCGCGCTGTTCTTCATCATCTTCAGCTCCGGCAGCGAGATCAGCCCGGCAGTCTCCGGGTTCAGGGGAACGTGCACGGTCACAAAATCGCTCTGGGACAGAAGGTCATCAAGCGTTACAGCCCTGATGTTATACTGCTTTTCCGTTTCCTCACTGATGGGGAAGACGTCGCAGGCCAGTACCTTCATGCCCAGGCCGTTGCACATTCTGGCAACTTCCCTGCCGATGGCTCCGAAGCCGACGATGCCAACCGTCTTGCCCAGAAACTCGACGATGCTGTTCTTGTTCCAGCTGCCCTGCCTGGTCTCATTGACGTTTCTGACCACCTGGCGGGTTGAAGCCAGCATGAAGGTGACGGCCGTTTCCGCTACTGAGCGGGAATTGGAACCCGGACAGCGGCCGGCGTAGATGCCGTGAGCCTTCATGTAGTCCAGATCGAAGTTATCCATGCCGACGCCGAACTTGACGACAGCCCGGACCTTGGGACAGCTTTCAAAGAAGTCGCTGTCGATCCTCTCGACCCCGGCGATCACGCCATCAGCGTCCTGGCAGAGATCCAGGAATTCCAGACGCCCGTAAGCCTTGCCGGTGTCGTTGAAAACGACCTGATAGCCCAGGCTTCTCAGATATTCGACCTGATCTCTTCCCTGATTGGCAAACCCCCGGGGGGTTATTACGATCTTCTCCACGTCCTTACCTCATTATTATCTGCTGTATTCCTGAGCGATGGCGACCAGCCGCCTGGCTCTTTCGGTCAGCTCAGCCCAGTTACCCTGCCTGCGCAGGTTCTTATCGACCAGATAGGAACTGGCGCCGGCGGCCGCAAAGCCCAGATCCAGATACTGCCGGAAGGTTTCCTCGTTGATGCCCACGGTCGCCAGATAGCGGACGTGGTTCAGCGGAGCCATGATGTCCCTGCAGTACTTGAAGCCCAATGTGCCGGCCGGAAACAGCTTGATGAAATCGGCGCCGGCCTTGGCAGCCGCGGCGATCTCCGTAGGGGTCATGCAGCCGGGAACGGCCATCATGTCCAGTCTTAAGGTTTCCCTGACGACTTCCTCGTCAAAGCTCGGGGAAACGACGAACTGCGCCCCGCATTCCCTGGCGTTTCTGACCTGCTCAACGGTCAGAACGGTTCCGGTTCCCAAGGTAAGGGCGTCGCCGAAATGCTCCTTAAGCATCTTCATGTTCCAGGCGGTTACTTCCAGAGTATCGGGATCCTTCTGATCGTAGGTGATCTCAAAGATCCGGATGCCGCCGGCCACCATGGCCTCAGCGAGCTTCAGCAGCTCTTCATCATATATTCCTCTGGTTACCAGAAGGAGCTTTTCCTTCTGGAGCTGACGGATGACTTCTTCTCTTGACATGGCGGCATCCTCTATTTGTTTACTTCCGCCATCAGCTTGGCGGCGTTGGCCGCAATGTCCTGACTGCTGCCCTTGGTCAACAGGCCGCCCACGGCCAGGCAGTCAGCGCCGTTATCCAGCCACTGCCTGACGTTGTCCAGGGTAATGCCGCCGGAAATCATTAAGGGCATGAAGGGCAGCGGCGTCTTGACGATCTTCACCAGCTCCGGTCCGTAGAAGTTGGAGATCGGGAAGCACTTGATGAAGGAAGCGCCGTACTCCAGGGCTTCCACCATTTCCGAATAGGAAGTGCAGCCCGGGGCATAGGGGATCTGATAACGGTTGCACATCAGAGCGACCTCCTTGCTGAAGGTCGGGGCAATGATGAACCTGGCTCCGGCCAGAATGGCGTTGCGGGCGGTCGGGGCGTCCAGCACCGTACCCGCTCCTATCAGCATTCTTCCCTTATACTTCTGATTCAGCTGTCTGATGTACTCGTCGGCGTTTTCGCTGGTATAGCTGATCTCCATGACGTCGACACCCCCGGCCAGGCAGCCCTCACAGATCTCAATTCCCCTTTCCAGAGAATCGATCCTGACGACGGCCATGACCTTGGTTTTGGCAATATGACTTACGGTTTCGTTTTTCTGCATAAGAAATAATCCTCCATGTTATTATCTCCGCCCTTTCAGCAGTCTCCTACTGAACAGTTCATGTATTTGGTGATATGTCAGAATCCGGTTGGCATTATGGAATTTTCATTTACGCTGAGGCGCTTTTCTATTTATATTATAAGCCGGCGTCCGGTGACAGAAAAGCGTTTTTGAAATTAATTTTCCAAATTCTTTCACAAACCTGAAATTAATTATCACGGAACAGCGCCCGCATTTCCCATTGGAAACTGAACCATCGTTAATTGACCGTTATGTTTCAAATGGGTAATGCCGTGGTAGAATATAGGAAGAAAACGGATAACGGAAGAGGACCTGAAACATGAAAAAGACACTTATGATAATCGGCATCATTCTATTGGTAACAGCGGCATTGTGCCTGCTGGCGGCCCTGTTCTTTCACCACATGCACGGTTCCGTCATGGACGGTTCAGCTGCCCTTTACGCCAGACTGCAAAACAGATTCCTGCTGTTTCTGCGCATCGGCATCGCTCTGGGAGCAGCCGGCGCTCTGTCACTGTTCTCCAGTTGTCTGTTAAAGGCCAGACGCTGATCAACTTTCTGCTCAAGGACGCTCTCACGCAATGCGTGGGGGTGTTTTCTTTTACTGAGGCTGAACAGCTCCCTGCTCAGCGAAGGCGCTAGCGGAGTATATCACCTCCGCCTCTTCCGTTTGAGGTTGCATCTTGTGACCTCAAATCGTCATACTCTTCTTTTGTGAGTTATGCTTCCCAAACGTAACTTTTTCCTCAGGGAACGGGTCTTTTTGTTTTCTTTGGGAAACCGGCGGTTTTGAACAGCTGAGGCGGGAATGCTAAAATGAAGAAAACGAAAAGAGGTAAGGGGCAATGAAACTCTTAAGGAAAAACGTCCTCGTAACAGTCATGATCGCGGCGGCTGTTTTGTTAAGCGCCTGTGGCAGCGAACCGACCTTCAACGGCAGTAAGACCGCTGACAGCGACCACTTCGACATCGACTTTGAAATACTCAACACCACCTACAGCCATGAAATGGAAATGGAAGCCGGCGAGCAGATCGACGTTTCCGTCGAGCAGCATTCCGGCAACATCTCTCTGCTCATTCAGAAGGATAATGACCAGCCGGTCTATCGCAGCGATGACGCCCAGACAGCCAGTTTCTCCGTCGTCATTGAAGAAGCCGGAACCTACACCCTGTCCGTCACCGGCAAGAGCGCCAAGGGACACGTCCGCTTCCAGCGCCACCGCCAGAGCGAGGCCGGAAAGATGGACATTCTGAATATTAACGGCGATCTTTTAGGCCGCCTTGACGAGCGGGCCTGGGCCACCGTCAGCGACCAGGGCATCTTCTACAGC
>JAFZBT010000060.1 GCA_017561615.1 Erysipelotrichaceae bacterium
GGTCGGCATCAACCTGTTACGGGAAGGCCTGGACATCCCCGAAGTCTCGCTGGTGGTGATCCTTGACGCCGATAAGGAAGGATTCCTGCGTTCCGAGCGTTCACTGATCCAGACGATCGGCCGGGCGGCCCGAAACGAAAACGGCCGGGTCATCATGTACGGTGATTCCATTACCGACAGCATGCGGGCGGCCATTGACGAGACCAACCGCCGCCGCGGCATTCAGCAGAAGTACAACGAAGAAAACGGCATCGTGCCCAGGACCATCAAGAAGGAGATCAGGGAAGCCATTCACTCCCGCGAGACCCATGAGATGGCGCTTAAGTACATGAGCCGGAAGATGAAGAAATCCGGTACCCAGCAGCAGGAACTGCTGGCCCGGCTGGAAAAGGAGATGCGCGAAGCCGCCCGCATTCTCGACTTTGAAAGAGCGGCTGAGCTGCGCGACATGATCCTGGAGATCAAGTCGGCAGACTAAAAGAGGTGAGCAGATGAAAAAGATCATACTGGCCTCCGCTTCCCCGCGGAGAAGAGAACTGATGGAGATGCTGGGATATGACTTCGAGGTCATCGTCTCTGACGTCGACGAGACCCTGAGAAAAGGCCTCAGCCCGGCCGGGCAGGTCAAGGATCTGGCCTACCGCAAGGCCAGGGCGGTCTTTGACCAGCACCGCGACGCCATCGTCATCGGCGCTGATACCATCGTGCTGGTCGACGACCGGATCCTGGGCAAGCCGCACAGCGAAAAGGAAGCGGAAGAGATGATGAAACTGCTGCGGGGGAGGGAACACCTGGTGATCACCGGCGTCGCCGTACTGTGCGACCGGAAGGAGCACCACTTCTCCGAGGAGTCAAAGGTCTTCTTCGAAAACATCACCAACGAGGAGATCGCCCGCTACGTCAGGACCGCGGAGCCCTATGACAAGGCCGGAGCCTACGCCATTCAGGGCTGGGCCGGCCGCTACATCAGCCGCATTGAGGGCGACTACTATAACATTGTCGGCTTGCCGGTCAGCAAGCTTTACGGCAAGCTGAAGAGAATGGAGAGACTGTAAGATGAGCAGACAGACAAAAAGAACGATCCTGGGGATCGTCGTGTTCGTCCTGCTGTGCGGACTGTACCTGGGCTTGCGGAACTGGGAACAGAAGGATCCCCAGCCCCAGCCCGTCGACCCCGCGCCTCAGCAGCAGGATGTCATTGATGAAAACGGCTTCTACTCCAGCAAGGAGGACGTCGCCCTTTACATTCATACCTACGGCCATCTGCCGCCCAATTACGTGACCAAGAACCAGGCCCGTCAGAAAGGCTGGGAAGGCGGCAACGTTGAAGCCGTCCTGGGACCGGGCTACGCCATCGGCGGGGACAGCTACGGCAACCGCGAGGGCCTGCTGCCAAAGGCCAACGGGCGGAAGTACTATGAATGCGACATCGACACCGTCGGCTACAAGGACCGGGGGTCAAGGCGCATCATCTACTCCAACGACGGTTTGATCTACTATACCCATGACCACTATGAGCACTTTGTGCTGCTGTACGGAGAGGAGTAAGCCATGAACATTTTCATCCTTGACGGAACCAAGATGACCGACCGGCAGACCTGCCACGATTACATCGCCCGCATCATGCGCCTGCCCGATTACTACGGCCACAATCTGGACGCTCTTTATGACTGTCTGGGTGAGTACACCGATGAGTGTGCCGTGATCATAATGAATAAGACGATCCTGCTGATGTATCTGGACCAGTACGGTGAACAGCTGCTGCAGACCTTCCGGGACGCCGCCGCAGAGCCGGGCAGCTTCAGCCTGATCGTCAGCGACTGATAACGGAAAAAAGACGCCTTAAGGGGTTCTCCTTAGAGATTTGGGGCTTTTAGCCCTCACAATGTCAAAAACGTCCTATTAATGAGGACGCTTTTGTTCTTTTCAAACTGCCGTTTTATCTGATGACAAAGACGCTTTTATAGGAAGGCTTTCTTTATTTGGCTAAGTATATTATGAGTGGAGGGAATCCTTATCCTTACAGGAGAACTTATGACAAACAAAACAGCGAAAATTGAAGATAGCCGAGTAGTCCTTATTGATGAGCAAAGAATTAAAGATAAGATCTACACAATACGTGGTGTCCAGATAATGTTTGATTTTGACTTGGCGGAAATGTATGGCTATGAAGTAAGAGCGTTAAACCAACAGGTAAAAAGAAACATTGAAAGATTTCCTGCCAACTTTATGTTCCAATTAACAAAAGATGAAACAGAACTCGTGAAATCACAATTTGTGACTTCACCAACAAAGGGATTTTTTGAAGGTCAAGAAGGCGGGCGCAGGAAGCTTCCGCTTGCCTTCACCGAGCAAGGAGCCGTTATGTTGGCTTCTGTTCTCCGAACACCAAGAGCCGTTGAAATAAGCGTTCGCATCGTTGAAGCGTTTGTAGAGATGACGCATTATATGAATCAGAGTCGACAGATAGCCGCATCGAGAGAGATGTATTTATTATCGAGGCGTCAGGATGCCATTGAAGCCGACGTGAAGGAAATAAGCAACACCATCAACAATAAACTGGTAAGCAAAGACGAATTACCCTTATTGATACAAGCGTTTAGTGACGCCGCTGGTAACGAAGAGATCCTTATCGCCAACGGGAAACCCCTGAAGGCTGATGAGGCGTTTCAGTCAATCTATAAAAAGGCCAAGAAAAACATCATTATTGTTGATGACTACATCAGCGTGAAAACTTTAACTCACTTAGCTGCTTCAAAGGGGAGCGTTAATTTAACAATAATCACCGATAATAAAGCACGTCCTCGTTTACGCTTAAGCGATTATAACGATTTCCAAGCGGAAAGCACCGGGCGAACAATCAGCTTCATACAGAATCAGAGGCAGTTTCATGATCGATACATTCTTCTTGATTACGGGGAAGCAAATCCGTTGTTATATCATTGCGGAATCGGAGCGAAAGATGCCGGCAACAAAGTGACCTCGATAACAAAACTGGCCGACATTAAGGATTGTAAGGCTCTGATTGGTTCAGCCCTTTCCAATCCGGCATTAACACTCACATAGATAAAATGCTTTCCCTGATACACATCTGTCTTCCCAAAAGAAAACACCCTCAATCATTAAATGAGAGTGTTTCTGAGCGCAGGTGCATCAGGCCTCAAATCTCTAAGTTGAACCCCTTAAGGCGTCTTTTTACGTCCGGAAATAAAAAAATGGTGCCGGATGTCAGAATTGGACTGACGACCCCTTCCCTACCAAGGAAGTGCTCTACCACTGAGCTAAACCGGCGCGCACTATTATTCTATAGGAATATTTTCCGTAATGCAATAATTTTATTGACATTATCCGGGAGAGTGCTATTATGTAATTGACATTTGAACAATTGTTCAAATGTTGGAGGATAACAACATGAAGAGAACCTATAAGATCGATGTCGACTGCGCCAACTGCGCCAACAAGATGGAAGAAGCTGCCAACAGGACGGAAGGCGTCAAAAGCGCCGTCGTCAATTTCATGACCCTGAAGATGATCGTGGAATTTGAGGAAGGCTGCGACGTCAGGGAAGTCATGAACAGAGTTCTGGCCAACTGCAAGGCCGTTGAAGACGACTGCGAGATCTTCTTATGAACGCCAGGCAGAAGAAGGTTCTTTACCGCATAATGGCAACGATCGTCATCGTTGCCATTTATAAGCTGACCGGGGTCCGGGAAGACAGTACAATTGGGGCTCTTCTTTATCTGATCCCCTATCTGCTGATCGGCTATGACATTTTGCTGAAGGCTCTCAAGGGCATCAGAAAGCATCAGGTCTTTGATGAGAACTTTCTGATGGCCGTGGCTACTGTCGGCGCTTATGGGCTCAGAGATTACCTGGAAGCCACGGCGGTCATGCTGTTCTACCAGATCGGCGAACTGTTCCAGAGCTATGCCGTCGGCAAGAGCCGCCGGAGCATCAGCGCCCTGATGGACATCCGGCCGGACTATGCCAACATTGAGGTTGACGGTCAGCTGCGGCAGGTCGATCCCTATGAGGTGGAAGTCGGTCAGACCATCGTCATCCAGCCCGGGGAAAGAGTGCCGCTGGACGGCATCGTCATCAGGGGCTCCTCTTCGCTCAATACGGCCGCTCTGACCGGGGAAAGCAAGCCCCGCGACGTCGGCGAGGGCGATGAGGTCATCTCCGGCTGTATCAACAACGAAGGCGTTCTCCATGTTCAGACGACCAGGGACTTTGAAGGCTCAACCGTCTCCCGGATCCTCGATCTGGTGGAAAACGCCAGTTCGCTCAAGTCGAAGTCGGAAAACTTCATCTCCAGGTTCGCCCATTACTATACGCCGGCTGTCTGCTTCAGCGCTCTGGCGCTGGCGCTGCTGCCGCCGCTGTTCAATTATCTGACCGGCAAGCCGGCGGACTTCTCCGTCTGGCTGTACCGGGCATTGAGCTTTCTGGTCATCTCCTGCCCCTGCGCTCTGGTCATCTCCATCCCGCTGAGCTTCTTCGCCGGCCTGGGCGGAGCCAGCCGTCAGGGCATCCTGATCAAGGGCTCCAATTATCTGGAGACGCTCTCGCAGGTCAGATGCGTGGTCTTCGACAAGACCGGCACCATCACCAAGGGTGTCTTTGAAGTCACCGGCGTCCATAAGTGCCCGATCGACCGGGAAGAAATGCTACAGTATGCGGCACTGGCTGAATGCCGTTCCCTGCACCCGATCGCCAGAAGCATCCGGGCAGCCTGTCAGAATCAGCTGGATGAAAGCCGGGTCGAAGACGTCAGGGAATACAGCGGTCACGGCGTGGTCGCCGTCGTTGACGGCCGTCAGGTCGCCGTAGGCAACCACAAGCTGATGGATCAGCTGAACATTGAATATCAGAACTGTGAAGACGACGTAGGCACGGTCATCCACGTAGCCGTTGACGGGGTTTACTGCGGTCATCTGCTGATCGCCGACGTCATCAAGGAAAACGCCCGCCAGGCCATCCGGCAGCTGCATGACATCGGTGTTTCCAGCACCATCATGCTGACGGGTGACGACGAGAGAGTGGCCAGAAGCGTGGCTGACGAGGTGCAGATCCGGGAATACCGGGCTTCCCTGCTGCCTCAGCAGAAGGTTGAGGAAGTTGAGAAGATCCTCGCCTCCTCTTCCGGCAAGGTCGCCTTTGTCGGCGACGGCATCAATGACGCGCCGGTACTGACCAGATGCGATCTGGGCATCGCCATGGGCGCCATGGGCTCGGACGCGGCCATTGAGGCGGCGGACGTCGTGCTGATGGATGACGATTTGCTGAAGATAGCCAAATCGGTTAAAATAAGCAGGAAGTGTCTGCGCATTGTTTACGAGAACATCATCTTTGCGATCGGCGTCAAGCTCGTGTGCCTTCTGCTTGGTGCCTTGGGCATCACCAACATGTGGGCAGCCATCTTCGCCGATGTCGGCGTCATGGTCATTGCCGTGCTGAACGCCATCCGGGCGCTGTTTGTCGGGAGGATCTGACATGAGAGAGAATGAACTGTACGATCTGGCTGAACTGTTCAAGATCTTCGGTGATTCCACCAGGATCAGGATCCTTTATGCGCTGTTTGAGCATGAGGTCAACGTCAACGACATTGCCGATCAGCTGACCATGACGGCTTCCGCCGTTTCCCATCAGCTGCGCATCCTCAAGCAGAACAAGCTCATCAAGTCCCGCCGGGAGGGAAAGCAGATCTATTACAGCCTTGCCGATGATCACGTCAAGACGATCATGGCCATGGGCATGGAACACATAGAGGAATAAGCCGGTTTCCAGAAACCGGTTTTCTCACAGAAAGGAAAAAAGGATGCCAAGTCTGATTGCGCACAGCCTGTGCGGGGAAAAGGCGCTGCTTCAGTGCGACGCCGGTCAGCTCAGAAAGATCATCAACCGCCATAAGCGGGTCTTTATCTACGGCTGCCAGGGGCCGGACTTCCTGTTTTTCTACCGGGCTCTGCCGCTCTTTGACCAGAAGAAGGCTTCCCAGGTTCAGACGCTGGGTACCATGCTGCACTTTCAGAAGATCGATGAGGCTTTCCGCTTTCTGCTGCAAAGAATCAGGGAAAACCCCGATGAGGAATCGGTCAGCTTTCTGGCCGGCTGGCTCTGCCACCACGCCCTGGACGCCCGGGTCCATCCCTATGTCTACTGGCGTACTCACTCGCTGGCCGGCAAGGTCGGCTATCAGCATCAGCAGCTGGAATCGCAGATGGAAAGAGGCATTCTGGACCATTTCGGTCTGAAGACGGACGAGTACGTGGTCTGGAAGATGATGAAGTGCCGCCGGGGCGAAATGGAAAGGCCCGCGCAGCTGGTCAGCGATCTGATAAATGAAGTTTACGGAAAGGACCTCAGCAGGGAGGTCTGTCTGCAGGCCATGAGGGATTTTATGACCATGGCCAGAACCCTTCATGACGTTTCCGGCCGCCGGTTCAGAACGATCTCGGCTCTGGAGAAGCTGGCCGGCCATCCCGGCCGGGCAACGGCGCTGATGGTGCCGCTGAAATATGACGATACGCTGGATGCCCTGAATCTGCGCCGGGACACCTGGCGTCATCCGGTAACCGGAGAGAGCTGCGATGCCGGGGTCATGCAGATGTTTGACCAGGCCGGGGAAGAAAGCCGTCAGCGCTTCGTCTTGCTGGAAAGCTGGCTGCAGTGCGGCGAAGGAATTGAGGAACTGCTTCAGCTGATCGGCAACCGCGGTTATGACACCGGCACAGCCGCAGGAACCATGACTTTCTTTGCCCATGATCAGAATCAGAAAGAAAATGTTTGACTAGCGAAGGCGGCTGTTATAAAATCGTAAATGCACAGCGGTAACTTTATGAAAAACTGTTGTTCACATCGGCGATTATGAGGTATAATAGCCTTACAGCCGAAACCTGAAGGGTTAGCTCAGCTGGGAGAGCACCTGCTTGACGTGCAGGGGGTCATGGGTTCGAGTCCCTTACCTTTCACCATTTGGAAGAAAAGCCTTGCGAAAGGCTTTTTCTCTGGCCCGGCTCCGGCTTTGCCATTTGAGACCGGCTGGTTTACAATATAACCGGAGGAAATGAGAAGATGAAGAAATTACTGTTCGCGTTTCTGGCAATGCTGATTATTGCCTTCCTGGTAAGCGCCGCTCTGATCGGTGAGGTCTGGGTACCGGGGGAAAAGGATGAATACCAGTATCCCCA
>JAFZBT010000061.1 GCA_017561615.1 Erysipelotrichaceae bacterium
CAGGGCCGTTACACTTCCGGACAGATCCTGATCGACAAGCGCCTTCAGCATGAGGACTGGCCGGTGATGGGCTGCGTCCTAGAAGTCGATCACCGTCAGTGCGTTGAAGCCATCCTGAAGATCTTCTGTTAAGGAAAATGTCGCTCCCCGGGCGACCATCACAGCGATAAAGAGAGGTAACCTGTAAGTGTAAGGAGAGAAAGAAAATGATTACATTTAAACAGGCATTGAAGATCGCCAGAAGAAAGGACCCGGAGGTCGACATCTATTCGGAGACCCGGAAGGCGTACATGTTCATTCAGGAAAGCGACATCATGTCCATCGGACCCAGCCCCATCGTCGTGATGAAGGACACTGGAGAAGTCCTGAACTACCTGTCCTATCTGGCCTTGCTGAGGGAAACCGGCCAGCAGGATGAGGACATCAGAATGCAGGTCAGAATTTAGAAAAACGGCAGCGGTTACGCTGCTTTTTTCCGGGAGAATGCGGTAAAATGATGAAGAAGGTAAAACCGCGCAGGAGGTCAGCATGAACTATCGGGTGATCAATAAGGATGAATACTACCGCAAGGGCGTCTACCGCCACTTTACGCAGGACTGCAAGTGCTCGACATCGATGACCGCCAGAGTGGACGTCAGCGATCTGGTGGAGTACTCCAAGAAAACCGGCACGAAATTCTATCTGAACTTCCTGTATCTGCTGTGCCGGACGCTCAACAGCCGTGAGGACTACCGGATGGGCTACCTGTGGCAGTCCGATGAACTGATCTGTTACGATCAGATCAATCCGACCCAGTACGTCTTCCACGAAGACAGCGAGACCTGTTCGCCGGTCTACACTACCTATTACCAGGACTATGAAACCTTCTACGCCAGGGCTCTGGAAGATTTGGAAAGGGCAAAGGAAAGCCGAGAATACGCTCTTGACAGCGCCGGACATCCCAACTGGTTTGACGCTTCCTATATCTCCTGGCTGTCCTACGACTGCCTGAACATCGAACTGCCGGACGGCTATCTCTACTTCGCTCCGATCGTCAACTGGGGCAGATACCGGCAGGAAGACGGCCGGCTGCTGATGCCGGTGAGCGTCCGCATGAACCATGCTGTCGCTGACGGCTACCTGCTGGCTCTGGTCTATAAGCTTCTGCAGCAGGAAATTGATCACTTTGTCGCCGAAAGGTAAAATAACATAAAAAGGAGAATATTATGGATATCCTGTTAGTCGTCATCGCCAGCGTAGTACCGGCCCTGCTGCTGTACTTCTGGCTCCGCAGTCTCTACAGTGAAAAGGAAGGATACAGGGAAAACTGCCGCCGCTCCATGCTCAACGGCGTGGTTTCCTCCGGAGCGATCACCCTTTCCTGTCTGGTCTTAAGCATCATCTTCAGCTTTCTGGGCATCGATAAGCTGCCGCCGTTAGCGAAGGATGCCATCAGGTGCTTCATCCTGTTTGCGCTGATGGAGGAACTCTGGAAGTTCCTGTATTTCCGCAAGACCCTGAAGAAGGCGACCGGCGAGGTCAGCTATCTGGACGTCATCATCTTCATGACGCTGGTCGGCGCCGGCTTCGGCATTCTCGAGGACATTGTCTACGCCTTCACCACCAGCGTGGGCCAGGGCATCGTCAGAGGCGTCACCATGGGACATGCCGTCTACGGCTTTGTCATGGGCTACTTCATTTCCAAGGCCATGAGAACCGGAAAGAACGGCTATAACGTCCTGGCCTTCCTGATCCCCTATCTCTGGCACGCCATCTATGATTTCACGCTTTCGGAAAACCTGCCCCGTGACCAGTTCATCTTTGACCTGATCCCGGTAACGCTGGCTTTCCTGGAATTCGTCATGGTCTTTGTGATGATCATCTTCTTCCGCAAGGCCAGAAACAAGCCGGAATACAACGAACCGATCAGCAGATCAGAGGATGCCTAGGCATCCTTTTTTCTTCGTCTTCTCTTTATGGTAAAATGAGAATACAGACAAACCGCATACATACATCATGGAGGTACAGTTATGAACAGAGCTTCGGAAACCAAGACATTCGTGTCCGGAAACGGAACCATCCTGGGCAGCGCCGTCGTTCCCGCTGACTTTTCCGTCAGCGGCGGCATCGACGAAAGCTGGCAGGGCGAGATGGTCCCCTTCAAGGCGACCATGAACGCCGCAAACCCTGAAGGGACCGTTTTCCTGCGCAGCACTTCCAAGGACATTCACACCGACCTGCGCAATCCGCTATTAAAGACCGTGGCGGCTCTGGTGGCCGTCCATACCGAGGCCGGCTATGATAAGTCTGTTGAGCCGGAAGAATACATCAAGGCCTGGGCCGAAAACTGGGCCGGCGTGCCGCTGAAGCTGGATGCCGTCTGCGATCTGCCCACCGCCTTAAGCACGGATGGGGAACTGGCCAGAGGACTGCTGCACAACGACAAGAGCCTGTATGACCAGTTTCTGGAAATGAACTCCAGCGTGGACAGCGAGCAGTGCTTTTCGGCACTGTACCGCTTTACCGGTCAGCAGCAGGGCGCTGACATCGTCGTGCTGGCCGGCATGGACTGGCAGTGCGCCCGGCTGACCTACGGCCCCGCCTTCCTGAACAACTTCTCCGATGAAATGAAGAAACTCTATGCCTCTGCCCGGGAAAAGCTGGGACTGAAGGGCGATAACGATTATCTGGAAAAGGCGAAGGAAGGAATCCAGCAGTTTAAGGAGACCGCCTCAAAGATGACCCTGAGCGACTATATGAAAGGCGGCATTCTGGCCAAGATGAAAGAACAGAAGAAACCCGCGGCCCTGGCCGTCGAAAAGAATGAACAGGCCGTCCAGCCGGTCAGCCCGGAGAGGGAAAAGCGCTGCGACCTGACCATCTGGGGTTCCCAGCGGCGCTATGGGTGCATGATGCTGGCCGAAAAGGAAGCCGAGGCTACGCCGGTCTTCCTGAACTTCGCGCGTTCCGTGAACCCCGATCAGGGACTGGACCAGAAGGAGAGCAATGCCATTAACCGCAAGTTCTCGCAGATCCGTCAGCAGGCCAATATGAACATGAACATCGCCATGCAGAAGACGGCCCAGTTAAGAGCCATGCAGGCCAGGACCTCCCAGATGATCGCCCGCAACGCCGATCAGGCCCGGGAAGGTCTGGCGGATTCCTGGAAGCGCAAGATGGCTTCCGATGACCACATCAGCCAGGGCTTCCACGAAGCCACCATGGGCGTCAATACCTATACCAATTCCTACGGGCAGAACGTGGAAGTCGGCGTGGCAGCTGACCACGTCTATGAAAACCAGTACGGCGACGTCTACGGCGTCAGCGGCAATGCCCTGGACGAGGAGACTCTCAACTCTCTGAACTGGAAAAAACTCGGTTAAAAATAAACACATTATTCATTAAGATGTAACTAATAACCACTAAGAAAAAGATCAAGTTATAAACTTGATCTGTTCTTTTTTAGCCAGAAGCCAAAAAACAAATAAGTCAATTTCATTACTGATAATCAGCACATCTATTTATTGCCATTTAGCCATTTTTCTAATCTTCTTGCCGCATCACCAGGATATTCTACATAATCATCCTGTGTTATTTTAATTTCAGTTCTTCCCGTTTTTGAAACAGAGGCCGTCTTTTCATAATGCAGATCATATGTATCTACCAAGATTACTTTAAAAGTTTCATAATCTGTCCATACATCATCTATTTCAATGGAAAAGCTCTTCTCATCAGG
>JAFZBT010000062.1 GCA_017561615.1 Erysipelotrichaceae bacterium
TGATGGGTGCTTACAAGTAAGATTTCAGCTTAATTGAAAGATGCATGCGGGACTTTCGACAGCCCCGCATGCGTTTGTTTGGAGGAGAAAACAATGAAAAAGGTCGCTATTTATCCGTCAGTCATGTGCTGCAAGCCCTGGGAGCTGCGTGAGTACATCGCTGAATTCGAAAAAAACGGCATCGCCGGCATTCACTTTGATGTCATGGATGGTCATTATGTTCCCAACATCATGCTGGGAATGGATGATTTCGACGCCATCAGATCGATCACCGATCTGCCGATCGATGTCCATTTCATGGCTGTTGAGCCGGAGAATTTCTTCCCCTGGTTCAACTGGAAGGAAAATGACCGTGTCAGTTTCCATCCCGAAGCCAGTAAGCAGCCATACCGTCTGTTAATGGCTATCAGGGAAAAGGGAATGAAGGCTGGCTACGCCATGAGCCCGGGTATTCCGCTGGAGTATCTGGAAGAGGCTCTGCCGGTGCTTGACTTCGTCATGTTCATGGCCGTAAACCCGGGATTTGCCGGACAGAAGCTGATCCCTAACGGCCTGGAAAAGATCGCCAGAGTCAGAAAGATTCTGGACAAAGCCGATCACCACATCGAGCTGGTTATAGATGGGAATACAACAACTGAAAACGCCAGAAAGATGCTGGCGGCAGGCGCCGACAGCCTGGTAACCGGAACTTCATCAATGCTGAAGGAAGGGCCGGAAAAATTTGGCGAATGCTATAGGAATTATGTGCAGTCAGTTGTAGAATAATAATAAAGAAGTTTAAAGGAGTTGAATAATATGGCAATTGAGAATTTGATTTTTACCAGAATTGATGACAGACTGATCCATGGTCAGGTCGTTACCCAGTGGATCAAGCAGTACAAGGAAATCAAGCACATCATGTGCGTTGATGACAAGACCGCCAAGGACCCGTTCATGCAGACGATGTTCTCATATCTGATCCCCAGCGGCATGACCATTGAGAACAAGACCATCGAAGATGCTGCGAAGCTTCTGAAGGAAGGACTGCCGAAGCCCACCATGCTGATCGCCAAGGTTCCGGATACCATCAAGGCCTTAAGAGATGCCGGCTGCCCGATCGATTACTTCAATATCGGCGGCATGGGCATGAGCGGCGACCGCAAGAAATTCTTCCAGAATATCTCCATGTCTGATCATGAAAAGGAAATCATCAAACAGATGATCGACGAAGGCGTCAAGGTAGAGATCCAGATCATCCCGGCTCAGGGCTGCTATGACGTAGCTGACCTGCTGAAGAAGAACGGATAACATCATGGCAACCATGAAAGCAGCAAGACAGCACGCAATCGGTGATTTCCGCTGCGATGAAGTTGAAGTTCCCGTACCGCATGGCAAGCAGCTGCTGCTAAAGGTCAGCGCCTGCGGTATCTGCGGGAGTGACATTCCCCGTATCTTTGAACTGGGTACCAGTCTGAAGAAATACCCGCTGACTCTGGGACACGAGTTCGGCGGAACCATCGTAGCCGTCGGTGAGGATGCTGATCCTTCTCTGATTGGCAGAAAAGGCGCCATTTTCCCGCTGATCCCCTGTCGTAACTGCGAAGCCTGCCTGACCGCTGACTATGCCATGTGCCAGCACTATGACTATCTGGGTTCCAGAAGCGACGGCGGCATGGCTGAGTACTGCCTGATACCATCAGAATGGCATTTCGTAGAATCACACAGTGAAAGCACTACCGGCGAAATGCTGGGCATGGTTGAGCCCTGCTGCGTGGCACAGCATGCCATCAGAAAGGGCGATGTCGTTGCCGGCCATCACGTAGTGATCTTCGGCGCCGGCCCGATCGGCATCATGGCTTCACGCTGGGCAAGACTGTTCGGAGCTGATCCGATTCTGGTCGACGTTGTGGAAGAGAAATGCCAGTTTGCCAGAGACCGCGGTGAAACGGTCATCAACAGCATGACCACCGATGTCGTCGCAGAGGTAAAGAGACTTACCGGCGGACATATGGCTGATGTGGTTGTTGAAGGTACCGGAACCGGTCCGGGTCTGTGCAGCGCCATTGAATGCTGCCGTATCAAGGCCACGGTCGTACTGCTGGGCAACCCGCATAAGGATACCGTGATCAAGTTGTCAGATCACAGCACCATCCTGCGGAAGGAACTGGTATTAAAGGGCATCTGGAACCACCATTACGCTGAGACCCCGATTAATGAGTGGGCATATTGCGTGAAGATGATGGACGAAGGCAAGATGCAGGTCCTCGATCTGATCACCCACAAGACTGACATTGAAGGACTGCCGCAGCTGTGCCAGGACATCTATGACCGCAAGGTAGTCATCTGCAAGGCCATGTACTCAGCTGAAGGCAAGTAGAAAACAAAAGAAAAGATGGACGATGTCGTCCATCTTTTTTGCGGCTTTAGATAAGCTGCTCAGTGATGAGGATCGAAGCCTCTGTCGATTTCCAGTTCGTCAAGTCTCAGACCGATCCTGCCGTCAGTCACGTGATACCTTATGTAGATCAGGTACTGCGTGTTTGAAGTCGTGTCGTGAACAAGATAACGGTAGTTGTTGCAGCCGTTGTAAACAAGATCGTCAATGCCGAATTCTCTGGTCTTGTCTTTCTTCAGCCAATTGATGGTAATGGTTCCCAGGGAATTATCGAAAAGAACTGCCATTTCACCGGTCTCATCTAAGTAGATGTTTCCGCCAACCAGAACATCAAGCAGCTTGATTCTGTCCATACCGACATCAGTTACATAATAGGCATAATTGTCATCAGCGAAGATATAGAAGGAATCGGGTGTGTCCTTTTCGATGTGCATCGTAAATGTCCATTCCTCATCGTCATAGTCAATTACGAACTCGTAGTTGTTGAAGCCCTTATAGGTAATGGACTTGACTAGGATGTATTCATCTTCCGTTTTTTCATAGTCGACGATGGTGCGGTCACAGATCATCCAGGCATCGGCCTCAGCGACGAATTGATTCATGTTTTCATAATTGGCGTACGGACCGTTTTCCTGCAGGAACTTCAGCAGCTCATCTCCACTCATTCCCTTGTCGCTGTGCAGCATATAAGGTCCTTCAGCATTGTCGCCGGCAACGAAGGTAGCCTTCAGAACGGTCGGGTCATTGAGATCATATTCGATTCTGAAGGTGGTAGTGCCCTCATCATAATCCGTTTCCTCATCGTGGCGGCCGTCATGATGAGCATCGATCTCAAAGGCATTGTTACCGGTCTTGCGGATATCGGTGATGTTTTCGCACATGTAGTAGCTCGTCTGATCGATTGTGCGCTCAACGGTCTTCTTTTCCGCATCGAATCTCACGAACAGCCTGGTCTCGTCTTCGACAAACCAGCTGTTTTCTTCCAGCGCACTGAGCAGCGCAGCGGGATCGAACTTATCGCCGTTACCCCCGCCGCCGTCACATCCTGACATGGTGGCAATCAGTAACAGAGAGAGCAGTAACGTTAACAGCTTCTTCATATTGTTTCCTCCGTTTCTTGCGAAGATACAGAAAACCGGCAGAATGATCAGCTTATCGGATTATCGGTCTTTTCTGTATCTGCATTTAGTATATCACAATGCCATGGAAAAGTCGTATTTCAAAAAAAGGGGAACTAGTTCCCCTGTCTCATTCTGGTTATGGCCAGCAGTATTCCCAGCTTGCCGTATTCAGGCGTCAGTCCGCCCTGCATGTATAGCGTATAAGGCGGAATAACCGGTGCATCAGCTGACAGTTCGATGGTACTTCCCTGGGTAAAGGCTCCGCAGGCCATTACCTCGTCAAACGGGTATCCCGGCATGGGAGCCGGAAGAACTCTGACAAAGGAGTCGACCGGTGAGGAATCCTGGATGCCCTGGGTGAAACGGACCAGATTTTCCCTGCTGGAGAGTTCGACGGTCTGGATGATGTCGGTTCTCTTTTCGTCGTAGCGCGGTGAAACGTTTCTGAATCCGAGCTTTTCCAGCATGTAAGCGGAGAAGACAGCCGTCTTCAGGGCAGAGCGTACGGCAGACGGCGCCATGAACAGGCCCTTGAAGAAGGCATTGTTCTGATTGAAATTGGCGCCCTGCTGCTTACCGATACCCGGAGCGGTCAGCCGTTCGGCGACCATGGCTACCAGATCACGCCGTCCGGCAACATAGCCGCCGGTTGAGGCGATTCCGCCGCCCAGATTCTTCATCAGTGAGCCGGCGATGATGTCGGCGCCGACATGCCCGGGTTCTCTTTCTTCGACCAGTTCCCCATAGCAGTTATCGACCATGATGATCACGTCCCTGTTGACTTCCCGGATGCGGCTTATCAGATGCCCGATCTGATCGATCGTAAGCGAAGGCCTGCTGGAGTAGCCGCGGGAACGCTGAATCTCCACCAGTCTTACGTCATTCTTGCTGAGACGGTCAACGATTTTCTCTTCATCAAAGCCGCCGTTGATCAGATCGATCTGCTCATAGCTTACGCCATTGGCCTTTAGAGACTGCGATGAATCACCGTAAATGCCGATCATTTCCTGCAGGGAATCATAGGGCGTTCCGGTCAGTGAGATCATGACATCGCCATGCCTGAGCAGAGCGGAGAAGACCAGAAACAGCGCATTGGTACCGCTGGATATCTGCGGTCTGACCAGAGAATCTTCACAGCCCAGTATGTCCGCAAACATGTCTTCCAGCTTGTCTCTTCCGCTGTCGTAGTTACCGTAGCCGTTGATGTCGCTGAAGTCGGAATATGACACCCTGTTTCTGATGAAAGCGGCCAGGATCCTGTCGGAATTGTGAAGGCAGATCTCATCGATCCGGTCATAGATGTCCTTCAGTACTTCGTCTGACTGCGCTGCCATTTCCAGCAGGTCTTTATCTATCTGATCACGAATCATAAACAATCACCTCAGAATACAATACATATTATATATGAAACGCCGGAGGATGAAAAACCATATGGAATCATGCCTGTGTTTTACCGTTTGGAATACTGCGAAATAGGTGAAATAATGTGTGTACGATTTTCGGAAAAATCGGCAAAAAAGTTATTGACAACTTAAGGGAATATGATATTATATAAAAGCACTGTCGCGGAAGCGTCGGTGCGAATCGTTCTTTGAGAAACAAACAGAAAGTACACGTCAATAACGAAGAGTATTCACCAGAA
>JAFZBT010000063.1 GCA_017561615.1 Erysipelotrichaceae bacterium
CTGCGGAAAGAAGGCATCCAGAAGATCTTTGGCCTGGTATATAAGGATAACGATGAAGCAAACAGTTTCTGGGAAAGCCAGGGATATACTTTGCGTACGAACCTGAATTACCGAAACAAGAGTCTGAACGATAACATACCAACAGGAGAATAATCCGTATTTAATGAGCATATGAAAACAGCAACGGGGACTGCGCAGGAATTGGAAGATGAGGCAAAACCTCGTTGAAGCGGTGAGACCTGCACAACAGAGGAGAATGGGAAGATGCATTTTGTTGAAGCCAAGACCATACTGAGCGGAAGCAACGGTTTCTGCGGCATGAACATTTACCGCGGCTGCAGCCACGGATGTGTTTACTGTGACAGCCGCAGCAAGTGCTACCAGTTCATTCATCCGTTTGAAGATATCGAAGTAAAGCAGAATGCTCCAGAGCTGCTGGAGGTGGCACTGAGATCAAAAAGAAAGAAATGCATGATCGGCACCGGCTCGATGTCCGATCCCTACATGCATTGCGAAGAGAAACTGCGGCTGACCAGAAGATGCCTGGAAGTCATCAGAAAATACGGCTTCGGCGCCGCGATTCAGACCAAGTCAGACCGCATTCTTCAGGACATTGACCTGCTCGATGAAATCAACCGGACGGCCAAATGCGTGGTGCAGATCACCCTTACTACTTATGACGATGAACTATGCCGCCTTCTTGAACCCAACGTCTGCAACACCAAAAGACGCATTGAGGTTCTGGAGAAGATGCAGGAAAGAGGCATACCGACCGTGGTCTGGATGACGCCGATCCTGCCGTTCATCAATGATACCGCGGAAAACGTCACTGCCATTCTGAATGAATGCGCCAGAGTTGGCGTAAAGGGCGTCATAGATTTCGGCATGGGACTGACGCTCAGGGAAGGCGACCGGGAATACTACTACCAGGCGCTTGACCGCCATTTCCCGGGTATGAAGCAGCGCTACATCAGCCGCTACGGCAACGCCTATGAGCTGCCCAGCCCGAACGCGGCTGAACTGAGAGAAGTGTTCCGGAAGATCTGCCGGGATAACGGGATGCTGTCGAGCCCGGAAGAGTGCTTCCGCTACATGTACGAGTTTCCGGAGAAGAACGAGCAGATGAGCATGTTTGATCTGTAGGACAGGGAGGAACAGAGATGATTAAGGAATATGCCAATGGCAGGGAATTCATTGAAGATAACAAGGCCTTTTTAGATCAGAACCGCTACATGTCGGCATTTTTCTATCTTGATGCCGAGCTGCTTGAACAAGCGAATAAAAGTGATTATGCCATGAAGATCACCGATGATCCCCATGTCATGGTCGCCATGAAAGTCTCCAAGTATAATCTGATGCTCTATGGCGATAAGGAATGCACAAAAGAACTGATGCATTACCTTCAGGAAAACGGCTACCAGTTCAGCGGAATTTTATGTGCGAGCGACGTTGGCGAGGAACTGATGAAAGTGTCAGAGGAACTCTCTGGTAAGGAATACCGGCTGCTGATCGGCATGGACTTCATGGAGACCAGAGAGTATACGGAACCCTCATCAGACGAAGTGGTCCATCCCACGGAAGATGACATCGATGAGATGTTTGAAATGGCCGGCAATTTCATAGTTGACTGCGGACTTCCTGATCAGATCGAAAAAGAAAAGCTGCTTGCCAGGCTGAATGACTTCCGGATCATCAGAGACAATGACACCATTGTCTCCATGGCGGCTGTCAAGCCTGATACCGATACCTCATGCAAGATATCTTACGTTTATACCAGACCCCAGTACCGGGGGAAGGGCTATGGCCGTAAGGTTGTCAACAGCATTAAGAACGAGATCCTGGCCATGGACAGAACGGCTACTCTGAATGTAGATCAGGCTAACCCGATTTCCAACCACATTTACGAATCACTGGGTTTCAGGAAAGTGTTTTCTCAGGGAGTCTATGTTCTGAAATGAATTGCACATTGCATAGTTAACCAATGCGCAAGATTTGCACATCAGTCGTAAACAGAATGTGCAAAACCATCTGATTAATACAAAGAGGAGATTCATCATGGAAGAAAGACTTTATGACATGATTTTCAAAAGGAAGTCCTTCCATCTGTTCCGTAATTGCGGACAGGAGGAGATCATTGAAGAAGATGTTGAACTGATAAGGAAACAGTATCAGGAGCTGGTTCCTCTTTATCCCGAGATAAAAACGGCCATACGCATTGTCAGGACAGAGGAAACCACCTGTAAGCGCGGGCAGGAGTACTGTATTCTGTTCTACAGCGAAAAGAAAGACGGCTATCTCGCCAACATCGGCTATCTGGGTGAACAGCTGGACCTCTGGCTGGTTTCCCGTGACATCGGTACTCTGTGGTTTGGCATCGGAAAAGTAGAAGAAGCTTCCTTTGAAGGATTGGACTTCGTCATCATGATGGCGATCCGCAAGATCCCTGACGCTTCGATTTTCCGTAAGGACATGTTCAAGAGCAAGCGCAAGCCCGTTGAGGAGATCTGGCAAGGTGAAGAGATTGAAGGAGTGACGGACATCGTCCGCTTTGCCCCCAGTGCCTGCAACACCCAGCCCTGGCTGGTCATCAATGACGGAGACACCCTGTCGGTTTACCGTTACCGCATGCCGGGCAAGCGGGGCATCATGCCGGCTGATCAGGTAGCTTTCTACAACCGCATCGACATCGGCATCTTCCTGTGCTTTCTGGAACTGTGCCTGCAGAATCGTTCTATAGGCTTTCAGAGGGAACTGTTCATCGACCGGGGAGGCAGTGAGGAAATGACGCTGAATGCCGTATACCGGATAACGGAAAAGCAATGAACAAATAATGCTTAATTTGCGAAAAATACTGGTTGAATTATTAAAACATAAGTGATAATATAATTAAGCAACTGCTTGAATAGCTCAGATGGTAGAGCAACTGACTCTTAATCAGTGGGTCTAGGGTTCGAGTCCCTATTCGAGCACCAGTTGAAAAGAAAACCGGGAAACCGGTTTTTTCTTTGCCCTGTCTCAGGCCGGGAAGTGTTGTTTAGAAGGTCTGTTGATTGTATAATTTAATCAGGAAATAACGGCCTTCAGGGAATGGTGATTCTCAGGGCTATGGAGGAAAAAATGAAATTAGTAACCACAAAGGAAATGTTCAAGAAGGCATACGAGGGCAAGTACGCCATCGGCGCCTTTAATGTCGACAACATCGACATCATGATGGGTGTTCTCGCCGGCGCTGCCCGGACGAAGTCACCGGTCATCATCGCCGTATCCGAAGGCGCGCTGAAGTACATGCATCCTGCCTACATCAGAGAAGCCATCAAGGCCGCCTGCGAGGAAAACGACATCCCCATCGCCCTGCATCTGGACCACGGCAAGAGCGTTGAACTCTGCAAACAGTGCTGCGATAACGGCTTTACTTCCGTCATGATCGATGCCTCAGCCTATGACTTTGAGACCAACATCGCCATGACCAGGGAAGTCGTCGAGTATGCCCATGCCAGAGACGTCGTCGTTGAAGGCGAACTGGGTGCCATTGCCGGCATTGAGGACGACATTGTCGTCGAAGACAAATACGGTCAGTTCACTCATCCGGCTGATGCCGTTGAGTTCGTTCAGCGCACCGGCATCGATTCCCTGGCCATCGCCATCGGAACCGCCCATGGCGCCTACAAGTTCAAACCCGGACAGAAGCCGCAGCTGCGCTTCGACATCCTGGAAGAGATCACTTCCCTGATGCCGGGCTATCCGCTGGTTCTCCATGGTGCCTCTTCCGTACCGCATGACCGCCTGGAGATCTTCAACCAGTACGGCGGCAATCTGCCGGAAGCCATCGGCATTCCCGAGGCCATGCTGAGAGAAGCGGCCAGCAAGGGCATCTGCAAGATCAACGTCGGAACCGACATCCGCGTCTGCTACTTCGGTCAGGTCCGCAAGGCCTGCGTTGAGAAGCCGGAGAAGTTCGACGGCCGTACCTATCTCGAACCGGGCCGTCTGGCGGTTGCCGACATGGTTGCCGACAAGATCGTCAACGTCCTCGGCAGTAACGACAAGGCTTAGAAACGAATAAAACCGGCAACATGCCGGTTTTACTGTGGAATGATTGTCAGTTTTCGGCCGGCGCCTCTTCGATCAGATCGATCGCGGCGATCTCCTGCATGGGCCAGAAGGAACAGACCTGCAGGCGGGTGATCCAGCCCAGGAAGGGCCTGAACGATTTCACCAGGACGCTCAGAGCCGCGCAGACGTTCTCCGTTTCGTCCATGAGCAGGGTGATGTGCGGTATCCAGGGATACATCTGCGGAGCCTGCGGTCCGCAGGCTGCCCGCAGCTTTTCCAGCTGCGGATTGCTTTCCGGCGCCGCAAAGAGAACCCGTCCTCCGGCAAATACGCCGATGTGGCTGACGTAGACCGGTATCGGCGCAAACTGCTCCGCGGCTTCATACATTGTTTCCAGGGCTCTGGCCTGCTGGTCAGAGGCGAAGGTCATCAGACTGATGTGATAGGGTACTTCCGGTGACTGACTGCCGGTGAAGCCGGCTTCCTTCAGGGAAGCGTACCAGCCGGCCATGAGTTTCTGCGACTCTTCGTCCAGATCAGCCATCAGCGTCAAGAACTGTTCAGACATAGGCATCTCCTGTCAATTGGTTTTCTCTGCCTCAATTCTAACAGATAAAGGCGCGCTCATAAAGGATACTGAAGCGTGCCCGCTGCCCGGTGGACCGGGAAAATGGCAGAAAGCCGGATTTGCGGTATAATTAAGGCAGAAAACGAGCGAGGAAGTCACGATGAAGAATTACATGAAGTCATTTCTGGTTGTCATATGCGTCATTTTCATGTCCATGGGAATAGGCGGTTTCTTCAATGAAGGCGAACTGTCCGAAAGAATTCTCTTTTCCCTGGTATGCATCATCGGAGGCGGTGCCGGCATCTGGCTGGTCTGCTTTTCGGACCACCTCAACGTTTCCGGACTGAATTACCGCGGCCTGACGCCGGGCCTGATTGCCAGAAGCGGCCTGCTGGCCGTCTTTGCCGTCGCGTGCTTCCTTTACATGAAGGCCGCAATGTGGTCGCAGCTGGTTCCCGGAATGAAGGGCCTGATCATCGCCATGGCCCTGACGCTGCCGTTAATGTTCATCTATCACATCTATCTGTATGTCAAGCAGGAGAGAAAGAATGTCAAAGGCTGAAAAAGCCGTCAACTGGGGAATTCTCGGTCTGGGCAACATCGCCCACCGCTTCTGCCGCTCACTCAGCAACATTGAGGAAGGCCGGCTTTATGCCGTGGCTTCCCACAAGCCGCAGAAGCGCCAGCAGTTTAAGGAAGAATTCGGCGCTCAAAAGCTCTACGACGATTACTCAGCGCTTCTGCAGGATGAAGATGTCGACATCGTATACATAGCCCTCCCGCACCGCTGGCATTACCAGTGGGTCATGGAGGCGCTCAGGCAGGGGAAGAGTGTCCTGTGCGAGAAACCGGCCGTAGTGAGCTGCCGGGAAGCTGAGGAGATCTTTGCGCTGGCGGCTGAGAAGAACCTGTTCTACATGGAAGCCATGAAGACCCGCTTCATGCCTCTGGTGGCCAGGATCCACGAACTTCTCGATCAGAATAATATCGGCGAGATCCGCTACATGGAAGTTCATTTCACGGCCTGTTACGACTTCCCCGAAGACCATTACATCTGGGACCGCCGATACGGAGGCTGCTTCTACGACATGGGCTGCTACGGCATCGCCAGCATTACCGACTACATTCACGAAGACCCCCTCGGCGTTGATGTCAGCTGCCGGAAGAAAAAGGGCGTTGACGCGCATACCCTGGCCCTCTGCCGCTTCGCTTCCGGAGCGGAAGCTCTGTGCGAATCGGCGTTCAATGACCGCTCAAACAAGCGCTCTTTGCTGATCAGGGGAACCCGCGGCACCATTGAAGCGGATAACTTCTACCGTCCGGCCAGCCTGACGCTGAAAAACGATGAGGGACAGCAGCACTGGGAAGAGCCCTATGGCGATGACGATTTCCAGTATGAGATCAGACACGTGCACGACTGTCTGCGCCAGGGCATCAAGGAGAGTCCGCTGATGAGCAGGGATTCCACCATGCGCTATGTGCGGCTGATGGAGATGATCAGGGAAAGGATCGATGAAGAACCATGAAAACCATATTCAGAGCAAACCTGCCGCCATTTGGCCTGTATGACATGATTACCGACCGCCTGGAGACTAACGGCGACAGCCTGATCATGCATCTGCCGGAAGGGCTGATCAGAAACGAGGAACCCTATCAGGTCGTCAGAGGAGCAGTGCAGATAGAACAGGTGGACCTTGAAACCAGTTTCGTCTATCTGCTGGCTCCGTATGCCATGCTGGGGCAGTTTTCCGGACGCAAGATCGAACTGCGCCGCTTCCTCGATGAATTCACCTGGCGCGACTTTGAGATCAGCAACGAGTACCACGGCCGCCACAGCGTCATCTACAAAGGCTACTTTTCCAAATTCAACGGCGAAGACCTGGTCGTGGAGGCGATGCTGGAGATCAGCCACTACGGCGACATCGTCTACGAAACCGAAGAATAGAAGGACTTAAACAGGCATATGAAGAAAGTCGATTATCAGAAGATCTATGAACTGCTGAACCGCCGGGAGATCCTGGATTTTGACTGCGGCCTGCTCTGTTCGGCAGCCTGCTGCCGGCCGGATGGCTGTTATGACGAAGCGGTGATCAACGAGGACTATCTTCTGGAAAACGACGATGAGGAAATGGGCATCTTCCTCTTCCCCGGGGAAGAGAAGATGAGTCTGCCCAGAGACTGGCAGAGCAGTTCGCTGGAAGACGCCCAGGCGATGGGCTTTCCGGCCAGCTGGGAAGCTGTCTGCTTCGTCAGCTGCGGCGGCAAGAAGTTCTGCCAGCGCCATAAGCGGCCGATGCAGTGCCGTACCTTCCCCTTCTGTCCGCATCTGAATGAGAACAACGAGCTTTCACTCATCTACTATCCCGATGAGCTGCCCTACCGCTGCCCGATCATTGAGGAGCGCATTCCCGTCAACAAGGCTTACCTGAAGGACCTGCTGGAAGCCTGGCAGCTGATGCTTGAGGACCCGCGCATCTATGAGCTGGTCAGGGAAGACTCCCGCCAGCGGGTAAGTGAGCAGCTGCCGGTCGAAGCCGTCATCTCCGCGCCGCTGCGCCGCAGACCAGAATACAACAAATGAAAACATCCCCGGACGGGGATGTTTCAGTTTTAATGAGGTTATTGACTAGGCCTTGTTGTCGCAGCCGAGAACGTCGATGATCTTATGCTTGACCAGCTGCTTGATGTTCTCTCTGGCGGGCTTCAGATACTGTCTGGGGTCGAAGTCAGCCGGATGCTCATCGAAGTACTTGCGGATCGTGCCGGTCATGGCCAGACGCAGGTCGGAGTCGATGTTGATCTTGCAGACAGCCAGTCTTGAAGCTTCGCGGAGCTGTTCCTCAGGAACGCCAACGGCATCAGGCATGTTGCCGCCGTGCTCGTTGATCATCTTGACGTATTCCTGCGGTACGGAGCTGGAGCCGTGCAGAACGATGGGGAAACCCGGCAGTCTCTTGGAGATCTCTTCGAGGATGTCGAATCTCAGCGGAGGCGGTACCAGAACGCCTTCTTCATTTCTGGTGCACTGTTCGGGTTTGAACTTGTAGGCACCGTGGCTGGTTCCGATGGCGATGGCCAGGGAGTCGCAGCCGGTTCTTCTGACGAATTCCTCAACGTCTTCCGGACGGGTGTAGGATGAATCCTCAGCGGAGACCTTTACTTCGTCCTCAACGCCGGCCAGAGTTCCCAACTCAGCTTCGACGACAACGCCGTGAGCATGGGCATACTCGACAACCTTTCTGGTCTCGGCGATGTTTTCCTCAAACGGCTTGCTTGAGCAGTCGATCATGACGGAAGTGAAGCCGTCGTCGATGCAGCTCTTGCAGGTCTCGAAACTGTCGCCATGGTCCAGATGCAGGACGATCGGCAGGCCGGTCTCAATGATGGCAGCCTCAACCAGCTTGACCAGGTAAGTGCGGTTGGCATAGGCTCTGGCACCCTTGGATACCTGCAGGATGACCGGGGCATTGCACTCCTTGGCAGCTTCGGTAATGGCCTGGATGATTTCCATGTTGTTGACATTGAAAGCACCGATGGCATAGCCGCCGTTATAAGCCTTCTCAAACATTTCCTTTGAAGTTACTAATGGCATATATTTTCCTCCTAAAAATCCATTAACTGCTATAAACATTCTAACATAACAGCCGCGGAAAAGCACGACATGAATTCTCCAGTTAGCATATGACAACCGGAATAAAACAAAAAAAGGTCCGCTCCGTTTCTGATCGATCGGGAGCGGTCCTTTCATTCAGCATCAGATCAGACTAATCGCTGCTGGAAGTCGTGTTTCTGGTCGGGATGTACGGGATGACGCGGTTGGCCAGATCCATGGCGGTCATGCTCTGCAGCCATACCTTGCCCGGGCCGGTCAGAACGGTCATGAACAGGCCTTCGCCGCTGAACATGATGTTCTTGAAGCCCTTGACGCTTTCGATGTCATAGCCGCAGGTAGCCTCAAACATCGCCAGTTTGGAAGTGGATACCTTGATCCTTTCGCCGGCCTTCAGCTCGACTTCGCGGATGGAACCGTCCATCTCCACGAACATGGTTCCCCGGCCGGAGAACTTCTGCAGAATGAAGCCTTCGCCGCCGAACAGGCCGGCGCCGAGCTTCTTGTTGAAGACGGCTTCGAAGGTAACTTCGGGAGTAGCGCCCAGGAAGGCGCCCTTCTGGGCAATGTAGTCCATTGAGCCGTTCAGCTCAAAGGCTCTGATCTCGCCCGGCAGATCCGAAGACAGAGTGATCTTCTGTTCATCGGCATCAGCCGTCCAGGTAGCCTGGAACATGGAATCGCCGGCAAAGGCTCTTCCCAGACTCTTCAGAAAGCCGCCTCTCATGCTGGTGTCCAGAGAGATATTTTCGCTCATCCAGGCCATGGCGCCGGACTGGGTATAAATGCTTTCACCGCGGTCCAGGCTGACTTCAACTGCGGGCAGGTGTCCGCCGTAAATTTCGTATTTCATTTCCTATCCTCCTGTAACAGTTAAATTATACATCATCGTCACGGTAGCTTCTAGCGCCGGAGAAAGCCGGGAGGCGGAAAAAAAGGAAAATTGACGCTCTCTGTCCGGGACATTGTGCTATAATCTTACTAACCGGCGATGATGGAATTTACGACTCCGTAGCCGGACCGTGAAGCCGCGTTAAGGCAGAGAGTGTGTGATGAAATTCATGAATCAGGGTGGTACCGCGCGTAAGGCGTCCCTGAAGGAGTGAATTTTTTTGTTTTCTGGAAAGGAAGTATATCATGAGCAAGGAAATGACATTTTTTGAGGAACTGCAGTGGCGAGGCCTGGTTCAGGACATCAGTTCGCCGGAGCTGATCGACAAGCTGAACGAGGGAGGTTTGACCTTCTACATCGGCACCGACCCGACTGCCGATTCCATGCACATCGGCCATTATTCATCGTTTCTGATCTCCAAGCGGCTGGCTCAGCACGGCCATCACCCGATCCTTCTGGTCGGCGGGGCTACCGGCATGATCGGCGACCCCAAGCCGGATTCCGAACGCCCGATGATCACCAAGGAAGAAGTCGAGCACAACATCGCCGGTCTGAAGGCCCAGGCGGAGAAGATCTTCGGCTTTGAGGTGGTCAACAACATGGACTGGACCAAGGACATCAACGTCATTGACTTTCTGCGTGACTACGGCAAGTACTTCAACATCGGCTACATGCTGGCCAAGGACAAGGTCAGAAGCCGCATGGAAAGCGGCATCACCTATGCCGAATTCAGCTACATGATCCTGCAGGCTCTGGACTTCCTGCATCTGTATGAGACCCGCAACTGCACTCTGCAGGTGGCCGGCAGCGACCAGTGGGGCAACATCACTTCCGGCATCGAACTGATCCGCCGCAAGATCGACAAGACCGCCTACGGCATGGTCATGCCGTTAGTCACCGACTCCACCGGCAAGAAGTTCGGCAAGACCGAAGGCAACGCCCTGTGGCTGGACAAGAACAAGACCTCAAGCTACCAGATGTATCAGTACCTGATCAACCTGGAAGACTCGATGATCATCGACTACCTCAAGAAGCTCACCTTCCTGACTCCCGAACAGATCATGGAGATCGAGAAGCAGCACAATGAAGCTCCGCACCTGCGCATCGCCCACAAGGCTCTGGCCAAAGACATCATTACCGGTCTGCACGGAGAAGAGGAATACGAAAAGGCCGTCAAGATCTCCGAAGCCCTCTTCGGCGGCGATCTCAGCGGGCTGAGTTCTGACGACATCATGCAGTGCGCTTCCCAGGTCCCCAACTTCCGCATCAATGCGGGCGAGACGCTGATCGACATGCTGGTCAATAACCAGGTATGTTCCAGCCGCCGGGAAGCCAGAGAGATGCTGGCATCAGGAGCCATCAGCCTGAACAATCAGCGCTACAGCGATGAGAATACCCCGATGAGCAGAGAGATGGCCATCGACGGCAAGGTCATCATCATCCGCAAGGGCAAGAAGAAACAGTACATCGGCTTATTTGATTAACATGCAGGCCGTTTGCCAAGCAAGGGAGGAAACAACATGTCAAAAACCATTACGGCTGACCAGCTGAAGAACTGGTCGGGAGCCTACAACGCCTCTTCAGAGCGCCGTCTGGCGACTCTGGCCATGTCCAAGACCGATCTGAAGGATGTCTCCTATGACATTCATAACAGCTTCGACATGAACTTCCGGTTCTCCATTGAACTGCCGAGTCTGCCGGTCACCAACCAGCAGGCCACCGGCCGCTGCTGGCTGTTCTCGGCGACCAACATCCTCAGGGAACGGATCGCTGCCCAGCTGAACATGGAGAACTTCGAATTATCGCAGAGCTATCTGGCTTTCTGGGATAAGTTTGAAAGAGCCAACTTCATGCTGGAGAGGATCATCGATACGGCTGATAGGCCGACCGATGACCGCCTGGTTCAGTTCATCCTGACGACCGGCGTCCATGACGGCGGTCAGTGGGAGATGTTCGCCAACATCGTCCGCAAGTACGGCCTGGTTCCCAAGAACGTCTTCGATGAGACCTTCCAGTCTTCGCACAGCCGCTCGATGAACGCCGTGCTCAATACCAACATGAAGGTCTGCGCGGTCCGGCTCAGAAAGCTGGCAGCTCAGGGAAAGAGCAGGGAAGAACTGGAAGCCATCAAGGCGCAGATGCTGGAGAAGGTGTATGGATTTTTGTGCAGCTGCTACAGCGAGCCGCCGGTCAGCTTCGACTTTGAATACACCGACAAGGAAAAGAAGTATCATGCGGAAAGAGGGCTGACCCCCATGGCTTTCTATGAGAAATACGTGGGCAATTATCTCGATGAACTGGTAAGCATCATCAATGCTCCGACCGCCGACAAGCCCTTCCACAGGACCTATACGATCGACTGCCTGGGCAACGTCGAAGGCGGCAATGACGTCATCCACCTCAATCTGCCGATGGATGAGTTCAAGAAAGCCATCATCGACCAGCTGAAGGACGGCAAGATCGTCTGGTTCGGCTCTGATGTCGGCAAGGACGGCGAGCGGGAAAAAGGCCTTTGGGATGACAATTCCTACGATGCCTCGCTGCTGAGCGGCCTGGATCTGCAGCTCAGCAAGGCCGATGGGCTTGATTACTGGCATTCCGCCATGAACCATGCGATGGTCATCACCGGCGTCAATCTGGTCGATGATAAGCCGACCCGCTGGAAGATCGAAAACAGCTGGGGCGACAAGAACGGTTCCAAGGGCTACTATATCTGTTCCGACAGCTGGTTTGACAAATATGTCTATCAGGCAGCGGTGGAAAGAAAGTACCTCGGCGATCTGGCCAAGCTGGCCAAGCAGCAGCCGGTCGTTCTGGACGCCTGGGATCCGATGGGAACCCTGGCCGATTAAGGCAAGCGAAAACCCCGATCACTCGGGGTTTTTCTTGGGTCTTACTTGCCTAAGCTGTTGTAGACTTCATCGGGCAGCTTCTGGCTTAACGGCTGTTCCAGATATATCTCCGGTTGCTGCAGAAACAGCTGCAGCATCTTGATGCTCTTGGAGAAGTAGTAGCCGTCGGCGATGCGCTCGTCAACGGTGAAGCCGAATTCCACGCCGGGGTGGAACTCAACCTTCTTCTTGTCAAAGAAGGGCAGGTCGCCGGACTTGCCGACCACCAGGAACAGTGAGGTGGTTCCCCAGTTGCTCAGATGGTGGAAGCCCATCGGCAGACCGATGGAGCCCAGGTTGGCAAAGATGATCGATGAATGGTAGATGTCGGATTCCACCAGGGCCGGGATGACGATGCCGTGTCTCTCCAGCCAGGCGATGAAGGCGATGATCGGCCGGGAAATGAACTTGGGCAGCTTGTTGAAGGTGTCCATGACGCCGGTGGTCTCATCGACGTAGGTCTTGCTCTTGAGCTTGAGCAGCTGTCTTTTCAGTTCGTTGTGAACGTCATCGATGGTCCATTCCGGCTTGGAATGCATGAAGCACAGCACCTCGCCGCCGTCGTCAGCGAATTCCTGCTTGACGGTGAAGGCTGCGGTGACTTCGTTGCGCTTGTACATCCGGCGGTCATGAATGAAGATGTTGAGCTTGCTGCGGAGGTGAATGGTCTTCAGCGCCGCAGTGACGATGCACTGGTACATGTTGTACTTGTAGTCGGGGTTATCGGCATTTTTCTTCTTTACATATTCATTAAGGTTAGTCAGGTCGATCTTAAAAGAAAGAAAGTCTCGTTGTCGCATCTGTTGGGGAACATGAACGGCACGATGAAGTGCATCGAATCAATGTCCTTCAGATATTTGGCGTCAAATCTGTCTCCCATAAATAGTTCTCCTTTATTTCCTAAACATTTTAGCACAACTGTGATGATGTTCAAGACGGAAACGGGTTTGTCAAAGACAAGGGGGAAAGATAGAATATAGTTAAGAGAAAGCAGGGTGATCTGATGAGCAGAATCGGAGTATTCGGCGCCGGTACCTGGGGCATTGCCCTGGCCCGGATGCTGCGGGGTAACAGTAATGAAGTAACCGTCTGGTCGGCCCACCGGGAAACGGTCGATAATCTGAGAGAGACCCGCCGGCAGAAGAATCTGCCTAATGTAGTGCTGCCTGAAGGGCTGATCTATACGACGGACATTGAAGAGACCTGCCGTGATCAGGAGATCATCGTGATCGCCGTGCCTTCCATTTACGTGCGGGAGACGGTCAGAAAGGCCGCGCCCTACGTTACCGGAAAGCAGATCGTTGTCGACGTTGCCAAGGGCATTGAAGCAGGGACGCTGATGACGATGTCAGAGATAATCAATGAGGAAATAGGAAAGGTTCACGGCGAAAACTACTGCCCCGTCGTCACTCTTTCCGGACCGACCCACGCTGAGGAAGTAGCGGCCGAGCTGCCGTCAACCATCGTGGCAGCCAGCTGGGACGCTGAGGCGGCCAGGCGGATCCAGGATGTCTTTACCAGCGAGTACATGCGCGTCTATACCAACGATGACATCAAGGGCGTGGAGATCTGCGGAGCTCTGAAGAACGTCATTGCCCTGGCCTCCGGCATTTCCGCCGGTTTGGGCTATGGCGATAACGCCCGGGCCGCCCTGATCACCAGAGGCATGGTGGAGATCGTCCGCCTGGGTGACAAGCTGGGCTGTCACAAGGATACCTTCTACGGTCTGGCCGGCATCGGCGATTTGATCGTCACGGCGACCAGCCATCACAGCCGCAACAACCGCTGCGGCTACTACATCGGCCAGGGGTACAGCGTCGAAGATGCCGTAAAGCAGGTAGGCATGGTAGTTGAAGGAATCAACACCATTGACGCCGCCATTACCCTGTCCCGACAGCTGGACGTCGACATGCCGATCGTAAAGGGCGTGGATCAGATCGTCAATCATGGGGCTGACCCCAGCGAGATCGTCCGCAGGCTGATGAACCGGGACCGCAAGAGCGAACTTCCCAAGCCGCTGTTTGACCTGAATTACGAACGCATTGAAGACCCGCACCCGTCCGCGCTGACAAAGGACAGCCGGATCGTAGGCGTCTACGGCGACTTCGATCTGCCGGATTTCCGGACGATCAACTTTCTGCGCCGCAGCCGCATGCTGGGCGACTGGCTGATCGCCTTTGTCTGCAGCGATGAATACCAGGCTGAAGGCGGCCGGGAAAAGTGCGTGCTCAGCGCTCCGGAAAGAAGGGAACTGCTGCGCTCGATCGTCTACGTTGATGAAGTGGTTTCCGTCAGCTCTCCGGAAGAACTGAAGGAACAGCTTGACAGCCGTAACGTCAGCATGATCGCCCGCCGGCAGGGAGAAAGCGAGCCGGCAGATACCGGACGGCAGACAGTTCACGTCCCTGCCAACTGAAGACAGAAAAAAAGACATTTGCGGATGTCTTTTTCTTCGGCTTGCCGGTTTCTAGTATTCTACCTTGGGACCGCGGATGCAGTACTTGTAGATCCAGTTCTTGAAATCGTCGGTCCTCTTTTCCTGATATTCCTTATAGTAGGTGCGGAAAACGTCCCGTCTGTCCTTGTGGACGGTGATGATGCCGCAGCCGTTGTCGACCATGATCTTGTTGGCAAACATGATGGCTACCCGGACATCGCCGTCGGCGAACAGCCGCTTGTCCAATATGTAGAGCATTACGTCGATAGCGATCTCCACGTTGGCCTTGGCCGGCTGGTTGATCATCTCGTGCAGTTCCTCGATCTGCCTGGATGTCAGGCCGTCCCGGATGTCATCGTTCAGCCCGTCCATCAGGATGTCGTGAAGCTGAAGCAGGCACTCATAATCGGTTTCCACATCGTGTTCTTCCATGATGTATTCAAAGGCCCGGCGGTAGTTGGCTTCGGCGGTTTCCCTCTGCTCATCGTCTTCGTCATAGCGTGACAGGGCCAGGGCGTTGTCAACCAGTTCGTCGAGATGCTGGCGGACATACTTAACATTCATGCTGCGGGATACCACGTACTTGTTTCTCATTATGCGTACCTCTTAAGACCTGCGGCCTTTGTTCATCTATATCGTACTACAAATCGGTCTTCATGAAAACCATCAGACGACGGGAAAAGAAAAAGCCTCATCAGAGGCTTTGACTTACAATGGTCGGAATATCGGGATTCGAACCCGAGACCTCTTGAACCCCATTCAAGCGCGCTACCAAACTGCGCTATATCCCGCTGTTGCCTTATCATTTTAGCACGATTCCCTCTGAAGAGAAACCATTTTTCAAAATATTCCTGAAAACAAACGCCCGGGATGTCTCCCGGGCGTTTTGCTGATCATTAAGACTGTTACTTCTTCAGATTGTAGAAGGCATCCTTGCCCTTGTACTGAGCAACTTCGCCTAACTCGTCTTCAATTCTCATTAACTGATTGTACTTGGCAATACGGTCAGTTCTGCTCATTGAACCGGTCTTGATCTGTCCGGCATTGGTGCCGACGACCAGATCAGCGATCGTGGTGTCTTCAGTTTCACCGGATCTATGGGAGACAACGGCTGTCCAGCCGGCTCTCTTGGCCATCTCAATGGCATCCAGGGTCTCGGTAATGGTACCGATCTGGTTGACCTTGATCAGAACGGCGTTGGCGGCGTGCAGATCGATGCCCTTCTTGATGTAGGTGGTGTTGGTGACGAACAGGTCATCGCCGACCCGCTGTACATGGTCACCGACGCGGTTTCTGAACTTCTGCCAGCCTTCCCAGTCGTTTTCATCCAGGCCGTCCTCGATGGAGATCAGCGGATACTTTTCCGTCCACTTGGTGTACATCTCGATCATTTCGTCAGAGGACTTCTTGCCTTCGCCGGATCTGTGCAGGTCGTAGACGAACTTGCCGTCAACCTTCTCGCAGAATTCGGAAGCAGCCGGGTCCATGGCGAAGCAGATGTCTTCACCCAGCTTGTAGCCGGCCTTTTCAACGGCTTCGACCATCAGGGCCAGCGGGCCTTCATTGCCTAAGGTCTCCAGCGGACCGTTGCCGCCCGGAACACATGAAGGAGCGTAACCGCCTTCATCACCGACAGCCGTGTTGTATCCATATTTCTTCAGAACGCTCTTCAGATTGTGGAATACCTCAGCGCCCATTCTGACAGCTTCCTTGACGCTCTTGGCGCCGACCGGCATGATCATGTATTCCTGGCAGTCGGCAGCGGAATCAGCATGCTTGCCGCCGTTTAAGACGTTCATCATCGGAACCGGCAGGACCTTGGCGTTGGCGCCGCCGAAGTACTTGTACAGAGGCATGCCGTAGTAGTCGGCAGCGGCTCTGGCACAGGCCATGGAGACACCGAGAATGGCGTTGGCACCCAGCTTTGACTTGTCCGGAGTGCCGTCCAGTTCGATCATCATCTTGTCGATTCTGGTCTGCTCAGTTACGTCATAACCCAGCAGCTTGCCGCGGATGACTTCGTTGACGTTGGCAACGGCCTTTTCGGTTCCCTTGCCCAGGTAACGGCTCTTGTCGCCGTCTCTTAATTCCAGAGCTTCTCTCTCGCCGGTTGAGGCGCCTGAGGGAACGATGGCCCTGCCGAAAGCGCCGGAATCGGTGGTAACTTCCACTTCAACAGTAGGATTGCCGCGGGAGTCCAGAACTTCACGGGCGTAAATATCAGTGATATATGGCATATTGATTTGCCCTCCTTGTATTACCGATATAATAATATCACAATTCGCTTTTTTCTGTGCCAATAATCCGCAAAAAAGCAGGCGGAAACGCCTGCCTTCGCAAACTGTTCAGTGATCAGACGTTGAGCATCAGTTCATCGTCGGTCAGCTGATGGCCGCTGTGATGACGGAACATCTCCACCAGCGAATCGACGGTCGCCTTACGGCGCTGTTCGCCGGTCAGATCCATGATGATCCGGCCCTTTTCCAGCATGATGGTCCGGTTGCCCAGTCTCAGGGCATCGGCCATGTTATGAGTGATCATCAGACAGGTCAGATGGTTTTCCGTGACGATCTTTTCGGTGATCTTCAGCACCTTGTCGCCGCTGGCGGGATCCAGGGCGGCGGTATGCTCATCCAGCAGCAGCAGCCGCGGCGGATTGATGGTGGCCATCATCAGGGAGAGCGCCTGCCGCTGTCCGCCGGAGAGCAGTCCGACCGGCTGGTCCAGACAGTCTTCCAGACCCATGTCCAGTTCGGCCAGACGATGGCTGAACAGCTGCCGGTCAGCCCGGCTGATGGTCTTCAGCCAGCCGCCGCTCTTGGCCGCCAGGGCCATGTTTTCCGCGACGGTCATGCTGGGGGCGTTGCCGGCCAGGGGGTCCTGGAACAACCGGCCGATGCTGCGGGCGCGGAGGCTGGGCTTCTGCAGGGTGATGTTTTTTCCGTCCAGGAAGATGTCGCCGCTGTCGCTGATCAGCGAACCGGCGATCAGGTTGAACAGCGTGCTCTTGCCGCTGCCGTTGGGCCCGATGATGGTAATGAAGTCCCCGTCACTGACCGTCAGGCTGAGGTCGCTGATGCCGGCCCGGGCATTGACGGTACTGGGGTTGAAGATCTTGGTAAGGTTGCGCAGTTCCAGCATGTTAAGCCCTCCTGTTCTGTTTCAGCCGCCTGATGAACAGCGGATACTGCTTCTGCAGATAGGGAAGCGAGATGGCCAGCAGGACGATGGCTGAAGAGACCAGCTTCAGCATGTAGGCCGGCATGTTCAGCTTCAACGCCAGAGCGTAGATGAAGCGGAAGATCAGGGAACCGATGACGCTGCCGGTCAGCTGAATGATCAGTTTTCCCTTGGGGAAGAAGATCTTTCCGATCAGCAGCGAAGCCAGAGCGATGGTCAGGATGCCGCTGCCCAGGTCGATGCTGGCGGATTTCTGACTCTGCGCCAGCAGACAGCCGGAAAGAGCGGTCATGCCGGAGGAAAGAGTGAGTCCGAGGATCTTCATCAGCTGGGAATCAATGGAGGAAGCCTCCACCATCTGATGATTATCGCCGGTCGCCCGCAGAGCCAGACCCAGACGGGTCCTCAGGAAATAGTTCAGAAAGAGAACCGTAAGGATGACCGCGATCAGGGCGATCACCAGATTCTGACGCCCGGCCAGGGGTGTGCCGGAAAGCAGCTGCTTGGTCAGGGTAAAGACGGTCGTCGTTCTGTTGAGATTGATCAGCGCGCTGCCGGACATGACGGCGATGTTTACGGAATAGAGAGCCGTGTTGACAGCGATGCCGGCCAGC
>JAFZBT010000064.1 GCA_017561615.1 Erysipelotrichaceae bacterium
ACATAAAGAAGTATCTGAATTATTAAAGGAGAACAGAATCATGAAGAAACCGGTAGTAATTGGCATCGCCGGAGGCAGCGCCTCAGGAAAGACCAGCGTGGCAGAGATCCTCTGCCAGTCGTTCGCCGACTCTAAGTCGGTAACCATCATCCGTCAGGATGACTACTACAAGAACCAGTCACACCTGCCTTTCCAGGAGAGGCTGAAGACCAACTACGACCATCCCTTTGCCTTTGACAATGATCTGCTGGTCGAGCAGCTGGATGCCCTGATTGCCGGCCAGGCGATCGAGAAGCCGACCTATGACTACGTCAACCACACCAGAAGTTCCGTGGTTGAGGTCGTAGAGCCTTCGGAAGTCATCCTGCTGGAAGGCCTGTTCGTTCTGGAGGATGAGGAACTGAAGAAACGGGAGGACATCAAGGTCTACATCGATACCGATGCCGACATCCGCTTCATCAGAAGACTGAAGAGAGACGTCAAGGAAAGAGGAAGAACGCTGGAATCAGTCTGCGATCAGTACATGAACACCGTACGCGTGATGCATGAAGCCTTCGTGGAGCCTTCCAAGAAGTACGCCGACATCATCATTCCCGAAGGCAGCCATAACCGGGTGGCCATTGACCTGTTATTGACCAAGATCAACAGCATCCTGGGCAATAAGGAAGCCGACAATTGATTTCAGGGCATTCTGTGCTATAATACTCAAGGTTAGGAGTTGATCAACATGGAAGAACAGAAAACCATCGTTACCAGAGAAGGTAAGGAGGAACTGGAAAAGGAATATCAGCGTCTGCTGCACGAAGAGCGCGAGAAGGTCATCGATGACCTGAAGGCGGCCAGAAGCCAGGGCGACCTGAGCGAAAACGCCGACTACGACGCTGCCAGAGACCAGCAGGCCCGCGTCGAGGCCAGGATCAGGGAACTTGAGCACATGCTCAACAACCTGGAAGTCATCGACGAAACCAAGTCCAAGGGCAAGAAGCGCACCGTCACGCCGGGCTCAACCGTCGTGCTGCTGTCGCTGGACGAAAATGAGACGGAAACCTACACCATCGTCGGCACCGTTCAGGCTGACCCGCTTAACGGCCTGATCTCCAACGAGTCGCCGCTGGCGCAGGCGGTCATCAACCACAAGGTCAATGACATCGTCACCGTCAACATCGCCCATCCCTACCGGGTAAAGATTCTGGAAATCAGATAGGATATTCAATAAAGGAAACATATACTTTGGTATGATACCGAAACTGTATGTGTTTCTTTTTATATGCCTTGCCGTGCTGCTTTCACCCCTGAGCAACGGGGTGGAACTGTTAAGCAGCCGCAGCCAGGACATTCAGGTGGAAGTCAAGGGCGAAGCGGAAAACTGCGGCATCTACACGCTGCCGGCCTTTTCCACGGTTGACGATCTTCTTCAGCTGATAAAACTGGGACAGCAGGCTGACACCTCGATGCTCAACCGCAACACCGTTCTGAAGAACAACGACGTGATAAACATCCCGGTAAAGACGGAAGTTCAGAGAGTCTCCATCAATACCGCTGATCTCCAGCAGCTGATGACCCTGCCTCAGATCGGACAGGTGACCGCTCAGCGGATCATCGACTACCGTAATGAGCACGGCTTCTTCCAGCAGCTGGAGGACATCAAGGCGGTAAAGGGAATCGGTGAAAAGACCTTTGAGAAGATCAGGGATCTGATCTGCCTGTGAAACGCAGCTGGCTGCCACTGGCTGTGGCCTTCATTTCCATCTGCCTGACCGGAAATTTCATCTTCCGGATCTTTCTGACCGCCGTCTGGCTGCTGATCTTCAGCATGATCACGGTGAGAAATGACCGGCTTCTGGTCAGCGGTCTGCTGATCCTGCTGATCCTCTGCAGCATCCCCCTTGCCGGCCGTCACATCTACAGCGGCAGTGTGGAGACCATCAGACCGACCTATCTGATCGTCCGAGACTCTCTGAGCCGGGTGATGGTCTATTACGATGGGGAGGCTGATCTTGACGATGTCATCGTCATCGATCAGGACATTGAGGCGATCAGCAGCACTGACAACTTCGATGCCTCGACCTTTCAATCCTGGGCTAAGGGCAATAACATCGTCGGCCAGCTGACGCTCAAGCACTATCAGCCGGAGCGCTCAGGTTCCTCGCTGCGTTCTCTGATCTATCAGCATAACCGGATTCAAGGCCGCCAATGGATCAATGAGCTGCTGTTTGGCAACGGCCTGGACGTCGATTCCGACTACCGCTATCTGATCATCCAGTCCGGGCTGCACATCAGTTTTCTGGCCGCTTTCATCAGGCGGCTGTTTTCCTATTTCTTCTATCAGGACAGGGCTACGCTGCTGACCCTGGCGGTCATGACGGCGCTGGCCATCGTCTTCCGCTTTCCCTTCGCCTATATCCGAACGCTGGTTTCGCTGGCCTGCGGTCACTTCATCAGCGACCGGAGGAATTCCCTGGCGGCCCAGATCATCATTTTGTGTCTGATAAAGCCGTACTACGTCTGTTCGCTGTCCTTTCTGATTCCCGTTGGTCTGAAGCTCATCCGAATCTTTTCCCGCCGCCAGGACATGGTCAGCAGGCTGTATCTGACTGTAATGCAGCTGGGGTTTTACGGCTATGCCAATCTTCTGGGCATCCTGTTCTTCCGGCTTTTCGCTTCCCTGGCCGGCTGGCTTTATCTGGCAGCGCTGCTGGCATCCGGACTGCCGTGGGCTCCGGATCTTTCCGATCTGATGCTCAGGTATCTGAAACTGATGGAAAAGCTTCCGGTCCTCAATCTGACCGGCCGGCTGGGGTTTGGGACGGTGACCGTCTGCGTTTTTCTGCTGTTCCGCTATCTGGCCGGTCAGAGGCGGCTGCATCTTGTGATGATAATGGTGATCCTTCTATTCAGCATGGAAAGAAGGCTGCTGTGTCCCTTCTACGTCATTACCCAGATCGACGTCGGGCAGGGCGACTGCTGTCTGATCACCGCACCGTTCTCTGATCACGGTCTGCTGATCGATGCCGCCGGCAGTCCTTACCGGGACATTGGCGAAGACATCATCATTCCCTGTCTCTATGCGGAAGCTGTCCGCAGTATCGACGTCATCATCAGTCATGAGGACACTGACCACTGCGGTTCGCTGGCGACCCTTCAGCAAGGCTTCCGCGTTGATAAGGTCTACCGCCAGAAACAGCAGCTCATCGTCTTTAACGGTCTGGAGATCCTTGATCCTCTTTATGATAGGCAGTACGAAGACGTCAACGACAATTCGCTGATCAGCTACTTCGCCATTGACGGCTTCCGCTTTCTGTATCTGGGAGACGTCAGCTGGCGGGTGGAAAGCGATCTGGCGGACCGCTATGGCCGGCTGCCAGCCGACGTCCTTAAGGTCTCCCATCACGGCTCCCTGTCTGCCACCAGTGAAAAGCTGCTGGCCTGCTTACGGGCGAAGATTGCGCTGATTTCAGCCGGCAAAAACAATTACTTTGACCATCCCCACCAGCAGGTGGTGGAAAGGCTTCAGAACTTCAGGGTAAGGATCTTTTCCACAAAGCAGGCCGGCGCCGTCAGAATGATCGTGATGAGAAGGCTGATGATCATCATGCAGCCGACCGGGAAAATCGCCCTCTATCACCGCGGTGATGGTGTATAATTAAGGCATGAATTACCTTTTAGTCGGCAGTGAAGCCTACACCCTGAAAAAACGCCGTCAGGAACTCATCGATCAGACCGTCGGCCGGGATAATGACCTGGCGGTTTCTCTTTACCGCGGCGTGGACAAGGTGGAGGTCAGTGAGATAATCGAAGACTGCCGGACACTGCCGCTGCTGAGCGATCAGAAGGCGGTGGTATGGGAAAACCCGCCGTTTCTGGCCGAAGGCCGGCAGGAGAAAGGCGCAGAAGAGCAGCTGGAAGCCCTGATCGGCTATCTGAAGGATGACAATCCCTCTACCACTCTGATCATCAGCTGCGAAGGCAGCCTTTCCGAAAGAGCCAGACAGGTCAAACAGCTCAGTCCGCTGATGAAACTGGAGCGCTTTGACAGTCTCACCGGCGATGAATTTGCCAACCTGGTCAACCGCGATCTTAACGAAAGCGGTCTGAAACTGGACCGCCGGGCTTCCGGGGAACTTTTCCGCCGGCTGCCCGTGAACATTGAAAACTGGAAACACGAACTGGAAAAACTGAAGCTGTATCCCGGTAAGATCGATCAGCAGGTCATCTGCGATCTGATCTGCCGGCCGCTGGAAGACAATGTCTTTGAACTGTCCAACGCCGTCGTCGATCACCGGCTGGCGGACGCCGTCAGGATCTACCGCGATCTGATGGTCACCCATAAGAACGACATTCCTTCCCTGATTGGCTTATTGGCCAATCAGCTGCGCACGATGTCGCAGGTCAGGATCATGATCGACATGAATTACAGCGACGAGCAGATCGCCCAGGCCATCAATACCAAGTCATCCTACCGGGTGAAGATGGTCAGAAAGGCCATCGGTTCCAGCACCGGCAAACAGCTGCTGGAACTGCTCAGCGAGCTTTCCCAGCTGGATCAGAACATCAAGAGCGGCCTGATCGACGGCCAGAGCGGCCTGGAGCTTTTCGTCATCAGGGCCTGCAAGAGGTGAACGGATGGAATCATTAAGAGAATTGTACCGGATCGGACCCGGTCCCAGCTCATCGCATACCCTGGCCGTCCGCAATGCCTGTCTTTACTATCTGGACAGGTATCCCGACGCGGACGGTTATCTTGTCGATCTTTACGGCTCCCTGGCGCTGACCGGCCGGGGACACATGAGCGACAGCGTCGTGGAAAAGACCTTCGGAAACCGAAAGGTGGAAATCAGATTCCATAATGAGATGTACGGTCCTCAGCCCAATACGATGGTCTTCCATACCAGTGAAAACGGCCGGGAAGAAAACGAAATGGTGATCTATTCCACCGGCGGCGGGGCCATCGCCATCGAAGGGCAGGACAATGTCGTCGACGACAGGGTCTATCCGCAGCGCAGCCTGAGCGAGATCATGGAATTCTGTAGTGAAAACCGGCTGAATCTGGCCGAATATGTCTATCATTATGAGCCGGACATCGGCAGTCACCTCCAGACCGTACTCGATCAGATGCTGAAGACGGTCAGAGCCGGACTGAAGAAGGAAGGCGTTCTGCCCGGACCTCTGAAACTGGAGAAGGTGTCCGGAAGGATCTATCAGAAGGCTCGGGAATGCGAAGACGAACAGGTCAGAAAGGATCTGACGATCAGCGCCTATGCCTACAGCGCCATGGAGGAGAATGCCTGCGGCGAGACCGTGGTCACGGCTCCGACTCTGGGCAGCTGCGGCGTGGTAAGTTCGCTGGTCAGCTATTATCATGATAAAGGCGTCAGCCGCCGGCAGCTGACCGATGCGCTGGCCGTGGCCGGCATCTTCGGAAATCTGGTCAAGACCAACGGCACCATTTCCGGAGCCGTGGGCGGCTGTCAGGCGGAGATCGGCACTGCCTGCTGCATGGCGGCAGCCATGTGCAGCTTTCTGGAGGGCCTCAACAGCCGGCAGATCGAATACGCCGCCGAGGTGGCCATGGAGCATAACCTCGGACTCACCTGCGACCCGGTAGGCGGCTACGTGCAGGTACCCTGCATTGAGCGTAACGGCGTGGCAGCCCTGAGAGCTCTGGACTGCATGCTGTACGCCAGATACATCGGCGAAGTGAGGGAAAACCGCGTCAGCTTTGACATGATCATCGAGACGATGAGCTATACCGGCCACAAGCTGGCCATGGAATTAAGGGAGACCTCGCTGGGAGGTCTGGCCGTACTGCCGTTAGGAGTAAGTGAGGAGAAGGATGTCTGAATTCAGATTGGTCAGAAATGAGGAGCTGGAGAAGATCCTGCAGCTGCAGGAAACCTGTTTTGCGGCAATAAATGAACCTGAGTGGCTGCGCCGCAACAGCAGGGAAACCTTTGAACTGTGCCTGAAGAAGCCCAATTACGCCCTTGGCTATTTTGACGGCGAAAAACTGGCCGCCATCGGCATCCTGCAGATCTGCGGACAGAGTGAGGAAAACCTCGGCCATCAGCTGGGCTATGAAGGAGAAAAGCTCAATGAAGTCGGCAACATGAAGCTGGTACTGGTCGATCCCGCATACCGGGGCCGAAGGCTTCAGCATCAGCTGATGGACCGCTGCGAGGAGTATGCCCGCCAGCAGCGCCTGAAGGTATTGGCGGCGACGGTCCATCCGGATAACGTCTACTCGGTCAGAAACGTCGAAAGATGCGGCTACGGGTTTCATTCTCAGCACCGCAAGTACGGCGGTCTGATCAGGAATCTGTATTATAAGAATCTTTAGAAAAAGCGGCCGCGGCCGCTTTTCTTCCGGGGAAAATTAAAACGACCCAACGGGTCGTTCAATTTCATTCATTAGGCAAGTTTGTTAACTGCTTTGGCTAAGCGAGCCTTCTGACGGCTGGCATAGTTCTTATGATGAAGGCCACTGGTGACAGAACTGTCAAGCTTGGAAGTGGCTAAGCTTAAGGCTTTGGCAGCAGCTTCCTTGTCATTGGCATCAACAGCTTTCAAGACGTTCTTGATGGCGGTCTTTAAAGCGGACTTTTCAGCC
>JAFZBT010000065.1 GCA_017561615.1 Erysipelotrichaceae bacterium
CTGAAGTCCGGCCAGGTCAAAGCAGGGGGCATAAAGCATCGCCATCAGCGGATCAGCGCCGTGATAGCCGTTGACGTCCCACTGGTGATAGAGCTTCAGCAGCCTGTAAGGATTGGTGTTGGTTATGCTGATGCCGTCGGCAAAGGCGGCATTTATATCGTATTTCTGACAGTATTCAAGCAGCAGCTGGCCGTATTTCTGCCTGTCGGTCACCGCGATAACGCAGTCATCCAGGCTGATGTTGTTCTCGAATATGTGATTAAGGGTATTCTCGACTTCGTTGGAATTGCCGTAGGCCCTGATGAAACTGACATTGTCGAAAGGCCGGCGCTGGACGCCGAACAGTTCGCACAGACTCATTTTCCTTACTCCGTCTTTCGAGAGCACCCGCAGAAGCTCCGCTTCCAGCGGCAGCAGCGGGAATTCCTGAAGCTCAATGAATTCAGCTTCCGCTGCCGGTCCCTTTTCAATGACCTGCCTGATGACATCGATGCTGTCCCTGCGGCCGGCCAGCATTTCCCGGTAGCGGTCATATACTTCCAGAAGACTGCGGTTCTTCTCAGCGAAACTGCTCTCCCGGACCAGTTTCTCCATCTGCTTACGTTCATCAGCGACTATCAGGCTGCGCAGCAGCTTCAGTGCCCGGGCGAGGTTTACGGCATCGGCAAAGGAAGCGTTACAGAAGGCGGGGACCTGTTTCATGCAGCTACTGATCATGTACCGGCTCTCGCTCTCGCTTACGGCCGGATCGCCGATCACGCCCTTTCTCATTAACATGTCGTCAGCGAGCGAGAAGGCGGAACTGTAGATCCGGACGGCAAAAGAGCCCTGTCCGTGCAGGGCCAGGCTCCTGATCATTTCGGTACGGTCAGCTCCTGGAGCAAGAATGATGGTTTCTCTTATCATATTCATTTGCCTTTTCTATGGCTTAATTATACCACAGTAACGAATTCTCTCGCTGTCCGAAAAAAGGTACGGAAAACGGCAGCTCCGGCTGCCGCTGTTTCAGTTTCCTTTAACATTCTATTCTTCTGTTTCTCCATAGAGATCGTATTTCTCAGCTGCCGTTATCCTTACCCGGACAAATTCTCCGGGCTTGAGATAGCGGTTGGAAGTGAAGAAGACATGTCCGTCAATGTCATCGGGAGCGTGCATCCAGCCCCGTCCCTGCCAGTAGGAGGAATTCATGCTCTTCTTTCTTTCCGTCAGTACTTCAATGGTCTTTCCCACGTAACGCTGATTATTCTCCAGGGAGATCTCTGCCTGCCGGCTCATGAGCCTGTCCAGACGTCTTTGTGCAACCTCGCCGTCAACCTGATCAGGCAAGCGGTAAGCACCCGTTCCCTCTTCGCGGGAATAGGCGAAGGCGCCAAGGCGGTCCCATCTGATCGTTTCCGTCAGATCCATCAGCTCCTGGAAGTCCTCTTCCTTCTCCTGCGGGAAGCCGACGATCACCGTCGTGCGCAGGATCGGATCGGCGAACTTTTCCCGGACGTCGCTGACCGTCTTCAGAATGTCCCGCTTTCTGCCCCGGCGGTTCATCAGCTTCAGGATGCGGTCACAGCCATGCTGGGAAGGAATGTCGAAATAGGGGATGACCTTTTCCAGTGAGGCCATGGTATCAAGCAGACCGTCATAGATCTCATCAGGATACATGTACAGCACCCTGATCCAGTGGAAATCCATCCTGTTGAGTTCAATGAGCAGTTCGTGCAGTCTCAGCTGTCCGTAGAGATCCTTTCCGTACATGGTGGAATCCTGGGCGATGATGTTGAGTTCCCTGACCCCAATGGCTTCCAGCTGCCTGGCGTTTTCCAGCACCTGTTCAAAGGGAACGGACTGATAGCGTCCCCTGATCAGGGGAATGGCGCAGAAGGTACAGTGGTTGGAACAGCCGTCGGCGATCCGCAGATAGGAAGTATATGGCTCGGTGGCCAGCACGATCTCCTTCTGGCAGACGGTTTCACTGCGCAGCGTCTCATTGAGGATCTTTTCCATGTCGCGGTATTCGTCAATGGAGATGAAGCGGTCCACTTCCGGCAGTTCCGCTTCCAGTTCCTTGCGGTAGCGCTGGACCAGACAGCCCATGGCGATCAGACAGCGGCAGCGGCCGGCCTTGTAGTCCGCCATCTCCAGGATCGTGTTGATGGATTCCTGCTTGGCGGACTCGATGAAACCGCAGGTATTGACGATGATGGCGTCAGCCTTCCGGGGGTCCGAAACAAAGCAGTGACCTGCCGCCTTAAGGAACGACAGGGCATTCTGCGTATCGATGAGATTCTTGGAACATCCCAGAGAAACCAGTCCTATTTTCATGAAAAATCACCCACCATCATTTTAATGGAATTCATTTATAAAATCACTCAATTCACCAAAAAAATGTTGAACAGCGAAAATTAAGATGCTATAATGTTCAAGCATGGCCCTGAGGGTGGCTATCGGGATGTCGCACAGCTTGGTAGTGCACCTGGTTTGGGACCAGGGGGTCGCAGGTTCAAATCCTGTCATCCCGACCATGTGGCGGGATAGCTTAGTTGGTTAGAGCGCTCGGTTCATACCCGGGAGGTCGTGAGTTCGAATCTCACTCCCGCTACCATTTATCTTATGGACCCTTAGCTCAGTCGGTCAGAGCAACCGGCCCATAACCGGTCGGTCGTAGGTTCGAGTCCTACAGGGTCCACCACGGAGGAATACCCAAGTGGCTTAAGGGTCCGGTCTTGAAAACCGGTAGGTCGGGAAACTGGCGCCAGGGTTCGAATCCCTGTTCCTCCGCCATCACATCGCGAGGTAGAGCAGTTCGGTAGCTCGTCGGGCTCATAACCCGGAGGTCGTTGGTTCAAATCCTTCCCTCGCAACCATGGTTCAGTAGCTCAGTTGGTAGAGCAGCGGACTGAAAATCCGCGTGTCGCTGGTTCAACTCCGGCCTGGACCACCACTTACAGAAAAACAGCAGCGATGCTGTTTTTGTTTTGCGTGGGAAAGGGGATGCTATAATGGGAAACAGAGAGATACATGGAAATGGAAGAAAGATGGGACCTTTACGATCATGACCGTCAGAGTCTGGGGATAACCATCAGACGGGGCGAACCGATTCCGGCCGGATGTTACCACCTGGTCGTTCACTTCTGTCTTTTCAGCAGCGACGGCAGACTTCTCTGCCAGCGCCGTTCCCTTACCAAGCCTACCTATCCGTATTTCTGGGATGTCACGGTCGGCGGCGCCGCTCTGGCCGGGGAAACCAGTCAGCAGGCTGTCCACCGGGAAGTGCTGGAGGAGATCGGTCTGGACATCGATTTCTCAGCCATGGAGCCGGCCTTCAGCAACGTCTTCATTGAATTCATCGATGACTACTACTTCCTGGTCATGGACATAGACCCCTCTGCTCTTTCCCTGCAGAAGGAAGAGGTCTGCGCTGTGCGCTTCTTCACTCTGAAGGAAGTCAGAAGGATGATCAGGGATAAGGACTTCGTCCAGTTTTCCGCCATTGACCAGATACAGGAAGTCCACGGACAGCTGTTCGGAGAATGAAAAAAGGAAATAGTGGGCAATCTATTTCCTTCGTAAAACAAGAATAATGGGGTAAAAATTGTTCTTGTTCACCCAAAGTATAGCATAGCCAAAATGCATAATGCTTGAAAAACGCTCATAATTTGGGACAATCAGACCGAAGTTTTTTCAAAAGAACTGACAATTTCGTCAGTTCTCTTTTCATTTGTTCAAATTGTTTGATCCCGTTTTTCCGGCAGAGGTTTCTCAGTCGGCGATGGCGGTCTCCAGCGCCACTTCGATCATGTGCGTCAGATTCATCTCGGCGTCATTCTGGCTGATCTCCTCACCGGTCTCCATGTTGATGGTGTTGGTGAAGATGGCCAGCGCCTTGCCGCCGTACGCCAGGGCATTGCAGTAGAGACCGTAGCTCTCCATTTCACTGCCGATGGTGCCCATCCTGGCCCAGGCTCTCCAGACCTTGTCGTCGCGGTAGAGAACGTCTGAGCAGGAAACGTTACCGACGTGATAACGGTAGCCCAGCCGGTCCGCTGCCTCAGTCGCCTTCTTCAGCAGTCCGTAGTCGCAGGTAGCTGCCAGCGTTCCCGGCAGCTCAAACTGGCTGGCATAGTTGGAATCGGTGCAGGCACCGATGGCCATGATGATGTCGCCCAGTTCGATTCCCGGCTGCATGCCTCCGGAAGTGCCGATGCGGATCAGATTTTTGCACTTGTAGACATTATACAGTTCGTAGGAATAGATGCCGATGGAGGGAATGCCCATGCCGGTCGCCATGACCGACACTCTCTTGCCCTTGTAGTAGCCGGTGTAGCCGTAGGCGCAGCGGATGGTGTTGAAGCACTGCGCGTTTTCCAGATACCTTTCCGCAATGAACTTCGCCCTCAGCGGATCACCCGGCAGCAATACCGATTCGGCGATGTCGCCGACTTCAGCCTGATTGTGCCATGTACTCATGTTACTTCTTTCCTTTCAGCAGATTATTATCCTTTATGATCTGCCAGTGCATGATTGAATATCTTGCGCCGACATATACAACCGCAGCGGACAGAACCGCGGCGATTATCCACACATAGACTGAGGGCACCTTGGTGAAGATCAGCAGCAGGCCCACGGCAACGTCGATCAGTACTGTGACTATCTTGCCGAACAGCCTGGCCCTGACGATTTCCGGGTCGTATCTGACCAGCCAGAGGTTCATGATGCTCATGTAGATCTCCTTGACCGCAAAGATGATGACAAACAGCTTCATCGGCGGGTAATTGCCCATGACGGCAATCGCCAGAATGCCCTGCAGAAGCTTGTCAGAGACCGGGTCGATGATCTTGCCCCACTGGGTGATCATGTTGAATTTCCGGGCAATGTAGCCGTCCAGAGCATCGGTAAACATGGCAACGCCAAGCACGGCAAAGGCGCGGACATAGTCACTGGTGTCTGTTGCCCGGCGGTACATAAGAAGAAATACCGGTAACATGATCAGCCGGATATAGCTGAGCAGGTTTGGTATGTTGAAGTAATCCTTCAGTTTCATGTCCTTCAGTTCCATGTCTTGATTATAGCACAAAGACTTCCTCACGTATCTCAACAAGCCCGGCATTTCCCGGATAAAAACGGATCAGCCATCTGATCCGTTCATTACTGATCTATGGAGAAGCAGCGGTTATTCCCGCTTAAGCGTGACCTTCTGATCAAGCCCGGAGCTGACAGAGAACTCATCGCGGAAACTGCCCTGATTGATGCCCAGGGACAGACAGCCACTGGAGGAATTGAACAGCAGGCATTCACCGGTTCCTACATCGCCGAAGGTATGGACGTAGGGAACGATCTTGCGGAAGTAGACTCCCTTTTCGTTTTCCAGCGTGACCTCCAGCTGATCGCCATAGCGGTAGCCGGCCTGCAGGAACTGCCGGACGTCAATGGACAGGACGATGGAACCGAAATGATCGGAGACGTTGGTAACGATTCCCGTGCACTGCTCCTGCGATATCTCTGCCCTGAGATATCTTTCATCAAACAGCACGATGTCCTCATAGCGCTCGCCGATCTGCTCAAAGCTGAGCTGACCGCTGGCCAGCAGCGCGGCGGCGTAGGCGAAGATGTCGCGGCCATGGAAGACGGAAACCTCTTCCGTATCCGGCCAGCGCAGATCCTTTCTGATCTCGCGCGCTTCCGCAATGCCCACATTGTAGTAAA
>JAFZBT010000066.1 GCA_017561615.1 Erysipelotrichaceae bacterium
CACAAGACCGAATACCGGGAAAGAAGAGACCATTACGCCGTCTTCTATGCCAGCAAGCCGGTTGATTCCTTTGACACCTCCCGTGACAGCTTCATGGGCGTCTACGGTTCTCCAAAGGCTCCCGAAGCCGTTCTTCAGGGCCATTGCAACAACTCCATCGCTCACGGCTGGCAGCCGATCGGCGCTCACCACTTCCATCTCAGCCTGAAGGCCGGAGAAACCTTCTCCGTTATCCTTGGTTTGGGTTACGTAGAAGTACCGATAGCGGAAAAGTTCATCACCTTAGGCGTCATCAACAAGAAGAACGCCGAAGCATTAATGAATAAGTACATGACTGACGAGCAGTTTGACCGCGGCCTGGCTCAGCTGAAAGATTTCTGGGACAGTCTGCTGGCCGGTTTTGAGGTCGCAACCGAAAACGAGATCGTCAACCGCATGGTCAACATCTGGAACGCCTATCAGTGCATGGTCACCTTCAACATGTCCCGTTCCGCTTCCTATTTCGAATCCGGTATCGGCCGGGGCATGGGCTTCCGCGACTCCTGTCAGGACCTGCTGGGCTTCGTCCACATGATCCCGGAAAGAGCCCGCGAGAGGATCCTGGACATCGCCGCTACCCAGAAGGCGGACGGCGGCGCCTACCATCAGTACCAGCCCCTGACCAAGAAGGGTAACTCCGACATCGGCGGCGGTTTCAACGACGACCCGCTGTGGCTGATCGCCTGCACCGATGCCTACATCCGCGAAACCGGTGACTGGGACATCCTGAAGGAAAAGGTCGACTTCGACAACCGGCCCGAACTGGCTGATACCCTGCTGGAACATCTGCGCCGCAGTTTCAACTATACCCTTAACAATCTCGGACCCCACCGGCTGCCGCTGATCGGCCGGGCTGACTGGAACGACTGTCTGAATCTCAACTGCTTCTCCGAACACCCGGGCGAATCCTTCCAGATCACCGGACCGTCCGAAGGACCGGTTGCCGAATCCGTCTTCATCGCCGGCATGTTCGTCAAGTACGGCCGTCAGTACGCCAACATCCTTAAGCATATTGGCATTACGGAAGAAGCTGAGAAGGCTTATGGAGCCGTCGAGGAAATGAGCCGCACCATTCTGGAAAGCGGCTGGGACGGCGAGTGGTTCTTAAGAGCCTATGACGCCTTCGGACAGAAGGTCGGTTCCCATGAGTGCGACGAAGGCCAGATCTTCATCGAACCGCAGGGCATGTGCATCATGGCCGGCGTCGGCGTGAAAACCGGCGAGGCTCAGAAAGCCCTTGATTCCGTTAAGGAGAGACTGGACACCCGCTTCGGCATCGTCCTGAACAACCCCGCCTATACCACTTACAGGCTGAACCTCGGCGAGATCTCCTCCTATCCGCCCGGATACAAGGAGAACGCCGGCATCTTCTGCCACAACAATCCCTGGGTCATCTTTGCGGAAACCATCATGGGTCATGGCGACAGAGCCTTTGAACTTTACAAGAAGACCTGTCCGGCTTTCCTGGAAGAGATATCCGAGATCCACCGCACCGAGCCCTATGTCTACTGCCAGATGGTAGCCGGCAAGGACGCTCCGACTTTCGGCGAAGGCAAGAACTCCTGGCTGACCGGAACAGCCGCCTGGACCTTCACCGTTCTGACCGAAGGCATCCTCGGCATCCAGCCGGATTATGACGGCCTGAAGGTCGACCCCTGCATTCCCCACGGCGTCAGACGGTTCACCGTTAACCGTCTGTTCCGCGGCACCATGTACCACATCACCGTCACCAACCCCGACGGCGTGGAAAAAGGCGTCAGAGCCATTAAGGTCAATGGCCAGAGCGTACCGGTCGGTACTCTGCCGCTGACGGACGCGAAGGAAGCAAACGTCGAAATCATCATGGGCTGACCGTTCAGCCCGGAAGGAGAAGTCTATGATCTATAACTCACAGACCGCCAGAAGTGAAACCAATCAAGCCTCTGAACACGCTTCAGAGGTTTTTGCCGGAAGACTGTGCTCGTTTACCGACGCCCTCTGGCTTTCCGCCGCCAAAGAGAGGATCTTTGCGGTGACCGGCCTGCCCTTTAGGGCGCCGGTGGCCGGAAAGCTGCTGAACGACCCTCAGCTTCAGCATCTGTTTGCGCAGGGTAACGAGATCCTTCTTTCCCTCAGCCAGGACATTCAGCTCTTGACTGACGGCCAAAGCGTCGAACTGAAGATCGCGGAAAAGGAAAGAATCAGCGAAGTGCTGCAGAGCGTGCTGAATGCGCCGGGAAAACTGGATGAAGACGGCAATCTGCGCATCGACCTCAAGTCATCGCTGATCGGCACCCACTACGCCGTCAACCTGTTACTGGGCGATAGGGAAAACTATCCCGATCCCCTGCAGACCACGCCCAAGAGCGTTCTGGACCACTTCGGCCGCGGCTCTTTCCGCTCATCTCAGGAAAAGCAGGTGCTGGCTACCCGCTACGAGCTCAATCCCGACATCAACGGGGAAACGGCCAACCGGCAGTTCTACCTGACCGAAGACGGCAGGCAGATCTTCTATTCGCTGGACAGCCAGCGCAACGTCAGGGAAGCCTATTGCGTTCATCACAACAACTATACGGAAATAACCTATCAGACTAACGGCGCTCTGGAAATCAGGCGCACCATCTTCATCCTTCCCCAGCAGGACGGCATGCCGTCCGCTGTTGAGGCCCAGCGCATTGCGATCACCAATAACGGCGAAAAACGCCGTGATCTGCGCATCGTAGTCACCGGCATGTTCGGCATTACCGATCCCGGCACGCTGACCAGCGACATCATCTATGCCAACGTCGTGGTGGAAAGCGAAGTCTGTTCTTTCGACGGTAAGCCGATCGCGGTCAGCGCCCATCATCAGCCCAAGCAGTGCAACGGGGAAAAGCGCTTTGCGATGCTGCTGAAGGACGGGGAAGGCATGGACGAATTCACCAGCGACGTCAACGGTTTCCTGGGCTCCGGAAGCTACGGGCGTCCGGAAGGACTCTTCCGGCTTTCCAATAGCCATAGCCGCCGGGCTGCCAGCTTCTACGCCATGGCCAAAAGCTTTGCCGTTGAACCCGGTCAGAGCGTCTTCATTGATGAACTGGTCGGCATGTGCGAAGATCCTGAAGATGTCCGCGAAGACTTCAAAAAGCAGCTGGCCTGCCTTTATCAGCGCTACCGTGACCCCGAGCAGTTAGGCATTACCCTGCAGAAGGTCATTGACAGCGCCGCCGCTTACCGCCGTTACCTGTCCGTCAATACTGACGACCGGGATCTCAACGCCTATCTTTCCCATAACCTGCCCTTCCAGGTACTTTATCAGACCTATATTTCCCGTTCCTTCGCCTGGACGCAGAAGTCCTACCGGGAGACCGGCTTCCGGGAGATCCAGGACCTCTTTGCCTCGATGTACTATCTGCACGGCCAGGGCAAGGACGACCTGGTCAGAGAGCTGCTGTCTTCCTGGATCGTCAACGTCTTTGAAATGGGCTACGCCTATCACAACTTCACCACCCGCGGCAAGGAGCCGGGCATGTGCTCCGACGACCAGCTCTGGCTGGTTCAGGCCGTTTACCGTTACGTCCGCTTAAGCGGCGACCGTAAATTCCTGGAAAAACCGTTTGCGGTGGCCGGCAGCGATCAGACCCGCCGGCTCATCGATACCCTTAAGGCCATCCTGGTTTATTCAGGCAGGATCTCCGTCGGCAAGCACGGACTTCCGCTGCTCGACCGGGCCGACTGGAACGACACCCTGAGGCTGGACAAAAACGTCATGGACGGCCCGCAGAAGGAAGAACTCTACTACCGTCAGCTTGAGGAAAGCGGTAAGCCTTTTGGCTCACCGCTGCAGAACAGCCAGTCGGAGAGTGTCATGAACGCCTTCCTGCTGGTGATTGCGGCTGACAACACGGCTTATCTGGCTGAGCTGATCAATGAAGGAGCAATCAGACAGCTGGCTGAGGAAATAAAAAAGGATACCGTCGACAGCATCCTCAGTAACTGCTGGAAGGAAGATTATTTTGCCCGCTGCCTGATCAACGACGAGCGTCCTTACCGCTATCTGGGCAGCCGCGGCGACGGCCTGTCCCTGGATGAGAACATTGACGGTTCCTATTACCTCAACAGTTTCAGCTGGGCTCTGCTGGCGGACGTGGCCGATGAGAAGCAGATCGGATCGATGCTGGATGTCATCGACCGCTATCTGAAGACCGACGCCGGTCTGAAGCTGGTCACCCCGGTCAATTACGACCTGTTAGGCGTCGTTACCGGTACGTCCTTCTATTTCCCGGGCGACAGGGAAAACGGCGGTGTCTTCAAGCACGCTGCCATGATGGCCACCGTGGCTTCCCTGAAAAAGGCCAAGAGCATCAGCGACCCCGCCCTGGCTCAGAGACTGAAAGACCTGGCCTTCTTCATGATCGACAGGACGCTGCCATACCGGACGCTGGAAGATCCCTTCGTCCTGAAGGGCAACCCGCGTTTCTGCACGCAGTACAACAACTCCCAGACCGGCGAGAACATCGGCCCGATCCTTTCCGGAACGGCTTCCTGGCTCACCCTGGCGCTCTACGAAGTCTGCGGCATCGACATTGACGGCGATACCATTACCTTCAGCCCCATCGTCAACCGTCCGCACTTCGCCTATCAGCTCAATGTTCAGGGAACGCAGCTGAACGTCGAAATTGACGCCGCTGCCGCCTACCGCCTGAGCGAAAATTCCCGGCTCTATCTTGACGGCAGTCTGATCTCCTCCTCTTTCCCGCTGCC
>JAFZBT010000067.1 GCA_017561615.1 Erysipelotrichaceae bacterium
ACTCGCTTTTCGGCAGGGCATTGCCCAGTGAGAAGCAGCCGCCCATCATGACCAGCCTTTCGATCTTATCCAGCACTTCCGGGTAAGTCTTGATCAGCATGGCGATGTTGGTCAGCGGGCCCATGGAGACGATCTCCACCTTTTCCTCACTGTTCTCCAGCACTTCCTTCAGATATTCTACCGCGTGTTTCTTTTCCACGCTGCGTTCGCTCTCCTTCAGGAAGGGAGCCCCATCCAGGCCGGTTTGGCCATGGAACTGGTAAGCCAGATGCAGCGGCCTGGTCAGCGGCTGGTCGTAGCCCTGAGCTACCGGGATCTCTACGCCGAAATAGTCCTGAACCTTCAGAGCGTTACGGCTGCAGTTTTCCACGGTCGCGTTGCCCACGACGGTGCTGTAGGCCAATATCTCGATCTCTTGAGGATGGGCCAGGGCGGTCAGAAAGGCCAGAATGTCATCATGGCCGGGATCGCCGTCGATGATTATCCTGTGCATCTATTCCTCGCTCAAGCCGTAGAGCCTGCTGTATTTCTCGACCAGATAGTCGGTGTAGTTATGGGGATCAAACTCTTCACCGGTCGCAATGACGATCTGCTCAGACGGCAGGTAAAGACCGCCGTACTGGTGGATCTTCTCCCGCAGCCAGTCCTTGATCTTCTTAAATTCGTTATTGGTCAGACAGGCGTCGATGTCCAGATCCTTCTTCATCGCCTTCATGAACTGGGCGGCGTAGCCGGAACCCAGCGCATAGGTCGGGAAGTAGCCGAAGGAACCGTCGGACCAGTGAACGTCCTGCAGGATGCCTTCGGAAGCCCTGGTCGCCCGGACGCCGAGGTACTGCTCGTATTTCTCGTCCCAGATCTCATCGAGTCTTTCCAGATCGATGGTGCCGTCGAAGATGCCCTTTTCCATTTCATAGCGCACCAGAACGTGCAGCGGATAGGTCAGCTCGTCGGCCTCGGTTCTGACCAGGGAACACTCGACCTTGTTGACGGCGTTGACGAACTGCTGCTGGGTGACGTCCTTGAGCTGCTCGGGGAAGATCGCCTTCATCGGCTCAAACAGATTATCCCAGAAATGGTAGCTGCGGGCCAGGTAGTTTTCGAACAGCCGGGACTGCGATTCGTGCATGCCCGAAGAAATGTTATCGAAAACATAGGTATCAGCCAGGTCATCGCGGACGGAATGGTTGTAGTTGGCGTGTCCGCACTCATGGATCACCGAGAAGATCGAGGAGATCAGCGAATGCTCATAGTAGTGAGTGGTCACCCGGACGTCCTGTTTCTGCAGGGGATGGGTGAAGGGGTGCTCGGTAGTGGAGAGAATGCCGGCGTTGAAGTCGAAGTCGATGTACTTCATGATCAGCTCAGCCAGTTCTTTCTGCTTGTCCGCCGGATAGCTGTCGTAGTTGAAGCTGTCATCGATCTGCGGTCTTTCCCTGATCTTCCTGATGACCGGGACCAGTTTCTCCCGGATCAGATCAAAGAACTGATCGTATTTGGCCATCGTCATGCCCGGCTCGTACTCGTCCAGCAGGGCATCATAGCCCTTATCGCCGTCGGGCAGATAGGTCAGTTTCTTCTTGGCCATTTCAATGATCTTCAGCAGATAGGGCTTGAAGATCTGGTAGTCGTTTTCGTTCTTGGCCTTTTCCCAGGCCACGTTGGCGTCCATGAGCAGTTTTTCGTATTCCACGAAGAACTCCTTGGGAACGCAGCGGTCCCTGAGCATGTCCTTGAGGTGCCAGCTGACGATCCGCTTATGGACGTCGTCCAGGGTCTCATCCTCGGAGAGCTTCTTCAGCATTTCCAGCAGCTCGTCGCTGGTCGCAAGGCTGTACAGTTCCCCGGAAATGTAGGCCATCCGCTCATTGCGGTACTCGGCGCCGCCCTTGGGAGCGACGGTGTGGGCGTCAAAGGATGTCGTGCCTAAGACCAGGCCGTAAGCCGACATTTTGAACATGTATTCTTCATATTTATTCCATAATTCACTCATAGCTTAAGCCTCCTCAAGAGTTTCGGTAATCATCGGTATCAGCTGCTGCTTGCGGGAGATGACGTGGGGCAGGAAGACGTAGCCGTCGGACTCCCGGCCGTTTTTCTCCATGACCTTGGCGATCCGGCGCACTTCCCGGCCTTCCGACAGGACATAGGAACCGGAACCGTCGATCAGCGTGAAGGCCATCATGACGATGCCGCAGCCGGAATCCCGGGCGTAATTCTTCAGCAGTTCGCTCATCTCCTGACGGATGGCCACGACGGACTTGAAGTCCACGACGTTGCTCTGACCGACCGCCACCTTGGTGCGGCCGATCCGGAAGACCTTCATGTCGTTGTGGAAGATGGCGTCAGCGCTGCGGTTGGACAGGCTGGCACCGGCAGCCAGGATCTTGGGAGCCAGTTCCTTGATGTCGATCCTGCCCAGAGTGGCCAGATACGCAGCCGTATCGATATCCTTCTGGGTACAGGTCACGGAATGGAAGTTGACGGTATCGGAGATGATGGCGCAGCACAGCAGTCCGGCCAGATCCTCCGGTATCTCGACGTTTCTTTCCTTGAACAGCTGGGTGATGATGGTCGCGCAGCAGCCCACCTGCTCGAAGCGGATGTTGATCGGCGAGGTGGTCTTGATGCCGCCCAGGCGGTGATGGTCGATGATCTCCAGAATGTTGGCGTCTTCAGCGCCTTCGACGCTCTGGGCCATCTCATTATGGTCGACCAGGATCAGATTGCGGTTGGTATGCTTGAGAACGTGGTAGCGGGAGATCGTGCCCACGATGCGGTTGCGGCTGTCCAGAACCGGGTAGCTGCGGAAGCGGGACTTGTTGATGACCTGCTTGACGTCATCGATGTAGTCGTCACAGCGGAACAGGGTGAGCTTGCTGCTCATGACCTGACGGATCGAAGCGGCGAAGTAGATCTCCTGAGCGCTCCGGAAGCCGGATTCCTCGGTGGCGATGACGCTGCAGTCATGGCTTTCCGCCAGCTGCAGGACTGCCGGGGAAGCTGCCGCTCCTTCGGCGATGATCAGCGTTGAGGCCCCGGCCTCTATGGCGGCTTTCTGCAGCTGCTCATCGGCGGAACAGATGACGATGTGATTGCGGCAGCCGTCCCTGATGCTCCGTAACGACATCGCCACGGTAATGGTGCCGTCGTTGTTCTGCTTCTGACTGCGCACCAGCAGTCTGGCCTTCATGAAGTCCGCCATCTCTTCCACGCTGACCGATCTGACGATCTTGAGAATGGCGCTGCTCTGTTCGATCAGCGGCTTCATGATGTCGGAGATGGTGGCCATGCCGACCAGTTCGTTTTCCTCGTCGGTAACGGCGATGACCTTCTTGTCAGCCTCCTTCATCAGCCTGAGCGCCTGGGCCATGTTGGCGCTCTGCGGGCAGGTCACGACCTCGTCAATGTCGATGTCCCTGACCCGGGTGCGGATGTCCCTGATGTAGGGCGGAGCGAACTCGTTGAACAGGCTCAGAATGTATTGGGTTTCCTGATTAAGATGACCGATCCGGACCGCGATCGCGTCAAAGCCCAGCTGCTGCTTGAGGTAGGCATAGGCCATCGCGCAGACGATCGAATCGGTATCGGGATTCTTGTGTCCGGTAACATATATCGTGTTATTTGCCATATTATCGGTTCTCCTGATTTCTTTATTAAATTATAGCCTATAAACAGCCCCCTTTGCACGGGTAAATGCGTCAATGTTTTGAGTTGGCGGGCCAATGAGGCTATAATGAAGGCGGTGATAACTATGAGTTCTCTGGAAGACATCCGCAATGAAATTGAAGCCATCGATTCGATGATGCTTGATCTGCTCAAGCGCCGTCTTAACGTGGTCAGACAGGCCGGCAGCGAGCCTCTTTACTCACAGGCCCGCGAAGCCTACGTGATGAACCGCACCCTGCCGGACGGCGACAACGAATACTATCAGTATTACTACCGGCTTCAGAACCTGCTGTTCGATCTTACCGAGCAGTACCAGAACCAGCTGGGCAAAAGAAATGACCCTTTTCTCAGGGAAAACAGCGATCTGTCAGCCTTTAATGACAACGTCTTTGCCCTGAGCCATCAGGCTTCCCTCGACCGCCTTCAGAATCCCGATGAGGTCATCAACGCCACCATCGGCACCCTGCATGACGAACAGGACAACATCGTAACCTACCGCAGCGTCTATGACGCCTTCAATAAGATCCCGGACAGCCGCAAGGCTTCCTACGCCGAGGAGATCAGCGGCAACGCCGGCTTCCGGCAGGCCATCTACGACTGGATCAACCGCAACGGCGAGCTGCAGATGCCTCACCAGGTCATCGCCTCCGCCGGCGGTACCGGCGCCCTGGCCCTGGGCTTCAGCTGCTTTCTGCAGGACAATGACTACATTCTTCTGCCGACCCCGGCCTGGGGCAACTACCGCAACATGGCCAGAACGGCCAATCTCAACGTCGAAAACTATCAGCTGGTAAACGAAAAAGGCGAAGCCGACCTGACTGACCTGATGACCAAGGGCATCTACGTGATGAAGAAGTGCCACAAGCTGGTCATGGTGGTCAACGACCCCTGTCAGAACCCCACCGGCATCTCCCTCAGCGATCAGGACTGGAACAATCTGGTCAACTATCTCAACAAGATGGCCGGCTTCGGCAAGGTCATCCTGATGGTTGACGCCGCCTATCTTGACTACAGCAATCACGACGGCCGCGGTTTCCTGAAGCACTTGAATTCCCTTAACGCCAACGTACTGGTCATGCTGGCCTTCAGCTGTTCCAAGACGATGACCGCCTACGGCATGCGCCTGGGCGCTTCCGTGATCATCGGCCGCGACCAGGATGAAGTCGATCGCATCGCCGGCAGTTTCACCAAGACGGCCCGGGCTCTCTGGAGCAACGTCAACAACGGCGCCATGGACTGCTTCGTAGAAGTCAGCACAGCCTTACGCCGGCAGTTTGACGATGAGCGGCAGCAGTGCATCGAGCTGATCAGACAGCGCGCCGAAGCCTTCCTGACGGAAGCCGGCAAGTACGGCCTGCCGCTGTTCCCCTATCAGGACGGCTTCTTCTGCATGCTGAAGATCGATGATGCAGTCCTGCTGGACAAGCTGCATAAGGCCCTACTGGCCCGGCACATCTATACCGTAAAGTTCACCGGCGGTCTGCGCATAGCCCTGTGCTCGCTGAACCTCAATGACTGCCGTAAGCTGCCGGCGCTGCTGAACCAGTGCCTGAAGGAGGTCCTCAATGGTTAAGCTGGCGATCATGTACGACTTTGACCAGACCCTTTCTCCATGCAGCATGCAGGAATACTCGCTGATTCCCGCCTTAGGAGCTAAGCCGGAGGTCTTCTGGAAGGAAGTCGCCGAATACTCCCGCAGCCACAACATGGACTCCGTGCTGTGCTACATGTACTGCCTGATGCAGAAGGCCCGGGAAGCCGGCAAGCCGCTGACCCGGCCGTTCCTCAACTCCCTGGGCAAGGATCTGGTCTACTATCCCGGGGTGGAGGAATACTTCGGGCGCATCAACGCCTATGGGCAGCAGAGAGGCGTAAAGCTGCAGCACTACATCATCTCCTCGGGAACCCAGGAGATCCTGGAAGGCAGCAGCATCTATCACGAATTCACCCGCGTCTTCGCCTGCCAGTATCACTACGATGAAAACGGCGAAGCCGACTGGCCGGCCACAGCCATCAACTACACCGGCAAGACGCAGTTCCTCTACCGCATCAACAAGAACTCGCTGGACATCTACGACAACTCCAAGATCAACCGCAAGAGCGTGGAGAGGGACATCCCCTTCACCAACATGATCTACATCGCCGACGGCTTTACCGACGTGCCCTGCATGGTGCTGGTCAAGAACAACGGCGGCTACTCGATCGCCGTCCACGAGAAGGATGACGAGACCTACAAGCAGCTGGTGGCCGAAAAGCGCGTCGACTACGTCTCGCTGGCCGACTGGCGCGAAAACAGCCAGCTGGACACCATCATCAAGACCATCATCGACAAGGTCGCCCTTCAGCATCAGCTTCAGCAGCTGAGCGTCTGATCGTGTCTTGAAATCACAATGCTTCTCTGTTATCATAGTTAAGCACGCGGATGTGGTGAAATTGGTAGACACACTAGACTTAGGATCTAGCGCTTCGGCATGCGGGTTCGAGTCCCTCCATCCGCACCATTGACGCAATAGGGCCCTGACCGAAAATCAGGGCCTTTTTGTCCGGCTCTGCGGACATCTTAATGGCGGACAGGCCTTCATCAGCGTATAATTAAAGACAAAAGAAACGGAGACGTTCCATGGAAAAGATTCTCATCGACGATTTTACCAGATTCAGGTTTCTGTCCAATCCGACCTTTTCGCCGGAGGGCACCAACTTCTGCTTTACCCTGAGCGAAGCTGACAGGGAAAACAACAAATACCGCAGCCGCATCTTCATGCGCCGGGGCAGTGAACTGCTTCCCCTGACCTCGCTGGGCAAGGAAAGCGGCTTCTTCTTTCTGGACGAAGACACCGTCGTCTTCAGCTCCGACCGCGCTGACTCCAAGGCGTCCGGCACCAAGTTCTACCGCATCAGCCTTTGTGGCGGTGAGGCCAGCCTGTACCGGGAGTTCCCCATTAACATCAGTACGATGATCCCGCTGAAGGACGGGCGCTTTCTGGCCCTGGGCGAATACGATCCCGCCTTCCCCGAGCTTCATAAGGGCGAGGAGAAATACCTGGAAGACTACAAAAAGCACGTCAAGGACAACGAGGACTATGAGGAGATCACCGAGTTCCCCTTCTGGTTCAACGGCGACACCTTCACCAAGGCCAGAAGGACAGCCGTTTATCTGATCGATGACAGCGGCCTGACGCTGATCAGTCAGCCGGCGATGGACGTTGCCTTCCTGAAGGTCAGCAAGGACGGAAGCTTCGCCCTGTTTTCCGCCAGCAGCGATAAACCATACCGCCAGATGACCAGTTACGACCTCTGGCATCTGGATCTCAAGACCCTTAAGATCCGCAAGTTGATCGACCATCAGCAGGTGCTGATCAACAACGTGGAGTTCGCCGACAGCTTCATCTACGCTACCGGCAACTGCCAGCACTACGGCATGAATACCAACGACGATTTCTATAAGATCAGCTATGACGGCTTCCATCTGGAAAAGATCGACGACTACGGCGAATCGCTCTACTCGGCCGTCTGCACCGACGTCACCCTGGGCGACGGCAACAGCGTCAAGGCTGAAGGCGATGCCCTGTACTTTCTGACCACCATCTTTGACCGGTCCATCCTGCGCAAGCTGGAAAACGGCGTCGTCAGCGACGTGCTGGACAGGGACGGCAGCATCGACTGCTTCGACATCCATGACGGCAACATCGTCATGGTGGCGATGCACGACATGAAGGGCCAGGAATTATACGACGGCCAGGGCAGCCAGCTGAGCTTCTTCAATGAGGAGATCCTGAAGGACAGATATGTCGCCCAGCCGGAAGAGCTGGACTTCCTTTCCGGCAGCGACGAGATCCACGGCTTCGTCTACAGGCCCATCGGCTTTGACGACAAGAAGAAGTATCCGGTGATCCTGGACATCCACGGCGGTCCCAAGGCCGTCTACGGCAAGGTCTTCTTCCACGAGATCCAGTACTGGGCCTCGGAAGGCTACTTTGTGATCTGCTGCAACCCGACCGGTTCGGACGGCCGCGGCAACCGCTTCGCCGACCTGCGCGGCAAGTACGGCATCGTCGACTATCAGGACATCATGAACTTCGTCGATGCCGCCCTGAAGGCTTACCCGCAGATGGACGCAGACAACCTGTTTGAGACCGGCGGCTCCTATGGCGGCTTCATGACCAACTGGATCATCGGCCATACCGACCGCTTCCGCGCCTGCGCTTCCCAGCGCTCCATCGCCAACTGGGCCTCCTTCTACGGCATCTCCGACATCGGTCCCGGCTTCACCGAGGACCAGCAGGCCGGCGATCCCTTCAGCGACCCGGAAAAGCTCTGGTGGCATTCGCCGATGAAGTATGCCGGCAAGGTCAAAACCCCGACTCTGTTCATTCACTCCAATGAAGACTACCGCTGCCCGATGGCTGAAGGCATGCAGATGTATACCTCGCTGATGACTCACGGCGTGGAAACCAAGCTGGTCTACTTCCGCGGCGAAAACCACGAACTCTCCCGCTCCGGCAAGCCCCTGCACCGCATCAAGCGGCTGCAGGAGATCACTGACTGGTTCAACTCTCACCGCGGCGATTCAGTCCGGAAAAATGAGGGCTGATCCATGGATCTGCTGGAAAGACTCAGAGAAGTCAGCGATGACGAATACCGCCGGTTTCAGACCAAGCTGGTGCCCAACATCGATCCCGATACCATCCTGGGCGTCCGCACTCCCGACATGCGCCGGATCGCCGATGAACTGTTTGCCAGCGAACAGGGTGAGCAGTTTCTCAGTCAGCTGCCCCACCGCTGGTATGAGGAGAATCTGATCCACTTCTTCGTACTGGCCAAGATCAAGGACTTTGACCGGTGCGTCAAAGCCGTGGAAGAATTTCTTCCCTATGTCGACTGCTGGCCGGTATCGGACCAGTCGACGCCCCGCTGCTTCCGCCGCAACCGCCAGAAGCTATTGCCCTATATCCGCAAGTGGATCGCCAGTGAGCACGTCTATACGGCCCGCTTCGGGATCCGGATGCTGATGAACGAGTTTCTGGACGAGGATTTCCAACCGCAGTACCTGGATCTGGTAGCGGACAAGAAGGGCGAGGACTACTATCTGAAGATGATGATCGCCTGGTACTTCGCCACGGCGCTGGCCAAGCAGTATGACGCTGCCGTCCGCTATCTGGAAGAGGACCGCCTGGACCCCTGGGTACATAACAAGGCCATTCAGAAGGCATTGGAAAGTTACCGGGTAAGCGATGAGCACAAGGAATACCTGAAGTCGCTGAAAAAGCGCGGCCACTGATGAGAGTAAAGACAAAAGATCCTCTCTGCTTAAGAGGGGATCTTTTTCTAATGATGATATTCAGTTATCGTTTGGCAAGACAGCGGCTGACAAACCAGCGGATGATCTTCATCCCGTCGGCGCACGGCGGTCCGTCCAGATTCTCTCTCATCCTTTCCGGATGGAACTGAACGCCGTAGATGGGAAGAGACTGATGCTGAATGGCTTCCACGATGCCGTCCTCAGCCGTCAGCAGGACCTCAAAGCCCATGGCCAGGTTCAGAACCGCCTGGTGGTGGGAACTGTTGACGGTGAACTCTTCGCCGTACAGCTCGCTCAGAAAGCTCCGGCGGCTGGCGCTGACGCGGTGGCTGATGGTTTCCCCGTCAACCTCGGTATGGTGTTTCAGTTCGCTGCGGATGTCCTGGATCAGACTGCCGCCATAGGCGACGTTGATCAGCTGCTGGCCCCGGCAGATGCCCAGTACCGGCTTTCCCAGTCGGGCAAACATCTCCAGGCAGCTGGCGTCGATGGCGTCGACTTCCGGCCGGACATATTCGCAGTATCTGTTGCTCTGGCCGTACAGCCGGGGATCGACGTCTCCGCCTCCCGGAATCAGCAGGCCGTCGTACCAGCCGACGCCCTTCTGCGGGTCGAACACTTCCGCCTGGGCCCCGGCGTCCTGCAGGGCATTGAAATAGTTTATGTACTGGAAGCCTTCATTGGAGATGGCGATGCGGGCTTTTCGCTTTTCCTCACTCATGCTGCTCTCCTGCCGGCTGAACGCTGACGGTCAGCCGCTGGTAGTCCAGGATGATCTTCTGGCCGTTTCTTTCGATTATTTCGACGTTCAGATCTTCCCGCATCGGCTTGCCGGTGATCAGATCGTAAGCCCGGTCCATGCCGTTTTCCTCCAGTGAAGTCGCCAGGTAGTAGCACTTCCCCTTGCCGTACTGATTCTCCGTCAGGGCCGCATAGGGGCCAAACGGGTTTTCATAGTAGATCATTAACGGCACGGCCGTCGTGCACTGCAGCATGTCGGCAAATACCCGGCCTTTGTATATGCACTCCTGGCCGTCCTTGACCAGACGGTACTGATCAGCCAATAGGCTCTCCTGCTCCTTGACGCAGACCCCGGCCAGATCGGTCAGACCGACCGGCAGCCTTTCGCCGAAGACCAGGTTGTTGTCGGTGTCTTTCCAGCTGCTGCGGGCGCTCAGTACTACCTTGCCCCCCTGCTCAGCGTAGCGGGCCAGTTTGCCCCGGAAAGCGTCGTCCATGACGATCATGTGGGGCACGATGACCATCTCATAGCCGGAGAGGTCATTTTCCCTGGTGACGAAGTCAGTCTGGATGCCCCGGCCGTAGAGCTGGCGGTAGATCTTCTCCATCTCTCCGACGTAACTGAAGCGGTCGGACTGCTGCTGAATGCGGAAGCTGGCGGCGCTGTCGTAGTCAAATACCATGGCGCAGCTGGCCTCATAGGCGCTGGAGAACAGGTCCTCGTACTGGCGCAGCTGCTCATAGAGCTTTTTGACCTCGTGGAACTTCCGGCTTCTGGTGTTGTCGGCATCGATGATGCCGTAACAGTACTGTTCGGCTCCCTTGGTCGCCCCGCGGTAGCGGAAGATCAGGAAGTTCTTGCACCCGTGGCTCATGGCCTGCCAGGCCCACAGTGAGCCCTGACCGGGCTTGATGGCGCAGCCGGAGATGTCATGTCCCTGAGCGCCCATGATCTCCTCGGTGATCCAGAAATTGGCCTGCTTGAGTCCTCTGGCGGTGTCCAGAGCCAGGGCGATCTCCCAGGGCTTCATCGGTTCGACCGTGCCGCCCCAGACCGGGTAGTTGTTATAGGCAACCTCATCGAGATTCTTGCTGATCTCAAAGGGGTCGAAGCGCTTGGTCAGCGTGCCGCCCTCAAAGTCGTGGAGCACCACGGCATCGGGTATCGCCGTCTTGAGCGTCTGATACATCCGCTTGAGGAACTGCACGATGCTGTCGGAGCGGAAGCGTTCCCACTCCATCCGCAAGGACGGGTTCTGATTGGTATAGGCCTTGGCCGGCAGCTGAATGTCCTCAAAGCTGTCATAGCTGCCCGACCAGAAGTTGGTGCCCCAGCGTTCGTTGAGGTCGTAGATGGTATCGTATCTTTCCTTCAGCCAGCTGATGAAGCGGCGGTGGCAGCTGTCGCAGAAACAGACATCGGACCCCTCATGGCCGATCTCGTTGTCCAGCTGCCAGGCGACGATGTTTTCGTACTTGCGGAAATGGACAGCCATCGCCCGGGTCAGTTCATTGGCCTTGCGGTTGTACAGTTCGCTGTTGTAGCAGTAGCCCCGCCGGCCGCCGAAGGGCTGCGGGTGGCCATGCTCATCCTGAGCCATGATCTCCGGGCAGCGCAGCGCCAGCCATCGGGGCATGGTCGCCGTGGGAATGCACATCATGACCTTCAGACCCAGCCGGTCAGCCTTGTAGACGACCTCGTCAAAGAGTTCGAAGTCATAGCGGCCTTCCTCGGGTTCGATGATGTTCCAGGCGAAGTCAGCGATGCGGATGATGTTGCATCCCATCTCCCTGATCGTCGCCAGGTCGCTGTCGATCAGACTGCGGTCCCACTGTTCCGGATAGTAATCAACCCCTAAGTACATACGCGTCTCCTTTACAATATGTTCATCAGATCACTGATCTTGTATATTCTTTCCACTTCACAGGTGGTATGACGGCCGTCATCAGGCCAGATCCAGATGCCCCTGATGCCGGCGTTATAGGCGCCTAAGATGTCCTTGCCGAAGGTATCGCCGACGTAGACGGCTTCCTCAGGCCTGATATTGAAATGCTCAAGAGCCAGATTGTACATTAACGGATCGGGCTTGGGCTTGCCGATGTCGTCGGATATGATCGTCAGTTCGAAGTAATCTTCCAGTTTATTCTGGACGACCTTCTGGCTCTGGCAGTAGTGGTCGCCGTTGGTCAGCAGGGCCAGTGAGTATTTCTCCTTCAGGTAGTCCAGCGTTTCCAGGGCATCGGGGTAAAGTTCTTCGAATCTCCAGAGGTTGTCAAACCACCAGCTGGGCATGTCAAAGCCTTCCAGATCGATCTGGAAATGCCTCTTGAGGTTTTCCACCAGAAAAGACTTCCGGACGTTGCCGTAGCCGTCCCAGTTCTGCAGCTCCTGTACGATGGCTTCACCGTACATCGTATCCGGATCGATGTTCAGCACGCTGGCGACAAAATGGCAGAAAGTGCGGTAAGCGCCTTCCGTACGGTCCAGCAGCGTATTGTCCAGATCCATCATGACAACCTTGATCTCACTCATAAGCCGATACCTTTTCCTTATTAACATTATACCTTGTAAGGGCAGCGAAAAGGGACAAAAAAGACGGCATCTCTGCCGTCTTCTCTTTTAACTGGTAGCCCGTACGGGATTCGAACCCGTGTGTGCATGCGTGAAAGGCATGTGAGTTAAACCACTTCTCCAACGGACCATCTCTTAACGCTTGTACATTATAGCAATTCCCCTGACTTCTAGTCAATAGTTTTTTAAGGGCTTTTTCACCGGCGGCAAAAGCGCTTTTCCATCAGAAAACCGGAGGTCTTCAAAGTCCTCCGGTTATCCGGTTTTCTTCTTTTTTCCAGCTTACTTTCTGAACAGGTAGCCTTCGACCCTGACGAACTGCAGCCTGCCTTCCAGGTCGGTCTCGATATAGAGATTGCTGACATCCAGCACGCTGTCCGCGTGGTAGAAGCGCATCGTTTCCGGCCTGCTGGCTTCGTCGTAATTGGCGATGAACTTCCGGATGTCTTCGGTCAGGTCAAAGTCTTCGCAGACGACGGCATCGATGCTGCCGCTGTCAAAATAACTGCTGTAGTAGCTGACCTTTTCCATGGAGCGGTAGCCTTGAATGTCATAGACGTCACCACTGCGGTCAAAGCTGTAGCTGACGGTATTGGGATAGTATCCGGATTCGTGGGCAAAGCCGTAAAGGACTTCGGAATCCGCGGAAACCAGGTACTTCTGCCGCTTGCTCAGCGTCTCATCAGGCTGACCGTACAGGTAGTCATAGGCGCTCAGCAGTTTCTTCTGCTGATCCTGGCTGACGGAAGGCTTGGCGATGACGGTGCCGTCTTCCTTCAGCATGTCATTGGCCTTCAGGACGGTCTCCATGATCTGCTGCTGCCAGCGGTTGGCCACGTTGACGCAGTTAAGCGGTCCGATGCTGACTAACAGGCACATGACGGCCATGGCCGTAAACAGCCAGGTCACCTTCCGGATAAACAGGGCGTCAATGACAAACAGCAGGGCAATGACGTTGCAGGCCAGGGACAGACAGCGCACGGCGGTCAGGCCCAGTTCGCTGACGCGGATGTAGATGGCCACGCTCTGGATCAGCATGATCGGGATCATCAGCCAGCCGCAGATCTTCAGATACTTCTGATGGATCTCCGCCTGCTCGCCGCGGACTGACAGATAGTAGCCGCAGAACAGCAGCAGAGCGATCGAGGCAAAGATGTTGATCCGTCCCTTGGGCAGATTCAGGGTGATGATGCTCTTGAACAGATAGACGTACAGGATCGCCAGCAGCACCAGATAGATGGCCAGACCGGCCTTGTTGAAGGTCAGGCTGTAGGCCCTGGGCATGCTCATCTTTCCTTCTTCTTCGGGAACGCAGGAGAGATAATGGTTGACGCCGATGACCAGGTAGATCAGGTTGGTCATGATCAGGTAAGCCTTGTAGCTGTCATCAAAGTCGTAGATCAGGTTGGTAAAGGCCGCGATGCAGATGCACACGCCCGCTTCCACCACGCTGGTCAATAGAACGGTGTAGAAGCCGTTGGAGACCAGATAGCCGAAGGTGTTGTCAATGCCGTAGTTCTGATAGACCTCATAGACAATCAGACACAGCAGGCAACCCTGCACGCCGGCGTAGGCCATGATGACATAGACGTTATCATCAAAGCGGTCCAGCACAATGGTCCAGACGATAATGTAGACCAGAGTGACAGCGGCACTGATGAGCCTGTTGAAGCCGTACTTTTCCTGAAGCAGGGTCAGCAGTACGCTCAGCAGAAGCGAGGATGCCAGTGCCATCATCAGATAGCCGACGATGTCATCGCAGTCCTCCACAATGATCACAAAGCTGATCAGCAGGGCAAGTATGACGCTGAGAATGAAGGTCAGCGAGAAGCGCCTGACGCTCTTGCGGTAGCTTTCCACAAAGCGGTTGATCAGGTTTTCAATCTTCATTTGAATCATCCTTTCGCTAGTACGGCCAAGGCCGTACTTTTCCTATTATATGCTTATGAAAGGCGGTTGTAAAACCGGCATCACCGGCCAGCCGCTCCATCAGGCAGACTTTTCTCTTTCCTTCTGAAGCTCAGCGATCAGTTCATCGGCTTCCTTTCGGTTGTCAAGGACGATGATGTTTCGGCTGTCGCGGTATTTCTCCAACAGCGAATTCAGTTGAGGAAGCTTGTCATCAAACCAGCTGATGATGCGCTGATAGAAATCAGCGTCATAGGTCTCATCAGCCCAGGGGATGTCGTCCCGGGGCCTGCCTACCCTTTCCTGAGCGCCCTGCAGGCAGACTTCCAGAGGATAGTTAAGAAAGATGACGGTATCGCAGGCCTGCATCCTTGGCTCATAGGTACGGGCATAATCTCCGTCGATGATCCACTCGTCTTTTTCCAGCAGACGGTTCAGTCTTTCATCAAACTGCTCTCTGGATACGTGCGTCCGGTCGGGATTCCACCAGATGTTGTCCAGATGGTACAGGGGCAGACTTAATGTTTCACTCAGCCGGCGGGACAGCGTTGACTTGCCGCTGCCGGCCGGACCGACAATCATGATCTTCTTCATTCCGTTTCCTCCTTACCCGGCAGACAAACGCGCATGGTTACATGTGCTGAAAACCGGCAAATTGCGATGATTTTGAACAATTTGTTTTCATATAACAATACACGAAATTATTTTAGCTTGTTTTTATGTTTCATGAATATATTATTACTGAATCATATTAGTCACTTCGTTTAGTAACAGATTAATACTTTACATATTTATACTATTTAGTTTACATTTTTATACATTTATGATAGCATATCTGTGAAAGGAGGAATGTGCATGACTGTATTACAGACAATTTATGATTCTGACATGATAAATAAGCCTCTTTTCATTGAAGACTTTGTCAGCGAGAATGTTAAATACGACTCTGCAAAAACCATGCTGTCAAATCTGGTCAGGTCAGGCGATCTTAAACGCTATGCTCAGGGAATATACTATGTTCCTAAAAAGACCATTATCGGCGAAAGCGTAATCTCTTTTGAAAGCGTCATTGAGAGGAAATATATTTTTGATAATGATGATATATTCGGTTATTACTCCGGCATCCGCTTACTTAATGATGTTGGACTTACCACGCAGGTCCCTAACATTCCGGAAATCACCACAAACAAGGAAGCAACCAGAAAGAGGAGTGTCAGAATTGGGAAACGTTCCGTCATAGTCAGAAAGTCAGAAACAGAAGTAAACAATGATAACGTGCTGTACCTTCAGTTTTTTGACATCTTCAGATATGCAGATACTGAAACCATCAGGGAAAACAGAGCAAAAGTCATCGCCTTTTTTGATAGAAACCGTTTGAACTTCGACATGTTGAGACAGACAGAAAAAAAGGTATCGATGAAGCTGAGAAAAGCCATTAGGAGATCGGGGATATATGATGAACTTGCATGCAGATAGGAAGAAACAATCGTCAGTATTAGTGCGATAATCAGCGAACTCAAGAAATTACATCTCTGATGATGACGAGAATTACCGTGGCAATCAGCCGCGGTTTTTCTGTTATATCACATAATATCATCATAGAAAAAACTCCGACATTTAACCGGAGTTTTCTTACCCATGGTGCACCAGGTGAGACTTGAACTCACACGGGTCTCCCCACACGCCCCTGAAACGTGCGCGTCTGCCTATTTCGCCACTGGTGCGGTGCTTATTCATATTACACTATTTTTCCGACAATGGAAACATTTTTTTACAAAAATCGTATTTTTTCATCTTATTCCTTCCCAACAGCCTCCTGCACGTTGCGGCAGGGCAGGAAAAAGGGTACAGTAGAATTATGATAAAGAAAGCACTTATGTTATTCATAAACACCTTCACCATCTCGATGACCGCCAACTCCGGTTATGCGATCATCGGCGTGATGAAGAACCGCTTCGTCGAGAAGTACGGCTGGTTTACCCGTGAGGAGATGAACAACTACATTGCCATGGCGCAGTCCTGTCCCGGACCGATGGCCGTAAGTTCATCAATGATCATCGGCTATCAGAGCGCCGGCTTCCTGGGCGCCTTCGCCGCCGTTCTTGGCGTAATAATTCCGCCGTTTGTGATGATGATCGTGGTTACCTATTTCTACACCTTCATCGCCACCAACGTCTATGTCCGCATCTTCATCACCGGCATGCAGGCCGGTGTCTGCGCTCTTCTGATGGATGTTATCCTGGGACTGTTTGAGGGCATTGTGAAGATGAACAGCTGGTTCTACTACCTGCTGGTCGTTCTGTTCTTCCTGTTTGTCCGGCTGACCGACTTTTCCGTCTTCCTGCTGGCCATCCTGTGCATTCTCATCGCCGTCGTCAAGACGCTGCTGTTCACCAAGAGAATGGAGGAAGCATCATGATCAGCTTACTGGCAATTTTCCTCAGCTTCCTCAAGATCGGATTGTTTGCCTTCGGCGGGGCATATGCGGTGCTGCCGCTGATCGAGGAAGAAATGGTATATAACCGGGCTTGGATGACCTTTGCGGAATTCTCCGATCTGGTCGCCATCGACGAGCTCACCCCGGGACCGATCATCATCAATTCCGCCACCTTCATCGGCATGAAGCTGGGAGGTGTCCCCGGTGCCCTGGCCGCAACCATCGGCTGCATCCTTCCCGGCTGCGTCATCTCACTGCTGCTGGTCATTCTCTACCGTAAGTACCGGGAGATACCGGTCATCGCCGAGGCGATGCGGACACTGAGATGCATGGCAGTAGCCCTGATCTTCTCGGTGCTGCTGAAGATGCTGGTTTCCGCGGTCTTCCCTTCCGGACTGACCGTTCTTACCGACATCAACCTTCTCACCCTGGCGCTGGTCGGGGCGTCCTTCTACGTCATGCGGAAATACAAGACCAATCCGCTGTACGTCATGCTGGCCTGCGGCTGCATCACCCTGGCCGTTTCCTTCATCCGTTAATCACATAAACTGACCTGACATGAAAAAAGCCTGCCACCGGCAGGCTTTTCTTTATAATGGCGCGCCCGAAGGAGCTCGAATCCCCGACCTTCTGCTCCGGAGGCAGACGCTCTATCCAACTGAGCTACGGGCGCATACATAGGTATTATAGCACTTCAGTGGTCCTGCGAACAGTAAATTTCAAACTGCTCGATGGCCCTGACATACAGATCGGGACGGTACTGCCGCCGGCTTACCAACAGATTCTTGAG
>JAFZBT010000068.1 GCA_017561615.1 Erysipelotrichaceae bacterium
ACATCATTCGTGATCTGGCCAAAAGAAAAGGTGGTATTCCACCTGATCTGGAAAAACTCTTATTGAATGAGTTACTTCCAATCAGACCTGATCGCCTTGACCCTCGCAAAGTTAAGTATCAGTCTGTTGTCTGTTTTAATTATCGTTTTTCCTAATTTAAATATAATTCATTATCTCTGAAAAATCAGTATCTTCTGATTCTTTTCGTCGTGTTTTTTCCTTCTGCTAAAGAAAAATCCGCAGGTTTTTATGTTTTCCTGCAGATTTTCCTGTCCTTAACTTAATGACGTTGGGCGTGAGCCTCTTTTAAGCTGATAAATGATGATCAGGTTCTAGATCAGCGTTTCCAGGACCATTTCGTATTCGTTCAGGTCAATGGCCTTGACCAGCTGGACATAGTGATCAGGGAACTGCTTGTCGCTGTAGAGGTCAGTCACCGTCGCCCCATAGGTGATCCTTCCCTGGGTCTCCACGAAGACGCCGCACTCCTCGGTATCGAAGATCTCCGGCTTAAGCAGGTAGACCAGCGGTGCCAGCGCCCGGTTTTCCAGCTGTTCGGTGACGTTGAGTCCGAACATGACGATCGGTATTCCGGACAGGAAGACATGCTGAGCGCTCTGGGGATCGTCATAGATGTTTCTTTCGGCCCGAACGGTAACATCGCCATAGGCGTCGGTTCCGCCGACCAGCAGGATCCGTTCGATCCGGTTCTTGACGGTGAAATCCCGCAGCAGAAGGCCGGCCAGTTCCGTAAGCGGCCCGTTGGTGATGACGGTGGTGCCTTCCGGCATTTCGCTGAGTTCGGCCAGCTCGATGTCCGGCTGTTTCCTGATCAGATTCAGCAGCAGGTTATTGTCCTCGGAGTATTTAAGAGATAATGATACCTTCATGTTACTTCACCTCACTGTAGGTTCTGATGTAATCGATCATCAGATCAATGAACCTGCGCCGGTCGACATCCATGAGCGCCTTGGTGTTGGGCTTGCGGTTGTTGAGGTTCCGGATGTCGCCGACGGTCTGACCGACGGAGTAATAACCTTCGGTCTCAACTTCGACGTACATTTCCTCGATCCGGAAGACTTCCGGATGAATGAGCGCCATTACCGCGCAGAGGTCATGCATGGGTGCGCCGGGATAGCCCAGACCCAGATGGAACTTATAGAAGAACTCCAGCCAGCGCCAGACGATCTCGCTGACCGGGTTTCCGATTTCCTTGATGGCTTCGACATCTTCCGGATAGACCAGAGCCTTTTCGGTGACGTCCAGGCCGGCCATGATGATCTGAATGCCGCTGGAGAAAACGATGTCGGCAGCTTCCGGGTCGACCAGAATGTTGAATTCAGCAGCCGGGGTCCAGTTGCCGTATTTGATGCCGCCGCCCATGATGGAGATGGCTTCGATCCTGTCCTTCAGTTCCGGATAGCCAAGCAGCAGCGTTGCCACGTTGGTCAGGGGACCGGTAGCGACGATGACGACCTTTTCATCTGACTCTCTCAGGACGTCAGCCATCAGCTCAGCCGCTGAGCGGCTGTCGAGCTGGCGTTTCGGTTCGGGAAGAGCCGGACCATCCAGGCCGCTTTCGCCGTGGACGTTGGTCGGAGCCTGAAGTCTGTGGCGGTACAGCGGGCAGTTCCTGCCGCGGGCTACCGGCACGTCCAGCCCGATCAGGGCCATGATGCGCTGGCTGTTATAAGCCGCCTTGTAGACGTTGCAGTTGCCGTTTACGGCCGTACAGGCCAGGATCTTCAGGTCCTTTGATGCGTTGGCAACGACCCAGGCGATGGCGTCATCGTGCCCGGGATCCGCATCCAGTATCACAGGTATTGGTTTATTCATCTTAAGTCCTCACTTGCACTTAAATTATAACAG
>JAFZBT010000069.1 GCA_017561615.1 Erysipelotrichaceae bacterium
AATACGGCGATAACGTGGTTATTCCCGACCTTTCCCTTAACATCCGACCGGGAGAGTTCTTTACCCTGCTGGGTCCCTCCGGCTGCGGCAAGACTACCCTGCTCAGGATGATCGCGGGCTTCAATACCATTGAAGGCGGCGAGTTCTATTTCGGCGACAAGATGATCAATGACCTGAACCCGGCCAAGCGCAACATCGGCATGGTCTTCCAGAACTATGCCATCTTCCCGCACCTGACGGTAAGAAAGAACGTTGAGTACGGCCTGAAGAACCGCAAGGTTCCCAAGGACGAGATCAAGAAGAAAACCGATGAGATCATGAAGAAGATCCACATCGACGAATACGCCGACCGGATGCCGGAGAGGCTTTCCGGCGGTCAGCAGCAGCGCGTGGCCCTGGCCAGAGCGCTGGTCATCGAACCGGACGTCCTGTTAATGGACGAACCGCTTTCCAACCTGGACGCCAAGCTGAGAGTGGAGATGCGCAACGTCATCAAGCAGATCCAGAACGAAGTGGGCATCACCAACGTCTACGTCACCCATGACCAGGAAGAGGCTATGGCCGTTTCCGACCGCATCGCGGTCATGCATGACGGCGTCATTCAGCACGTCGGTACCCCCAAGGACATCTATCAGCGCCCCGCCAACCTGTTTGTCGCCAGCTTCATCGGCCGCACCAACCTGGTCAATGGCAAATTAACGGTCAAAGACGGCAAGTGCACCATCAGCCTGCCTGACGGCTACCGGTTTGAGATGGACAACATCCTGGAAGAGGAAAGACATGATCAGGACGTCATCCTGGCCATCCGTCCGGAAGAGCTGGTCATCAATGACAAAGAAGGAATTCAGGGCAAGGTCCATGATTCCGTCTTCCTGGGTCTCAATACTCACTACTATGTCTTAAGCGATTCCGTCCACTGCATCCACACCGAAGACAAGGACGACGACCGCTTCGAACTGATTCAGGAATCGCTGATCGATGAGATCATCCCCAACGGCACCGATGTCCGCCTTAAGATCAAGAAGGAAAAGGTCAACGTCTTTACGGCTGACGGCGGTAAGAACATCGTCAGGGGCGTCAAGGACGAGAGGATCTAGGAGGCAGCCATGAAGAAAAAGTACAACAAGCAACGCCGGGGATTTGAGATCTGGACCGTGTTCACCTGGGTGATCATCGCCCTGTTTCTGATCTTCTTCATCTACCCGCTGGCCAACCTGCTGAAGCAGGCCTTCTTCGATGCCGACGGCTTCACGATGAAGAACTTCATCAAGTTCTTCTCCAAGGCCTACTACACCAATACCATCAAGAACAGTTTCAAGGTCTCCATCCTGACCACCCTGTGCGCCTTACTGATCGGCATTCCCTATTCCTATTTCTATTCCTTCTACAACATCAAGGGGCGCAAGCTATTGATCATCGTCAGCGTCATGTGCTGCATGTCCGCTCCCTTTGTCGGGGCCTACTCCTGGACGCTGCTGTTGGGCCGTTCGGGCGTTCTGACCCAGGCGTTTGCGAAAATAGGCATCAGCATTCCGACCATCTACGGCATGGGCGGCATCATCCTGGTTCAGGTCAGCAAGTTCTACCCGCTGGTACTGATCTACATGAACGGCGCCTTCCGCAACATCGACAGTTCGCTGATGGAAGCCAGCGAGAATCTGGGCTGCACGGGCATCAAGCGCTTTTTCACCATCGTGCTGCAGCTGTCCATGCCTACCGTATTGGCGGCGGCTCTGCTGGTATTCATGCGTGCCTTTGCCGACTTCGGCACCCCGATGCTGATTGGTGAAGGCTTCAAGACCTTCCCGGTAGAGATCTATTCGCAGTTTGTCGGCGAGATGGCCGATGACTGGGGATTCGCCTGCGCGATCAGCTGCCTGGCCATCGTCATCACCGGCGTCATCTTCTGGATCCAGAAGTTTGCGACCGAGAAGTACAAGTTCTCCCTCAACGCCCTGCATCCCATTGAAAAGAAACAGCCTAAGGGCATCAAGGGACTGGCCATGCATCTGTACTGCTACATCGTTTCGGCCATCGCCTTCATTCCCCAGCTCTACGTCATCTACAGTTCCTTCCGCAACTGCAACGAAGTGTTCTTCCTGCCCGGCTTCTCGCTGAAGAGCTACAAGTCAGCCATCAAGAGAAACCTCATAGGCGCCATCAAGAACACCATGACCCTGGGCTTTGCGGCTCTGGCCATCATCATCATTCTGGCCATCATCATCGCCTACCTGACGGTCAGAAGAAGGAACGTGGCCAATGAGGCCATCGATACCGTGTCGATGCTGCCGTACATCATGCCGGGCTCAGTCATCGGCATCGCTCTGCTGACTTCCTTCAACAAGAAGCCGATCGCCATTTCCGGAACATTGCTGATCATGATCGTGGCCTGCGTCGTGCGAAGGCTGCCGTATACCATACGAAGCGCTACGGCGACGCTGATCCAGATACCGATGTCGATCGAGGAAGCCTCCATTTCCCTGGGCGCTTCCAAGCTGAAGACGTTCTTCAAGGCCACCGTGCCGATGATGTCCAGCGGCATTGTCTCCGGAGCGATCCTGAGCTTTGTGGCCATAATTACCGAGGTGTCCAGCGCGGTCATTCTCTATAACACCAAGACCCTGACCCTGACCATCGGCACCTACATTTCCATTTCCTACTCTCTGGGCGTACCCTGTGTATTCGCGACGATAACGACGCTGATAACCGTCATCGTGTTACTGATCTACATCAGGATCACCGGAACTGAGGATGTCAGACTTTAGGCATAAACCGGCATCAGCCGGAACAATAAGAAACAGAAGGAGGTAACTATGAAACGTTTATTATTGTGCATGCTATCAGTATTAATGATGCTGGGATTAATAGGATGCGAGAAGAAGCCGAACGTTGATCCCACTGCTGAGATCACCGGCACCGTCGTCGTCCGTACCTCTCACAAGCAGGCCGACCAGGACATGTTCGAAGAGATGTTCGAAAAGAAATATCCTAACTGCGACCTGGTATTCCAGTATGGTTCCATCGGCGAGACCATGGCTGCCGTCAAGGCTGCCAAGGACAATCCGGATACTGACGTTGTCTTAGGCGGTCTGCAGCAGACCGACGGTGACAAGTATCATGACCTGTTCCAGCCCTACACTTCCGTAAACGAAGCCGACCAGCTGGCTCATGACCCGACTCACTACTACACCTACTACACCACTCAGGTAATGTGCTTCATCGTCAATACCGACGTGCTGCCGGCCGGCGTCACCATCAAGGGCTATGCCGACCTGCTGAATCCGGCCTTAAAGGGCCTGATCATGCATGCTGACCCCAGCGCTGCTTCCTCAGCCTGGAGAGAACTGGAGACCATGCTGGCTGTCTACGGCGGCAAGGATTACTTCTCCGAAGCCGGCTGGGACTATGTTTCCAAGCTGATGGACAACCTGGACGGCAAGACCACCACCAAGTCATCTGACGTCGTCAAGAACGTTCTGAACGGTGAATATGCCGTTGGTCTGTCCTACGAGTCAACCTGCGTAGAGAACTGGCTGGCTGCTCTGGATGCCGGCAAGACCAACATCCAGATCGTCTATCCGGAGGACGGCAATACCGAAGTTGCCTTCGCTTCCGCCATCGTTGCCAACTGCCCGAACCCCGAGGCAGCCAAGGCCGTGATCGACATGGCATGCTCAAAGGAATACCTGGATGCCCGTCTTGACCTGTTAGGCGCTTCCCGCGGCACGC
>JAFZBT010000070.1 GCA_017561615.1 Erysipelotrichaceae bacterium
ACTGGAAAATGAACAAGACCCCTGAAGAGGCAAAGGCACTTGTGACCGAACTGAAGCCTCTTGTGAAGGATGCCACCTGTGACGTGGTCGTGTGTGTGCCTGCCGTCAACTTTGCCGCCGTCAAGGAAGCGGCCAAGGGCAGCAAGATCAAGCTGGGTGCCGAAAATGTGCACTGGGCGAAGAGCGGCGCTTTCACGGGCGAACTGAGCGCAGATATGCTCAAGGCGTGCGGCGTGGAATATGTCATCATCGGCCATTCCGAGCGTCGCCAGTATTTCGGCGAGACTGACAAGACCGTAAACCAGCGGGTGCTGGCTGCCGTGGAAGCCGGCCTGAAGGTCATCCTGTGTGTGGGTGAAAACAAGGAAGAGCGTGAAGCCGGATACACCGACGCGCTGGTCGAATACCAGACCCTGATCGCTCTGAACGGCCTGACCAAGGAACAGGTCGCGAAGATCATCATCGCCTATGAGCCCGTATGGGCCATCGGCACCGGCCTGACTGCCACCGATGAGCAGGCGAATGAAACCATCGGCGTCATCCGCAAGGCGGTTGCCCGCAAGTACGGAAAGGCTGCCGGCAACAAGATCCGCATCCAGTACGGTGGAAGCATGAATCCCAAGAACGTCAAGGGGCTCATGGCCCAGCCCGAGATCGACGGTGGACTGATCGGTGGCGCCAGCCTGAAGGCTGCCGACTTCAGCCAGGTCGTCAACTACGACAAGTAAAAACCCAGCGGAAAACAAAACCCGGAAGTATCAGCTCAGCCGATACTTCCGGGTTTCATTTTGGAGATAACAGAATCAGAGTTTTGACAGCATTTCCCTGTTGCACTTGCGGTAAAAGAAGATACAGAGTACCAGGGAGGCGATCTCAGCAGCGGGGAAGCACCACCAGACGGCATACACGTTATTCGTGAGCCGTGCGATGAGCCAGGCGACGGGCAGAAGGATGACCAGCTGGCGGCAGATGCTGATGATCATGCTGTAGATCCCCTTGCCGACTGCCTGAAAGACGGTTGACAGGGTAATACCTACTGCGGCAAAAATAAAGTTGACCGCAATGATGCGCATGGCGACAATGCCGATGCTGGTCATCTGGGCGGTGATGACGGCTTCGGCATCCGATTCGAAGATTGCCATCAGCTGACCGGGGAAGATCATAAAGATCAGTGTGCCGATGAGCATGATGGTGCCTGCCCAGATCATGGCAACCCTGATACACTGATAGACACGCTCCCTGATTCGGGCACCATAGTTATAGGCGATGATCGCAACGATACCGTTGGAAAGGCCGAAGACCGGCATGAAGATAAAGGATTGAAGCTTGAAATAGACTGACATAACGTTCAGGGCGGCGTTGCTTTCCGCGAATCCGGAAAGAATCGCATTCATGCCGACATTCATGATAGAACCGATGGAAGCCATGATGGAACTGGGCAGACCGACAGCGAAGATGCCGGACAGATCATACCGGTTGACTTTGAACTCCCGGAGTTTCAGGTGAAGCTCCGGATTCTTCCATTGGTTAAGGGTCAGACCCACACCGGCAGAGACAAACTGCCCGATGACGGTCGCAACGGCGGCACCGGAAACGCCCAGCCGCGGGAAACCGAGATAACCGAAAATCATGATCGGATCAAGCACGATATTGGTTACGGCGCCGCACAACTGCGTAACCATGGACAGGACAGAGTTGCCGGTAGCCTGGAGCATACGCTCGCTGTAGACTGCCATGAAGAGTCCAAGGCTGAACATGGTTACGATCCGAAGATAATCTGTTCCCATATTCAGGATGCTCTCCGCATTGGTCAGATTC
>JAFZBT010000071.1 GCA_017561615.1 Erysipelotrichaceae bacterium
AATGCCAGGACACCGGGGAAACGCTTTGTGACATTGCGCATCTCTAAAGTATGTTGTAACATTAGCGCTCCTCCTTAAAGATCATCCTTTCGAAAGGATCTGACGACGATATCTATCGATGAAGATCGCGGCGATCAGGATCGCACCGAAGATCAGTTGCTGAGCCGTTGCCGGAATTCCCAGGAAGACCAGGAAGTTGGAAATGGTAGCCAGCAGGACACATCCAAAGGCTGTACCGATGACCGTACCGGAACCGCCGGCAGGTGAAGTACCGCCGATGATGACCGCAGCCATGTTTTTCATGTTGACGGCATCGCCCGCGCCAGGCAGACCGTTCGCAAATCGGGCAGCCCAGATGACGCCGGTAAAGGAAGCGGCGATACCGACGATCGTATAGACCGCGATTCTTCTTCTCACGACCGGAATACCGGCCAGATATGCTGTTTCCGGGTTGCCGCCGATGGCAGCCAGAGAACGGCCCCACTTGGTTTTGGCCAGAATAACGTAACAGATGACACCGATGATGATCGCATAGATGATCGGGATCGGTACGACACCGCCGATGTAGTATTGTCCGATGACTTTAGATGCAGCCGTCAGACCGGAAACGGAAATGCCTCCCGTCCAGACCAGCACTGCACCGGAAATGATATATTGAGTACCGAGAGTGGCGATAAACGCCGGCTGATTGTATTTAACGATGATGATGCCGTTCAGCCAGCCAATGATCGCTCCCGCGATAAGACAAATCAAAACTGAAGGTGCCACAGGCACACCGGCTACGATCAGTTTGGCATACAATACGCCGCCAAACGAAAGGATCGAACCGACAGAAAGGTCCATGCCGCTTGCTGTCATCAGGAAAGTCAAAGGTGCAGCGATATAGAACGAGAACGAAGCGGTACGGATGATATCAAGGATATTTTTGACGCTGTAGAATTTCGGGTTGCCGATCGCAACGATAATCAGGATGATGATCAGAGGAATGATCGCACCGAGCTCGTTACGGATGATCAGCGTCTTCAGAAGCGAATTTCTTTTGTTTTCTTTTTCCATAAAAACTCCTTAAAGAACAGTTCACACAGCCATGCTGTGTGAACTGTCAATGATCAGCTAACTGATTGTCAATTAGTTAAGGTTGATACCCTGAGCGGCAGCATATTCTTTGACGCCGTCAGCATACAGAGCATATGCTCCTAAGCCGGTGAATTCAGGTAATTCTTCACCATTCATCATCTTCTGAGCCAGCTGAGCAGCAGCCTGTCCGGCACCTACCCAGTCCTGAATGATCGTGCAGTCTGCCTGGCCATCCAAGACGTACTGAAGGATATCAGCACCGCCATCGATGCCCTGGACATAGAGCTGATCCTTCGTCAGAGAGTTTTCTTCTCTGTAAGCAGCAGCAGCGACAGCAGCGAAGCTGCAGTTGCATGCGATTGCATTGATATCAGGATTAGCGTTCATGTAAGTGTTGACTTTTTCAGCAGCGACATCTGCCTGACCACTGGTGTAGTCTACGATGATTTCGGCGCCTGGAGCCAGTTCGGTGAGTTTGTTTTTGAAAGCAGCTTCTGTGATCGCGTGTGACTGCGAAGTTGCGCTTGCATTCAGATACAAGATCTTCAGACCTTCTGTACCAAAGTTGTCAACAACGGTCTGAGCCTGTACTTCACCCAGCTTGGACGGGTCGATACCGAGATAGTTCGGGCATCTCTCCGGAAGAGCCATGTTGTAACCGATCAGTTTGACGCCTGCTTCCAGAGCTCTGTCAGCGACGTCGTTGAAGGAATCGAGGTCTCTCCAGTTGCAGATCAGGACATCTGTTTCATCAGCGATTGCCTGGTCGCAGAGGTCGATCATGCCCGGAATATCAGCAGCCTGGATCGGACCGACATAAGTGCCGTTGAGACCCAGCTTTTCACATTCAGCCAGGAACGCCGTACCGCATGTGCCCCATGCAGAACCTGTTGCCAACGGAGCAACGAACCACACCTTGACAGGAGCGGCTTCGCCACCTTCACCGCCGCCTTCGGCTTCATTGCCGCCGCCATTATTGCAGCCGGCAAGAGCGAATACCATAGCGATAGCGAGAAGGATCGTTAAAAGTTTTTTCATTCAATTTCCTCCTTAATGAAATGTTATAACAACCGGTTCATTACCGGTTACTACCTTGATATGCTTCTTCATGTATTTTATTTCCTGCATGATTCCGGGGATAGTGCTTAAAAATCGATTTAAGCGCTTTCATTAATATTATATTACACCCTTTTGGGGAATTAATGTATGTAAAAATGCAACTTCTTTCATGTATAATTTTACCTGAGGTAACTATGATCGACTTTGATTTAAATGTCACGCATCATGTGGTCGCCGCCAGCAATCACACTTATCTGAAGCCAACCCAGGAGCTGAATATCAACCGGACTTTTGCTTATCATGATATCGTCTATCTGGTGGAGGGAGAATGGACGTTCATCGAAATCATCGATGGAAAGCCAGTCGAGTATGTCATGAAGCCTGACAGCATTCTGATCCTGACGGCCGGTCATCATGAATTTATCAAGAAGCCCTGCCTTCCCGGCACCAAGACTTACTGTGTCCATATGACCAAGGAAGGAAGCGATCTGACTGATAAAGAAAACAATCTGCATATCGAACCGTTCTTTTCCTGCTCCGATGACCACAAGATCATGTCTTTTTTCAAGTCAGCCTGCGACGCTTTCTGGTCTGATGATCCGTTCAATCAGTCAAAGGCGGATTCCTATATCACTCTGCTGTTCTGTGAGATCGCCAAGCTGGGATCGGAAAATATTCTTTCCGACGAAGTCCGAAGGACGATCAAACTCATCAACAACAACCTGACTCGCAGCATCAGCAAGGAAGAACTTGTGGAATGTGCCGGCATCTCTTACAAGAAACTGTCGGAGAGTTTCAAGGCTGAGACCGGGCAGACGCTGCATTCCTATCAGCTGAACAAAAAACTGGAAATGGTCGCTGCCCAGATCGAGACGGAACCGGATATCCGCATCAAGGAATTGGCTGCTACTTATAACTTTTATGATGAATTTTATCTGATGGTGGGATATCCCGCTGGTCGAGTCGTTCAAGGTGCTCAAGGAGATCTACCAAATCTCCGAGGCCGACTACGCCGAACGCATGGCCTTCCTCGGCGAG
>JAFZBT010000072.1 GCA_017561615.1 Erysipelotrichaceae bacterium
AGGTTGCCGGCACACTAGAATTCGTTGTCATGGTGTGTAGCCGGGGAATTCGCACCGAACGGGATTCTATCATGGAAATAGATACAGCAATTAAGGAGGAACATCCATGGCAAAGAACACAGTTAGAATTCGTCTGAAGGCTTATGAACACCGCTCACTGGACGCTGCTACGGCTAAGATCGTCGAGGCAGCCATGAACCACGGTGCCAAGAAGATTGTCGGACCCGTACCGCTGCCGACCGAAAAGCAGGTCGTCACGGTCATCAGAGCTACTCACAAGTACAAGGACTCCCGTGAGCAGTTCGAAATCAGAACTCACAAGAGACTGATCGAAATCATCGGCGCCACCACTGAGACCATCACGGCTCTGACCGGACTGGAACTGCCCAGCGGCGTTGATATCACTATCAAGTTATAGGAGGAGATGACATCATGAAAGGTTTAATGGGAAGAAAACTTGGGATGACTCAGGTCTTCACCAATGATGGGACACTTATTCCGGTAACTGTTGTCGAGGTAACACCGAACATCGTTACTCAGAAGAAGACCGTCGAAAAGGATGGCTACGCAGCCTTACAGCTCGGCATGGAAGACCTCAAGGATTCCAAGGCCACCAAGGCTAACAAGGGCCACGCCGGCAAGGCCGGCACCGCAGCCAAGAGATTCTACCGCGAAGTAAGAAGCGATGAGATGGCTGATCTGGAAGTCGGTGCCGTCGTCACCGCCGACCTGTTTGAAGCAGGCGACAAGGTCGACGTTCAGGGCATCAGCCGTGGTAAGGGCTACATGGGCGCCATTTACCGTAACAACCAGCACATGCTGCTGGCCACCCACGGTACCGGTCCGGTTCACAGAACCCCCGGTTCATTTGCTACCATCGGCCGTAACAACGGCATCGTCAACAAGGGCAAGATGATGGCCGGCCACGAAGGCGTCTACACCACGACCAACCAGAATCTCGAAATCGTCAAGGTTGACATGGAAAACAACTGCTTGCTGATCAAGGGCAACGTTCCGGGTCCCAGAAAGGGCGTCGTCGTTGTCAAGACCACAGTTAAGCCAGTCAAGCACGTAGAACCGGCCAATGTGCTGAGCTACGAAATCAAAGAGGAGGCATAACCCATGACCGCATTGAAAGTTGCCGTAACTAACCAGAAGGGTGAAAAGTTACATGACATTAAGTTAAATGAAGCAGTCTTCGGTGTTGAGCCGAATCAGCAGGCCATGTTCGATGCCGTTGTCATGCAGCAGGCATCATTAAGACAGGGCACTCATGACACCAAGGACCGCAGCGAAGTTTCCGGCGGCGGCAAGAAGCCGTACCGTCAGAAGGGCACCGGCCGCGCCAGACAGGGCTCCATCAGAGCTCCGCAGTACAGAGGCGGCGGCATCGTCTTCGGACCTACTCCGAGAAGCTATCGCTACAAGATCAACCGCAAGGTTGCCAGACTCGCTCTTAAGTCCTACCTGTCAACGTTCGCCGCTGAGGGAACTCTGAAGGTCGTCGACAAGTTCGAACTTGAAGAAATCAAGACCAAGCAGTTCGTTCAGATTATGAAGG
>JAFZBT010000073.1 GCA_017561615.1 Erysipelotrichaceae bacterium
CTCCACCTTGATTAATTGAACGAAGAGCACAGAAATGTGCTTTTCCTTTGCCTTGCGGCATGCAAAACCGGCTGATGATATGGTAGAATTAGGGCAGGTGATAAATATGGAATTCTGGGAAATTGAAAAGATAATCGAAAAACACGACTCAATCGTCATCTACCGGCACATCAACCCGGACTATGACGCTTTCGGCGGCCAGCTGGGCTTAAAGCATCTGATCATGGACAACTGGCCTGACAAGAAGGTCTACGCCTACGGCAAGGAAATGCTGGACAACCCCGCTTACCTGGAGCCGATGGACGAAGTGGATGAGGATACCATCAGAGATTCACTGGTCATAACCGTCGACACTTCTACCAACGCGCGTTCCGACGACCGGACTTTCTTACTGGGAAAGCAGATCCTCAAGATCGACCACCATCTGCGCTCCGAGGAAGTAACCAAATACGCTTACGTTGATCCCGAAGCCTCATCGGTATGCGAGATCATTACCAATCTGGCCATGAAACTGGGCTGGGTAGTCTCCCAGAGAGCAGCCGAACTGCTTCTGGGCGGCATGCTTTCCGATTCCCAGAGGCTTTCCACTCCCGCCGTTACCGGCGATACCTTCCGCGCCGCGGCTTTCCTGGCCGATCAGCTGATCGATGTATCCTGGGTCAACCGCTGCGTCTACGACAATTCCATCGAGGAATTTCAGGCTTCCGTGGCCTTCCAGAACAAGATCAGGTTCACGGATGATCTTGCCTATTTCATCACCAGCAGGAAAGACAAGGAAAAATTCAACATCGATGAAGGCGAGATCAAGGACTTTGTCGATCTGATGGCGAACATCAAGGGTGTTGACAAGTATGCCGTCTTCGCCCAGATGGACAACGGAAACTATACCGTCTCCCTGCGTTCCCATAAGCCTTCCATCGTCCACATCGCCCGCAAGTACGGAGGCGGCGGCCACGCTCTGGCCTGCGGCATTCCCGAAGTCACAAAAAAGCAGGTTGACGAGATTATTGAAATGCTGCTGAAAGCAAGGTGAATAAATGACCGTTCTGCTGCATAACCGAAGCTGTTATTCGATCCTCTCTTCCACGATAACTGTCGATAAGCTGATCAGCTTCGCCAAAAACAACGGCTACCGTTCCATCGGGCTGGCTGATACCGGCAATCTTTTTGCGGCCTGCCAGTTCATCCGCCGCTGTAATGCAGAACACATCCATCCGGTGATCGGCATGGAAGTCAGCGTCCTGATCGATGAAGGACGCTATCCGTTCATCATCTACCCCCGCAACAACAGCGGCTACCAACAGCTGATGAAGCTCAGCGGTGTGATCAGATCTTCCGAAGACTGTCTGCCGTACGAGCAGATCACCGCCCTTAGCGACTGTCTCATCGTTGTCGGTTACCTGAACGGCTATCTTAACCACTTCATCATTCAGAACCAGGACGAGATGCTGCAGAAATACCTTGCATCGCTGCCGGAAAACTTCTATCTGGCCCTGCCGCCGCGCAGTCAGAATATGGAGTTTCTGCGTTACCGGGAAAAAATCATTCCCCTGGCAGAAAGATACGGCATAAAGATGCTGCCGATGAAGCTGGCGCTTTATGCCGAGCCAAAGGAATATGAAGCCTATCAGGTCGCCCTGGCCATCCGCTCTCAGACGACCGTCACCGATGACCAGCTGGTCTTCAATGATGACGCCTGTCTGATGGATCAGCAGCAGGCAGAACAGTGCTACAGCTTCAACGAACTGCTTGAAACCGACAAGTTCGCTTCCCTTGTCGACATTGATCTTGAGGCCATCCATTCCTCATTGCCTCAGTGCCAGCTGGAGAGCGGCATCAGCGACAAGGAATACCTCAGGCAGCTGTGTTACCGGGGTCTGCAGAAGCGGCTTAACGGCCGAAATGACCCTGTTTATCAGCAGAGACTTGATTATGAATTACAGGTCATCACCCAGATGAACTTTCAGAACTACTTCCTGATCGTCTATGACATCATACTGAATGCCCGAAAGCAGGACATCAACATCGGCCCCGGCCGCGGCAGCGCTGTCGGTTCCCTTGTAGCTTATTGTCTGGGCATCACCCATATTGACCCGATACGCTACGATCTGTATTTTGAGCGGTTCCTGAATCCGGAACGGGCGAAAATGCCCGACATTGACATCGACATTCCCGATGCCAACCGTTCCGACATCATCAATTACTGCCGCAGCAAGTACGGAGAGCAGAACGTCGCTCACATCATCGCCTTCTCCACGCTGGCTTCCCGGGCCGTGCTGCGTGACGTTTCTGGAGCTTTGAACGGCTCGGAAAGCAGCCTTGCCATGATCCTGAAGACCCTGGACCGCAATTCCAATGTCTCGCTGATGGAAAACTACCGTAATAATGCGGCCTTTGCCCGGCTCATAAAGTCTTCCGATGAGAACATTAAACTCTTCCGCATCGCCCTGATGCTGGAGGGAATGCCGCGCAATCTGACCACGCATGCTTCCGGTATCGTCATCAGCGACCGGCCGATCGATGACACCGTTCCGGTCATCCGGCTTTCCGATAATCTGACCACCCAGTACCCAATGGAATACCTGGAAGCCTTCGGCCTGATCAAGTTTGACTTTCTGGGTCTGCGGAATCTATCAACGATCACGGAGATCAGCAAGAGCATCGATCGCAATAACCTGAATCTCGACATCCTTAAGATTCCGCTGGATGACCGTAATACCTATGACCTGCTCTGCCGGGTCGATACCAACGGCATCTTCCAGCTGGAAAAGGAAGCCATGAAGATCGTCACCCGCAAGCTGCAGCCCCGAAACATTGAGGAACTGGCCATCGTCCTGGCTCTGGGAAGACCGGGTTCTTCGGCCTATACCGACCAGTATGTCATCAACAAGAAGGATCCCTCCCGGATCACCTATCTGCATGAGGACTTCCGCCCCATTCTGAAGTCAACCTGCGGCATTGTCATCTTCCAGGAACAGATCATGCAGATCGCCCAGAAGATCGCCGGTTTTACATTGGGAAAGGCCAATCTATTAAGAGAAGCCATTTCCAAGAAGAAGGCCGAAAACATTGAGGCGCTCAAGAGCGACTTCTTCAAGGGCGCCCTGGCCAACGGCTACAGCCAGAAGGTCGTTGAAGACAGCTACCAGCTGATCCTGAAATTCGCCGATTACGGCTTCAATAAATCGCATGCGATGGCCTACAGCCTGATCGCCTATCAGCTGGCCTACTATAAGGCAAACTATCCCCTGCATTTCTACTGTGCCATCTTAAACAGCGTTTTGGGAAACAGCGAGAAGATCAATACCTACATCCGGGAATGCCGCAGCAAGCACATCCCGGTTCTCACCCCGGACATCAACCATTCGTCAACGCAGTTCACCATTCATGAAGGGGCGATCCTCTTTCCGCTCAACGCCATCAAGAACATCTCCATGTCCCTGGCCAGCCAGATCATCAGCGAAAGAGAGCTAAACGGTCCCTACAATGACTTCATAGGCTTCTACCAGCGCTTCAGCGGCCTGGAAAAGGACCAGAAGTATATTGAATCGCTGATCCGCGGATGTGCACTGGACAGCCTTAATGAAAGCCACGCGACCATGATCAACGGTCTGCCGCTGCTGCAGAAATACGCTCAGGCAGCCACGACATCAAGCAACTCCCAGATCGCTCTGGACTTCGACCTGCTTGATGACAAGCCGGAACTGGAACGCTACGGCGATAACCGCGATCAGCTGCTTAACGACCAGTTTGCCTATCTGGGCGTCTATCTTTCCGCCCTTCCGACGGAAGAGTACCGCAGCCGTTATCCCGCCAGCCGGCAAGCCAGCGAGATCAGTCAGATGCGCGGTGACGTTGAGGCTGTCGTCATTGTCAATTCCATCAAGCAGCACCGCACCAAGACCGGTGAGCAGATGGCCTTCGTCAGCTGCATGGACGAATCGGGTTTCATCGACCTGGCCATCATGCCGCGGGAATACCAGCGCTATTCGCCAATTCTCAAAAAGGGTATAATCATATACATAAGAGGCAGAAAGGATGAAAGAGACTCAGTCAAGGTAAACGAACTGCAGCTTCTGAAAGGTTAGACAATGTACAGGATACTTATCGTAGACGATGAAATCAGGATCCGTGAAGTCATCAGGGAATACGGAAATCTCTATGAATATCAGGTCTTTGAGGCCGATGAAGGCTCCAAGGCCATTGAGATGGTACAGGAAAACGACTTTGACTGCATCATCCTGGACATCATGATGCCCAATCTGGACGGCTATACGACCTGCCGGCGCATCAAGGAGATCAAGAACATCCCGATAATCATGCTTTCAGCGCGCAATCAGGAAGACGACAAGCTTTACGGGTTTGAACTGGGCATTGACGACTATGTCTCCAAGCCCTTTTCGCCCAAGGAACTGATGGCCAGAGTCAAGGTCGTCATCGAACGCAACAGTCCCAGAAAGCCCGGCCTGACTGCCATTGACGGCATCAGGATCGACGAGGAAGCCCATGAGGTCACCATTGACGGTCAGAAGGCCCATCTCACCAACAAGGAATACGAGCTGCTGCTGTACCTGGTAAACAACATCAATAAGGCGGTCTCCCGCGACACCCTGCTGGAAAGGATCTGGGGATTCGATTCCAACAGCGGCGACAGGACCGTTGACACGCACATAAAGATGCTCCGTCACCATCTCGGTGATTACGGAAAGCGGATCGTAACAGTCAGAGGAGTAGGTTACAAGCTTGAAAAAGACTAATCTGTTCAATTCACTACGCTTCAAGTCCTGGTCCTATTTCGTGCTCTTTGCCCTGAGCATTCTTTTACTGCTGCAGTTCTTCCAGCTGATCTTCATTGAGCCGTTCTATAAGCGGACGCTGCGCAATGAGCTAAGAAAACTCAACAGCTCGATCACCAGTATCTACTTCACCACGGATGAGGAAACCGACGTCAACGGACAGATCAACTCGCTGATCGGCGAAAAGAACGCCTGCATCCTGATCTATAACCGCGATACCGGCAAGTCCGTGGGCTATGACGCTCTGGGGGAAGGCGAATGCGCGATCTATCAGGGATCCGCCGTCAACCACGACATCATCGACCAGCTGGACCAGAGCGAAGAGGAAAGCATCTTCCTGGAAGGACAGCTGGTCGAGCTTGCCAACCGCGATGTCATGGTATACGGCACCAAATACGCAAATGAAGAGCAGAACTACCTGATCTTCAGCAACTTTCCTCTGGAAACCACCAACTACCTCACCGAAACCATGCAGTCACAGTTTCTGATCCTTTCCCTGCTGGTTCTGACTCTGAGCCTTCTGATATCGCTGCTGTTCTCCCGGATCATCTCCGAACCGATCGTTTCGATTACCAATGAGGCCAGAAAGCTTACCTACGGCGATTTTGACCTTCACTTCGAGAACTCCGAAATAACCGAGGTCGACCAGCTCGCCCAGACTCTGGATCTGGCAGCCAGCGAGATCGAAAAGGTTGAGGATCTGCGCAAGGAACTGATGTCCAACGTTTCCCATGACATCAAGACACCGCTGACGATGATCAAAGCCTATGCCGAAATGATCAAGGACATCTCCGGTGACAACAGGGAAAAGCGCAATGAACACCTGGACGTCATCATCAATGAAACCGACTCCCTTAGCCGGCTGGTCAACGACATGCTTGACCTTTCCCGGCTGCAGGCCGACGCCGTCAGCATGAAGATCGAACCCTTTGACCTCTCTACCGAGATCATCGAAGCAGCCCGGCGCTTCCAGTCACTGGCTGACAAAGAAGGCGTCACCATTGAGCTGGACTGCGATCCCGAGCTCATTGCCCTGGGCGACAACCAGCGGATCAACGAGGTTCTTTACAACTTCATTTCCAACGCCCTGAAGCATTACGGCGACGACCGCAAGATCATCATCAGCGGCAAGTTCGTCGACAAATCGACCATCCGGGTCGAGATCATCGACCATGGCCCGGGCATTGAGGAAGAAAACCTCCCCTACATCTGGGACCGCTACTTCAAGATCGACCGCCAGTACCGCCGCTCGCAGGCGGGAACCGGACTCGGTCTGGCCATCAACAAGGCCATTCTGGAAGACCACAAGAGCAATTACGGCGTCATTTCCACCCCGGGCGAGGGTTCGACTTTCTACTTCGAACTTCAGGCTTATGAAGTAAACTGACCGTCCTTGGCATCTTTTCTGCCGTTCAATTGTGAAATGTCTGAATACTTGCACGGCAAAAAATGATGTTATATAATTTTTTCAAAGAGAGAAGGGATTATAATGAGTGATTTAATTAACCTGTTAGCTACTGACGAATCTCCTGAAGATGCCGTCAGCCAGATCGCTAAGGAAGCAGGCGCTACGGAAGAGGAAACCAGAAGCGTCCTAACCAGTGCCCTGCCGGCTCTGCTGGGACTGAGCGGTTCAAATTCCAGTGCCGGTCTGCTTTCTTCACTGCTGGGCGCCAGCTCCAATCAGAGCTCAAACTCAAGCCTGTTATCATTACTGGGCGGCCAGACCACGCAGCAGCAGACCAATAACAGCCTGCTGACCTCACTGCTTGGCGGCGGCCAGACCACCCAGAGCAGCAACATGGACCTGCTGACCACCCTGTTAGGCGGCGAGAAGAAGAAGCAGTCAACTCTGGCTTCTCTGGCTTCCAGCCTGGGCGTCAATTCCAAGACCGTCGGCATGATCCTGGCAGCCGCGGCTCCGATGCTGCTGAAGAATCTGGGCAGCCTGATCTCCACTGATACTTCTGCCAAGAAGAAGAAGGAGACCACTACTACGACTACTGCCAAGAAGAAAAAGACTTCCAACAAGAAGGAAGAAACTTCTCAGGACGACCTTCTGGCCCAGCTGACCAGCCTGCTGGCAGCAAAGCAGGAAGAAGAAGAGGAAGAGGAAGAAGAACCGGCCAGCAATGACCTGCTCAGCGCTCTGACTTCATCACTGTTCGGCGGCAATCAGACTCAGACCACGACGACCGCCAAGAAGAAAAAGACTACGTCTTCCAAGAAGAAGGAAACTGAAGTCTCCGAAGAAGACGTTCTCAACGCTCTGGCACAGCTGCTTAACGGAAAGAAATAGTGCCGACAG
>JAFZBT010000074.1 GCA_017561615.1 Erysipelotrichaceae bacterium
CGTTCCAGACGACGGTCTTGGCGTTCTTGACTTCCTCAGCGAACAGTTCGGCAGTCTTCGGACCGATGTCCAGACCCTGCATGTCAGCCGGGATCTCGTCAACGGAAACGACCTTGGTCTCGATCTCCGCATCAATCGGATCCGGGAAGCTGTCAGCGATCACGGTATCAACCGGTAACAGCAGCTTCTTGCCCAGATCAGCAGCCTTCTTGATCATCTCGCCGCAGTATTCGATCTGTTCGGGGTCGACCAGTGATTCGCCGACTTCCTTGCCCTGAGCCTTCAGGAAGGTGTAGGCCATGCCGCCGCCGATGATCAGGGTATCGCATTTCTCCAGCAGATTGTTGATGACCTTCAGCTTGTCAGCGATCTTGGCGCCGCCTAAGATACCGACAAACGGACGGACCGGGTTCTCCACGGCATCGCCCAGGAACTTGAGTTCCTTTTCGACCAGGAAGCCGACAGCGCTGGGCAGGTAGTCTGCCAGACCGACGGTTGAGGCGTGGGCTCTGTGAACGGAACCGAAGGCATCGGAGACGAACAGGTCGCCCAATGATGCCCAGTACTTGGCCAGGTCGGGATCGTTCTTGGATTCGCCCTTTTCATAACGGGTGTTCTGAACCAGCACGATGGAACCGACTTCCATGTTCTTAACGGCTTCCTCAAGCTCTTCGCCTCTGGTTACCGGGACGAAGTCCACCGGGCAGTTGACCAGTTCAGCCAGCCTGGCGGCTACGGGAGCCATGTTGTTCTTCTTCTTGCCTTCTTCGCACTTGACAGGATCCTTGTGGTCGATCTTGCCCAGGTGTGAGAACAGGACTACCTTGGCGTTGTGATCAACCAGGTAGTTGATGGTCGGCAGAGCCTTAACGATGCGGGTGTCGTCGGTGATCTCACCGGACTTGATCGGTACGTTGAAATCTACTCTGACCAATACGGTTTTCTGATTTACATCTAAATCTCTTACAGTACGTTTAGACATGATTTGTCCTCCTGATATTCCAAGAGAATTATACCACTTTTATTCTCTTTAAATGAATATACTTGCACGAAATAATCGCATTTGCCGGCTCCTGCCTTCTTTATCCTTTGGCGTTTGGTCCGGGATGCTTTATAATTAAGGAAAAGTGAAAACCCGCAGACAGAATCATCGCATCATGGAGGTGAGGGCATGTTGACTGATATTGAGATCGCCCAGGCATGTGAAAAGAAGAAGATCACCGAGATCGCCGCTGATCTTGGCATCCCCGAAGAAAGTGTCGAGCTTTACGGCAATTACAAGGCCTAGATCGACTATAAGCTGCTGAAGCAGCTGGCAGACAGGCCCAACGGCAAGCTGGTGCTGGTCACCGCCATCAACCCCACCCCGGCCGGCGAAGGCAAGACGACCACGACGGTCGGTCTGGCTGACGCCTTAAGACAGCTGGGAAAGAAGTCCGTCGTCGCCCTCAGAGAGCCTTCTCTGGGCCCGGTGTTCGGCATCAAGGGCGGCGCTGCCGGCGGCGGCTATGCCCAGGTCGTGCCGATGGAAGACATCAACCTGCACTTCACCGGTGACTTCCATGCCATCGGCGCCGCCAACAACCTGCTGGCTGCCATGCTGGACAACCATATCCAGCAGGGCAACGCCCTCAACATCGACCCCAGACGGATAACCTGGCGGCGGGCAGTAGACATGAACGACCGCCAGCTGCGCAACATCGTCGACGGCTTAGGCGCCCGCACCGACGGCACCCCGCGGCAGGACGGCTTTGACATTACCGTCGCCTCGGAAGTCATGGCGGTGCTCTGCCTGGCTGACGGGATTACTGATCTGAAGGAAAGGCTGGCCCGCATCGTGGTCGGCTACACATATGACAACCAGCCGGTGACAGCCGGCGACCTGAAGGCCCAGGGCGCCATGGCGGCGCTGCTCAAGGATGCCCTGAAGCCCAATCTGGTTCAGACCCTTGAACATACTCCGGCCTTCATTCACGGCGGACCGTTTGCCAACATCGCCCATGGATGCAACTCCGTGACCGCCACCCGCATGGCTTTGAAGCTGGGTGAATACGCCGTTACCGAAGCCGGCTTTGGCGCCGACCTGGGTGCCGAACAATTCCTGGACATCAAGTGCCGCATGGCTGACTTGAAACCCGACGCCGTGGTCATCGTGGCCACCGTCCGGGCTCTCAAGCATCACGGCGGTCTGGCCAAGAGCGAACTGGCCAATGAGGACCTGCAGGCTTTGGAAAGAGGCCTGCCGAATCTGCTTCAGCACGTCGACAACATCACCAACGTCTTCCATCTGCCCTGCGTGGTCGCCATCAACCGCTTCCCGACGGACAGCGAAGCCGAACTGAAGCTGATCGAAGACAGATGCCGCAAGCTCGGCGTCAACGTCGCCCTGAGCGAAGTCTGGGCCAAAGGCGGCAACGGCGGCAAAGCCCTGGCTGAGGAAGTCATCAGACTGTGCGGGCAGAAAAACAGCTTTACATATTCCTATGATCTGGATCTTTCCATCATGGACAAGCTTAATGCCATTGCGGCCAGGATCTATCACGCCGACGGCGTTGACCTGGTCGGCTCAGCTGTAAAGCAGCTGAAGCAGCTTGAGGAACTTGGCTACGGCGGCTTGCCCATCTGCATGGCCAAGACCCAGTACTCCTTCACCGATGATCCCGCCAAGCTGGGCGCTCCCAAGGATTTCCGGATCACGGTGCGCAATCTCAAGGTTTCCGCCGGCGCCGGCTTCATTGTCGCGCTGACCGGCGAGATCATGACCATGCCGGGCCTGCCCAAGGTGCCGGCGGCCGAAAAGATCGACGTCGATGAAAACGGCGTGATCACCGGACTGTTCTGAAATGAGATGATGAAAATGCTGGACAACAATCTGAGAGAATTCACCGAAGCGCTGGCTTCCAGCCAGCCGGTTCCCGGCGGCGGCGGGGCTTCTTCCCTGGCCGGTTGCCTGGCCGCTGCCCTGGCCTGCATGGTCGGCAATCTGACCGTCGGCAAGAAGAAATACGAAGACAGCGAAGAAGAAATGAAGCAGCTGATCGCCCGCGCTGACCAGCTGCGTCTTGACCTGCTGGAAGGCATCGAGAAGGATGCCGAAGCCTTTTATCCGCTTTCCCAGGCCTATCGCATGAATAAGGACGACATCCGCCGCAACGACATCCTGGAGACCTGCCTGGCCAACGCCGCACACGCTCCGGCCGAGATCCTGAGCAAGGTCTCGGAAGTAATTGACGTTCTGGAAGCCATGCTTCCCATTTCCAGCAGGCTGGCCATTTCCGACATTGCCACGGCAGCTGTGCTGGCTGAAGCCTCTCTGAAGGGCGCCGCCGTCAATGTGCGCGTCAATACCGCCCTGATGCAGAACCGCCAGATCGCGGAAAGCCTCGATCAGGCGGTTGAGGAGCTGGTTTCCGTCTACAGCGTAAAGGCGGAAAACCTCTTCCGTCAGGTAATGGAAAGGATGTGACCGGATGGCTAACATTCTCTATGGCGCTCCTGTTGCTCAGGCAATCAATGAAAGAACGGCTGGCATCGTAAGGAAACTGGCCGCCGTGAACATCGTTCCGACGCTGGCCATCGTCAGGCTGGGCGAAAACGCCGATGACATCGCCTATGAAAAAGGCGCAATAAAGCGCTGCGAATCTCTGGGCATGAAGGTCATTACCGTTACCATGAAGGATGATGTCAGCGCTGAGGAATTCTGCGAAAGGCTGAAGACCCTCAATGACGATCCGGCGATCCACGGCATCCTGCTGTTCCGCCCGCTGCCCTGGCACATCAATGAAGACACCGCCCGCAATCTCATTTCCCCGCAGAAGGATCTGGACGGCTGCTGCGACCTGTCCCTGGCCGCTCTGCTTACCGGCAAGGGCGACGGCTTCGCTCCCGCTACCGCGCAGGCGGTCGTGGAAATGCTGGAATATTACCAAATTCCCGTAAAGGGAGCCCGGACTGCCGTCCTGGGGCGTTCCCTGGTCATCGGCAAGCCGGTCGCGCTGCTGCTGCTAAACCGCCACGCCACGGTCACCATCTGCCACACCAGAACGGCAAACCTGCAGGAGATCTGCCGGGAAAGCGACATCATCGTCGCCGCCACCGGGCAGATGGAATCGCTGAACCGCCGCTACTTCCGCGCCGGGCAGACCGTCATCGACGTGGGCATCAGCTATAACGAGAAGAAACAGAAACTCTGCGGAGATGTCCTCTATGAGGAAGTTGAACCGCTGGTCGATAACATCACCCCCGTGCCCAAGGGCGTGGGCAGCGTAACCACCGCCGTGCTGGCCAATCATCTGGCCCTGGCGGCTGAAAGGACAATCAGCCATGAATAAGACCAAAAGACTGACAACGACAGCCATGCTCATCGCTCTCTATGTGGTGCTGAGCATACTGACCCCGATAAAGCTGCAGAACTTCAAGTTCACCTTTGAGGCTCTGCCGATCCTCATTGGCGCTCTCTTGGGCGGACCGACCGATGGCCTGATCATCGGCGCCCTCGGCAGCTTCATCTACCAGCTGTTCTTCTCCGGTTATGGAATTACCGTGACCACGCCGCTGTGGATCCTGCCCCACGCCGCCAGCGGACTGCTGGTCGGCTTATACGCAAAAAAGACCGATTACAATTACAGCATGACCTCGGTAGTCATCATCGCCATTCTCAGCGCCCTGCTGGTAACGGCGCTGAACACCCTGGCGCTGTACATTGACTCCAGGGTCTTCGGCTACTACAGCAGGCAGCTGGTCTTTGCGGCTATTCCGCTCAAGATCCTGACCGGCGTCATCCTGGCCGTGCTGTTCTCCCTGATCCTGCCTCAGCTGCTGAGAACGATCAGGAAAATGTGACCGTCGATAATCGGACATTTTCCCAATTGGGGGATGGACTCAAGTAAATGATTTGACGCATCTATATCAAAACCAACTAAAAAGGACGTTTTCAGTGTTTGAACGTCCTTTTCCTTATGGTTTAATCTTGATCTGATATCACAAGGTGATAATAATTATTTGTTCAGAGAAACAACGTCGTGAGTTTTAACCCAATCATCGCAAGCAACTTCTAGTTTTCTAAAATCGCAACACACCTTACGATACATCGGCACCCCAGCAATTACTTTGTTGTATACATCTAATGATCTACTTTGTATTTCCGAAGCATGGATTGAACAATACTTCTCCTCCATATCAACTAGGTTGATATAATTGTTTGGTTTTCCGCTTAGAGACAGACGGATTGCGATTGTTTCATC
>JAFZBT010000075.1 GCA_017561615.1 Erysipelotrichaceae bacterium
ACCGCCATCCGCTGTGGGCCGTCCTGGTCAACAGCCTGGCCTTCACGCTGCTGCACGTCGGCAATCCCGGCTTCACCCTGACAGCCGGCGTTCAGATCTTTCTGATTGGCGTCGTCTTCTCCATGATGGTCTATTACTATAACAACCTGTGGGGCGCCATGGCCTTTCATGCTGCCTGGAACTTCACGCAGAATCTGATCTTCGGACTGCCCAACAGCGGCATCGTATCCGAATACTCGATCTTTACCCTGGAGGCGGCTTCGGCCAGCAACGGCCTGTTCTATAACGTCAACTTCGGCGTTGAGGGCAGCATCGGCGCCTGCGCGCTGCTGGCGGTCATCGCGGTGGTGATCTATGCGGTCAACCGCAACAAGCCGGAAGCTCTTGACGTCTGGGCGGAAAGCGACCGACAGACTGAAGAAAAGGAAAGCGCAGCAGCGGAAGTCAGCGAGGCAGGCGAATGAACGAAAAGATCGACATCAGCAACGTCGTTCTCACGACCGACCGGCTGATCCTGCGCCCCTGGCGGCAGAGCGATCTGGAGGATTTCTTTGCCTACGCTTCCGAAGACGGCGTCGGCCAGATGGCCGGCTGGAAACCGCACGAAAACCGACAGGAGTCCCAGGCGATCCTGCAGCGCTTCATTGATCATAAGAAAACCTTTGCGATCGAATACCAGGGCCGGGTCATCGGCTCTCTGGGAATTGAGGAGTATGATGAAAGCATCATGCCCGAACTGGCAGAGAAGAAGTGCCGGGAGATCGGCTATGTGCTGGCCAGGGATTACTGGGGCCGGGGACTGATGCCGGAAGCGGTCAGGGAAGTGATCCGCTGGCTGTTTGAAGAGGTCGGTCTGGACGTGATCCTGTGCGCCCACTTTGACTGGAACAATCAGTCGCGCCGGGTCCAGGAGAAATGCGGCTTCACGCCCTATAAGCAGACCAGGTTTGAGACGGCCTATGGAACCCTTGAGAACGACATGATCAACATCCTGACCAGAGAGCAGGCCGGCTATCTGGAATACCGGCTGCCTCAGCTGAGCGACCGCGACATCCTGCAGGACTACGTCAGAGAACACCATGACAACGGGGAACAGAGCTTAAGCGCCAGCCACGGCCTTTCTTCAATGGATTTTGACCGGTGGGTCAGCCTGATGCATGAAAATGCGCTTACCGGGGATAAGGAAAGGGGCAGGATGCTGGTGTATCTGTGCTTTGCCCAGAAGAAACTGGTTGGCCTGCTGAGCGTGCGCCCGGAACTGTCAGAGCAGTTAAGAACCAGATATGGAGATATCGGCTACGGTGTCAGGCCGTCGGAAAGGCAGAAGGGTTACGCCACCCAGATGCTCAGGCAGGGTCTGGCAGTCTGCCGTCAGGCAGACCTGAAACTGGCTGTTGTCGCCTGCTATAAGGACAATCAGGCTTCCGCAGCTGTCATCAGGAAAAACGGCGGCGTGCTCATTGCCGAAAACGAGAACTATAAGCCCGGCATACTGAGCCAGTATTATACGATTAAACTCTGAGTGGAGAGAACTTATGAAGGAAATCTTTGAATCGGAAAACATCAGCTATGTTGAAGTGTCGGAGCAGCTGGTCAGCGACTACCTGATCATGGTCAATGACAACGAAAACGTCAACCGCTACCTCAGCAGACAGGATCCCTTCACGGAAGAGCAGGAACGCAGCTGGGTGCGGAAGAAACTGGAGGAAAAGGCTCCGGTCTTTTCCCTGATTGAAAAGAAGACCGGCGAGTTCATCGGCAACGTTGAACTGATGGATGCCGATGAGACTTCCCGGGAACTGGGCATCGCGCTGACTTGTCACAAGCAGGATCAGGGCTACGGCAGCGAGGCCGTCAGGGCGCTGGTCAGATACGGCTTTGAAGAGATGGGTCTGAAGAAGATCGTGCTGAGAGCCGACCGTCGCAACGCCCGGGCGATCCACGTATATGAGAAGTGCGGCTTCCGGGAGTATGACCGCTCCGACACCCATGTGTTCATGGAGATAAACAGGAAAGACTGAAAAAAACATCCGGAAACGGATGTTTTCTGATGCTCCTGATGCGGATGTACTCAATGACTGCCAAACAGCAGCTTGTAGATGAAGGTCAGTAAGAACATGTAGGGAACAAAGATGATGAATACCGGTATCAGATACAGGTAGCTGTAGGGAATGAGCTTATTGAAGAACTGCAGCACCTTGTTTTCCTCCGGCTCAACCGTATAGAAGTAGTTGGCCTTGGAGGCGATGCCCTTCTTCCTGAGGAACATGTTGAACAGGAAGATGATGAAGCTCAGCACGATGCCGACCAGCACGATCGGCAGGATGTCGCTGTACTGCGGCTGATAGATGCCGATAACCGCCAGAAACAGGCAGTTGTAGGTGATCAGGAAATGGGTGATGTAGTAACCGCGCATCCGGGGCTTCAGGATGCTGGTGTTGTTGAAGGGATCGGAAGGCATCAATATCGCCATCATCGCGCCGACCGGGCCGATGAAGAAGGCGAAGCCCAGGATGAAGCGGTTGGCCGTCAGGATGCCCAGAGGTACCAGAAACATGTTGATGTTGCACAGGTGCAGCGGCAGTTCATACCACCAGGTAAAGCCTCCGACCTGTGAATAGTACATCTCGTCATATTCCTCATCCCGGCTCAGCCGGTACTTGTAGATGAAGTAATAGACGGCAACGCAGCCGGTGATGACCAGCATGACGGTCTCCCTGGTCTGCATGGAACAGTTCTTCAGAACCAGCGCCAGCGCGCCGTAAAGAACGGTGAGAATGCCGATGATGGCCCAGAACACGCCGTTGAACGGCCGGTATACGAGTTTTTCCTTTTCCATTTCCGATAACTCCCTGATACCTAGATTATATCCCAAAAACGGGACAACTCAACTGCCGAAGCGCTGCTTCCAGAGCAGATAGGCCAGTACTGACTTGCCGTCGGTGAGCCGGTTTTCGGCGATCATCTGTTCGATCTCAGCCAGAGAGAAGGTCCTGACGCTGAGGTATTCGTCGCTGTCCAGATGCTGGCCGACGAAGGTCAGGTCAGTAGCCAGGTAGAGATGGATGGTTTCCCTGACCACCCCCGGGGAGGTGAAGAAGGACGTCAGGAAGGTGATGTTTGCGGCCCGGTAGCCGGTTTCTTCCTCCAGTTCCCGGGCTGCGGCTTCCTCCGGATCCTCGCGCGCTTCCAGCATGCCGGCCGGCAGTTCCAGAATGGTCTGCTCGATGGCATGGCGGTACTGCTGTACCAGCATGATGTGGTCTTCGTCCTTAAAGGCCAGAATGCCGACGGCGCCGTTGAGGTGGAGAACGTCGCGGTAGCCGACGGAACCGTCGTCAAAGGTGACGGTGTCGTGGGTCAGTTTGCAGACGCGGCCTTCATATATTACTTCTTCCCTGATTATCTCGTTCATGGTGCTTTC
>JAFZBT010000076.1 GCA_017561615.1 Erysipelotrichaceae bacterium
GCGCCGTTGGCGCCGATCAGGGTAACAATCTGCTTATCGGGAACGTTGATGCTGATGGACTTGAGGGCCTTGATGCCGCCATAGCTTACGCTCAGATTCTTGACTTCCAGCATATTATCCCTCCTCTCCCAGATAAGCCTGGATAACCAGCGGGTTATTGCTGATCTCTTCCGGGGTACCCGTGGCGATCGTCTTGCCGTACTGGGTAACGTAGATGCGGTCGGATATCTTCATGACCAGCTTCATGTGGTGTTCGATCAGGAAAACGGTGATGTGGAACTTGTCCTTGATCTCGAAGATGAAATCGGCAAGTTCATCGCTTTCCTTGGGGTTCATGCCGGCTGCCGGTTCATCCAGCAGCAGCAGTTTCGGTTCGCTGATCAGCGCCCTGGCGATCTCCAGTCTTCTCTGCATGCCGTACGGCAGGCTGGTGGCCTTCCAGTCGGCATACTGGGCCAGACCGACTTCCTCCAGGATCTTCATGGCCTTTTCGCGGCTGACGGTTTCCTCTTTCAGGGCATTGGGCAGATGCAGCACGTTGGCGAACAGTCCGCTGTGGCGGTTGAAATGAGTGGCGCACATGACGTTGTCCAGAACGCTCATCGTCTTGAACAGACGGATGTTCTGGAAGGTCCGGGAGATGCCGATCGAGGCTACCTGGTCCGGACGCTTGCCGTTGAGCTTCTCGCCATAGAAGTATATTTCACCTTCGGTAGGCTGGTAGATTCCGGTAATGACGTTGAAGCAGGTCGTCTTTCCCGCACCGTTAGGGCCGATCAGGGAGACGATCTCGCCTTCTTCAATTACGATGTTCAGATCATCGACGGCAGTCAGGCCGCCGAAGCGCATGGTTACATGCCTGGTTTCCAGTACGCTCATGCCTGTTCCTCTTTTCTCTTAAACAGCCGCGCCGCTGAAGTCCCTAACTTCTTCAGCTTTTCGAAGATGCGGTCCCAGGAGAATTCGTTGGAGCCCATGATGCCGTGCTCCCAGAAGAGAACGATCAGCATCAGGGAAATGGAGAAGAGGACCATTCTCATGCCGCCGATGCCCGGATACTTCCAGAAGCCGAAGTCGATCGGCTCGTCCATGAAGCGGAAGACTTCCAGGGCAATGGTGATGACGAAGGAACCCAGAATGGATCCGGTCATGGAACCGTTGCCGCCCAGGATCATCATCAGCAAGAACTGGTTGACGTAGGAATAGACGAACTGGTTGGCGTCGATGGTGCCGACCAGTGAGGCCAGAAGACCTCCGGCAATGCCGGCGATGAAGCCGGAAATGATGAAGGAAGTCATCTTGGTTCTGAACAGCGGAATGCCGATGGCCTCAGCGGCAACCGGGTCATCCCTGACTGCCTTCAGAGCCCGCCCGTAGGTGGACCTCATCAGCAGTCTCAGCAGCACATACACCGCCGCCAGGGAGCCGAAGGCCACCCAGACGGTGACGTGGTTCTTGATCTTGGTAATGCCGATCGGGCCGTTGGTAATGCTCTGGGCATTAAGCATGATGACTCTGGCGATCTCTGAGAAGGCCATGGTCGCAATTGACAGATAGTCGCCGGACAGCCTCAGTACCGGGAAGCCGATGATGAAGGCCGCGATGGCCGCAAACACGCCGCCCAGCAGCAGAGCCACCGGGAAACTGGTGTTGATCTCCCTGAGCCAGGGAGCGATCGGGGAAAGATAATAGACGGCGTCCTTGATCTCCGGAGTCATCGTCAGGATGGCGGTGGTATAAGCGCCGATGCACATGAAGCCGGGGGAGCCCATGGTGAAGATGCCGGTACAGCCGTTGACCAGGTTCATGCTCATGGTGACCATTGAGTAGATGCAGCAGATGTTGAATACTCTCACCCAGTAGCTGCCGAACCACGGCTTCAGGTTGCCGACCACAAACATCATGACGGCCAGCAGAATGATCGTCAGAACGGTATTGCGGTTTTTCAGGATCCTCTCAGCGAAGGCGCTTCTTTTCTTTTCCATGTTGTCACCTCCTAGGCCTTGTCGGCGACCTTCTCGCCGATGATGCCGGTAGGCTTGATGAGCAGGACGATCAGCAGCAGGCAGAAGCTGAAGACGTCACGGTAGCTGGACAGCGCCGGGAAGAAGGCCACGACCATGACCTCGATCATGCCGATCAGCATGCCGCCGATGACGGCGCCGTCAATGTTGCCGATGCCGCCGATGACCGCGGCGATGAAGGATTTCATGCCCGGCATCGAGCCGACGGTGGGAATGACGGATGTATAGCGCTGGCCCCAGAGAATGGCGCCGATGGCTGCCAGACCGGAACCGATCGCAAACGAGAAGGCAATGGTCTTGTCGACGTCAATGCCCATCAGACGCGCCGCTTCCATGTCACGGCTGACCGCGCGCATGGCCAGACCGGGTTTGGTGTGGTTGAGGAACCAGGTAAGTCCTACCAGCAGGATCAGCACGACCAGAGGAACGATGACCGCCGTTCTCTGCAGTCTCACCGGTCCGACTTCGAAGACGTCCGTCAGCAGATCAACGGTCGGGAACTGCTTCGGTCTTCCCGAGAAGATGACGATGACAACGTTGTCGATCAGGTAGCTGACGCCCAGGGCGGCGATCTTGATGGTGCTGGTCGGCGCGCCGCGGTTGCGCAGGCGGTGATAGGCCAGCTTCTCAGTCAGCACGCCCATGATGGCGGTCAGGGCGATCACGATGATGAAGCCCAGCCACCAGGGCAGGGCCAGCATGGTCACGAAGACGATCGCAAAGTACATGCTGAGCATGAAGATGCTGTTGTGGGCAAAGTTGATCAGCCTGATGATTCCGTAGGTAATGGTATAGCCGATGGAAACCAGCGCGTAAACGCAGCCTAAGACCAGGCCGTTGCAGATCTGCTGGATAAGTACATCAAACGGCATTCCGTTCACCCCTTTCCTTACTCATTTTATCGAAGCGGCCGTACAGCGGGAAACGGTCGCAGAGAGCTCTGACCCTTCTGGCGCAGCTGTCGAGGACTTCCTTATCCTCAGGAGCTCCGGCAACCGCGGCGATGATGTAGGCGATCTCTGCCATTTCCTGCTTTCCCATGCCTCTCTGGGAAACGACGGTGCAGCCGATGCGCACGCCGTTTCTTACCGGTGAGGTGTCATAGGGGATGTCGACGGCATTGACCGACAGATTGATCGATTCCAGGATCTTGGCGAACTGCTTGCCGTTGATGCCCTTATCGCGCATGTCAACGACCATCAGGTGGCATCTGGTGCCTCCGGAAACGATGCTGAAGCCGCGCTTCTGCAGTTCTCTGGCCAGGCAGTCGGCATTGTCGGCCGTAGCCTTCATGACCGCCCTGAACTCGTCGGTCAGGGCGTAGCCGAAGGCATGGGCCATGGCTGCCATGGTCTGCAGGTGCAATGATGCGACGATCTTGGGATAGGCGCCGTCATCGATCATGTCGGCGTATTTCTGCTTGCAGAGAATGAAACCGCTGCGCGGTCCGCAGATGGTCTTGGTCGTCGAGCCGGTGACGAAGTCCGCCCAGGGTACCGGTGAAGGTACCAGGCCGGCGGCGACCAGGCCGGTATAGTGAGCCATGTCCACCAGGAAATAGGCCTGGACCTTTTCGGCGATATGGCTGATTCTTTCAAAATCAATGAACTGGGAATAAGTGCTTCCCCCGGCAATGATCAGCCTGGGCTGAAACTCCATTGCCTTTTTCTCCAGGTCATCATAGTCGATGAGCTGGCTTTCGGGATCAACGCCGTAATGTTCAAAATGATATACCTGACTGGTATAGTTTCTGGTTGATCCGTGCGTGGCGTGGCCGCCCTGGGAGGGGCTCATGGCCAGCACCTTATCGCCCACCTTCAGGCAGGCGGCGTATACGGCATAGTTGGCTGTCGATCCGGAATAGACCTGGACGTTGGCGTGCTCGGCGCCGAAAAGCTGACAGGCCCGCTTGGCCGTCAGGGCGATCAGGGCATCGGCATACTGCGATCCCAGCAGATGCATGTCCCCGGGCTTGCCGACCGCGGTCTTGTTATTGAAGGCACAGCCGTTGATTTCCAGCAGCTGCGGAGACTGAATGCTTTCCGAGGCAATCAGCTCCAGCGTATTCTGCTGTCTCTGTTCTTCGAGTTTTATCAGTTCATACAGTTCAGGATCAAACTTCCTGGTCTCTTCAAGATGATACTGCATAATAAACCTCTGCTTTCCGATGAGCCACAATGCCCTTTTCAGGGCATTGTGGCAAATGATAACTGCTATCTGATTAATTACCGTTCTTGACGGTAGTTACATAGTGGAACTTCAGGTTCTCGTCAACGGTCTTGATGACGGCCTGGTTCTCAACGTTGTGGTTCTCGTTGAAGCTCAGGTAGCCGGAAGCGCCCTCGAAGTTCTTGATGGCTTCCATGGCGGCGACGATCTTGTCGCCTTCGAAGGACTGAGCCTGCTTGATGCCTTCGATCAGCAGGTTGTAGGCATCGAAGCTCATGGCTGTATGAGCGGCGATGACGTCGTCATATCTCTTGGCATATTCGTCGAACAGCTTCTGAGTGGTCGGAGTCTGAGCCGTGCCGGAATCGAAGAAGGAGCTGAAGTAGATCCTGTCTACCAGAGCCTTGCCGCCGATTTCGATGAAGGCAGCGACTTCGCAGGAGTCAATGCCCATCCACTTGGCATCCAGACCGGCTGTGTCGGCCTGAGTCATCATCATGGCCAGGTTGGCAGCGGTGTTGGGAGCGAAGATGGCATCGAACTGAGCCTGTTTCAGAACGCCGATCTGAGCATTGTAGTCCTGGTCAGCGACGTTGTAGCCGACTTCGGTTACGATGCAGTCCGGATCACCGGTCAGCTTCTTGAAGATTTCTTCGAATCTGTTGGCGCAGTCAACGGCAGCTTCGGTGTCGATTTCCTTGACAACGGCGATCTTGCGCCAGCCCTGCTCATAAGCGAACTGAGCCATGAC
>JAFZBT010000077.1 GCA_017561615.1 Erysipelotrichaceae bacterium
TCCAGAACCGGGGCGATCATCTTGCACGGTCCGCACCAGGTCGCAAAGAAGTCGACCAGAACGGTTCCTTCTCTGACGGCTTCGTCAAAGTTTCCGGTATTGATAATTTCCACTTTTGCTTCCTCCTTCGGCAGTAATGAGGCAGCGGCTTCGTCGACGATGATGGTGACATCCGGATGCTGCTGGAGCACGGATGCCGGGACTTCTTCGGTAACCGGACCGCAGATGGTCTTATAGATGGCATCGGCCTTGTGAGCGCTGGTCGCTACCAGAACGATCTTCTTGGCGGCCATGACATTGCTGATGCCCATGGTGATGGCCTGAGTGGGCACCTTGGTGATGTCATCATCGAAGAAGCGGGCATTGTCCCTGATGGTCGATTCCTTCAGATCAACGATGTGAGTCACGGAATCAAACGGGGTATGAGGTTCGTTGAAGCCGATGTGGCCGTTGGAGCCGATGCCCAGAACCTGAACATCCACCTGAGCCTGGGCCAGAGCCGCATTATAATCATCGCAGTTCTTCTGCAGGTCATCGCCCTGACTGGAAGGAAGGTGAACGTTCTCTTCCCGGATGTCAATGTGATCGAACAGATTGCGGTGCATGAAGGAATAGTAGGATTCCGGATGATGAATGTCCAGTCCGACATACTCATCGAGGTTATAGGACTTCACGTTTACATAGGAAGTGCCGTTTTCCTGATGATCCCTGATCATCCGCTGATACAGGCCGATCGGTGAAGAACCGGTGGCCAGACCCAGCGTGCAGTCCGGTTTGTTTTTTACGACATCGAGAACGATCTGAGCTGCCTTGTCAGATACTTCATCATAATCCTTACAGACGATTAACTTGATCATTTTACCTGCTCCTTTCCGCCGACGTAGCACTGCACGACATTGTACTGCTCATCCAATACTACCATGTCGGCATCGTATCCGGCTACGATTCTGCCCTTATGATCATCAATACCCAGCACCCTGGCCGGGTTTAACGTACAGCTGTTGATGGCTGACGCCACCGGCACCAGCGCCTTCTCGATCAGCACCTGCAGACCTCTGTTGATCTTCAGGGTCGATCCGGCCAGCGTGGTGGTTCCGGTCAGCACGGCCGTGCCCTCCGGTGTCAGCGTTATGTCGGCACCGCCGGAGGTATACTGTCCCTGCGGCAGGCCCTTGCATCTCAGGGAGTCGGAGATCATGACCGCATGGTCCGCTCCCTTGATGGTGAAGAAGTTATTCAGCGCATCCGGACAGCTGTGATAGCCGTCGCAGATGATCTCGCCGTAAATGTCCCTGATCCTGAAGGCCCCGCCTACCAGACCGAGCTGGCGGTGGTTATACGGAGTCATGCCGTTATAGACGTGCGTCATGGTCATGGCGCCGTTGGCCGCTCCCAGTACTGCCTGATCATAGGTGGCGGCGGAGTGTCCCATTGAACAGACCACGCCGTGAGATGACAGATATCTGATCATGGCCAGATCCCGGTCATGCTCCGGGGCAATGGTGATGTACCTGATGTTGCCATCGGCAGCTTTCTGATAGCGTTTGAACTGTTCCAGATCGGCATCCAGGATGAATTCGGGAGGCTGAGCGCCCTTGTACTTCATGTCCAGATAGGGACCTTCGAAGTGAATGCCCAGGATGTTGGCGCCCTGATAGCCTTCCTTCATGACTTCGGCCACGTTTCCGACTGCCCTGGTCAGTACTTCCTCTGACTGGGTAATGGTCGTAGGCAGGAAGGAGGTTACGCCTTCATCGGCCGGCAGACGGCTGGCCCACTCTCTCAGGCCCTCCGGCTCTCCGTCATTGGTGTCAAAGCCATAGGCGCCATGGGTATGGACATCGATGAATCCCGGCAGCAGCCGCTGGCTGCCGTAGTCGCAGTCCGCCTGTTTCTGACCGTAAGGCCACACGGCCGCAATTTTCCCGTCTGCGATCTCGATCTGCAGGGGATGGAAGCCGTTAGCTGTCCAGACTCTTTCCGATTGAATGATCATCTATTTCACCTCACTGCTCGCTTCAGCGATCTTCTTTACTACTTCCGTCATCACCTTCATGTCATCCACGCATACCAGTTCGTGGTTGCCGTGGAAGAACATGCCGCCGGTGCCGATGTTGGGAGTCGGCACACCCATGAAGGACAGCTGGGAACCGTCGGTTCCGCCGCGGATGGGATCGAACTTGACTTCGTAGCCCAGATCCGTTAGGGCCTTGACGGCAATGTCGATGATGTACTCCTTTCCCACAAAGCACTCTCTCATGTTGTGATAGGTTTCCTGCAGATCCATTTCGACGACCTGCCGGCCGTAGCTTTCGTTCATGTAATCCCTGATCATCTCAAACTGCTTCATCTGCTTATGGAAGATCACGGCATCGTGGTTGCGGATGATGTAGCTGCTGGCAGCCTGCTGGCAGTCACCGGTAACGGCGAGAAGGTGGTTGAAGCCTTCCCGCTTTTCGGTGTTTTCCGGCCGGTCAAAGGCCGGCAGCATGTTATGGAAATCGATGGCCAGCTGGCAGGCGTTGATCATCTTGCCCTTGGCTGAGCCCGGGTGAATGGAATTGCCATGGAAGGTGATCTGGGCATGAGCGCCGTTGAAGCACTCGTAGGTGATCACGTCGACCGCGCCGCCGTCCAGCGTATAGGCATAGTCGACCTTGAACTGCGACAGGTCAATGTGATGAATGCCGGTGCCGGTCTCCTCGTCGGGAGTAAAGCACACCAGCACCTTTCCGTGCTTGATGGAGGGGTCGTCATGACATCTCTGCAGGTAGTCCATGATGATGGCGATACCCGCCTTGTCATCAGCGCCCAGCAGGGTCGTTCCGTCGGTGACCACGATGGTCTTGCCCTTCAGGGAGGCAATGTCGGGATAATCGGCAACGGTGGTGCGAATTCCTGCAGAAAGCTCAATGTCCCCGCCATCGTAGTTTTCGATCACTCTGGCCCTGATGCCGGTCCCCGAAGTGGCATCGGAGGTGTCCATGTGAGCCAGAAAGCCGATGGTCGGGCAGTCGTGGCCGACATTGGACTCCAGGGTACCGTAGACAAAGCACTGCTCATCTACCCGGGCATCAGTGATGCCCAGCTGCTTAAGTTCCTTTACCAGCTCATTGGCCAGAAGAAATTCATCCGGATTGCTGGGACAGACATCGGCGTCCTCACTGGATGTTGTCGCGAAACCGACATAGGTTAAAAAGCGTTCAAGTATGTTCATGCTGTTTCTTCCTTCTATTATCATAATTATATCACCTAATGGCTTCCCCGCATGAAAAAGCCCCTGAATTTCTTCAGAGGCAATTGTCTGCTTGCTTACTTGATGATGGTTCCTTCGCTCGGGGCGCCGGAGGCATTGGACTCATCGGTATCGATGTGCATGGCCAGCGCGAACTTCTCGGAAACGCGGCAGACCACATCGCCGAACACCAGGGAACGGCCTTCGGTCTCAACCTTGACGGAGACGATCTGTCCGTTTTCCACGCCGTACTTCTCGGCATCTTCCGGATTGAAGTGGATGTGACGCTTGGCGGCGATGACGCCCTTTTCGATCTCGATGCTGCCGGCCGGACCGACTAAGGTGCAGCCGCAGGTACCTTCGATGTCGCCGGACTCTCTTACCAGAGCGCTCAGACCAAGCTGTCTGGCTTCGGTCAGGGAGATCTCGACCTGGTCAGCGTTTCTCACCGGTCCGAGAACGGAGCACTTCAGCTCGCCTCTGGGTCCCACGACGGTGACCTTTTCATTACTGGCGAACTGGCCCGGCTGTGACAGCATCTTCTTGACGGTCAGCTGGTAGCCTTCGCCGAACAGTTTTTCAACGTCTTCCTGAGTCAGGTGGACGTGTCTGGCACTGGTTTCTACTAAAATCTTCTCTTCACACATACTGTAATTACCTCGCTAAGATGATTATATTACTTATGCAGGCCTTTGACAATTTGGTTGTTTACAAAGACAGGGAAATATACTAAAATAATCTAGCACGGCGGTTGTGGTGAAGTTGGTTAACACTCTGGATTGTGGCTCCAGCATTCGCGAGTTCGAGTCTCGTCAATCGCCCCATTGCCCATACTGCCGCTAAGACGGCTTAAGCATACAGGTCAACGCAGTTGACTTTTTCTTTTGCGGCCATTCTGCTATACTGAAGACACTTACAGGAGACAGTAATTATGAAATATCTGATCGCGACCGACCTTCACGGCAGTGCCTACTATACCGAACTGATCATCAGCTGGTTTGAGAAAATGAAATGTGACCGGCTGATCCTTCTGGGCGACATCCTCTATCACGGCCCCCGCAATCCGGTTCCCTGCGGCCATGACCCGAAGAAGTGCTTCCAGCTGCTGAATCAGTACGCTGACCGGATCATCTGCGTAAGAGGCAACTGCGACGCCGCCATCGATGACATGGTGCTTGATTTTCCGATCCTGGCTCCCTACTTCATCATGGAAGTTAACGGCAAGCTGGTCTTCTTCACCCACGGCGACGTCTTCAACTCCGAAAACCTGCCGATGAAGGACATCATCCTGGTTCACGGCCACACCCACGTGCAGCGCTGTGAAGTCCACGAGGATCACGTCTATCTCAACCCCGGTTCCATTGCCGTTCCCAAGCCGGATAACTACCACGGCTTCATGACCCTTGAGGACGGCGTCTTCACCTGGTACGATGAAGACGGAACAGTCAAAAATGAATATCGGATCTGATGACAGCCCGGCGCCGCCGGGTTTTCTTTCGGGCAAAGAAAAACGGGCTCTGGTGAACCCGTCTGTCTTCGATTACTTACGTAAGCCTAAGCGCTCAAGCAGTGAACGGTATCTGTCAACGTCTTCGTTGCGCAGGTAGTTCAGCATGCTCCTTCTTCTGCCGATCATCTTCATCAGGCCGCGGTATGAATGGAAGTCATGCTTGTGCTCCTTCATGTGGACGGTCAGATTGTTGATGTTGGCGGTCAGTAAGGCGATCTGTACTTCCGGTGAACCGGTGTCGCCTTCCTTGACGGCGAAATCCTTCAGGATCTGAGCTTTCTGTTCCTTTGTAATCATGTCTTTTCCTCTTTCTTTCTGTCCTTGCCAACTGAGTAGACCGTCGGAAATTCGGTCAACCAAGTATGCAAGCCTTATTATATTAGCATCATTAATCCATGAAATCAACTAAAATGTCGTTCAGAACAAACAATCCCTTTTCCGTTACCCGCAGATAGCCGTCGACGATCTCCAGTAAGCCCCTGGAGACGTTTTTTTCGATGGCATCGTGATACAGCGCCAGTAAGCCGGTCTCAAACCGGTAGTCGTATTCCCTGATGTTGATGCCCTGCAGCAGCCGCAGATTCATCATCACCGCTTCAAAGCGCTGATCCTTCTGGCTGAGCCTGTATTCCGTCTTGCGGTAGTGGTCCTGAATGTAGTCCAGGAAGTTGCGGGTATTGTCATAACGGACGTTACCCACCTTGCCGCTGGCTCCCAGACCCACGCCCAGGTAGTCCTCATAACGCCAGTAAAGCATGTTGTGCACTGACTGGTGAGTGGTCAGGGCGAAGTTGCTGACTTCGTACTGGCGGAAGCTGTGGCTGTTGAGGAAATCGATGATGGCCTGATACATCAGGAAATCGGTCTCATCGTCGACCGGCTGATAGCCGGCCATGCCGAAGGGCGTCTGGGGATGGACCTCCAGGTCGTAGATGGAGATGTGCGTGATGTTCATCCTGACCGCCTTCTCCAGATCCCTCAGCACCTCGGAAACCGTCTGGTTGTGAAAGCCGTACATCAGGTCAATGGAGCGGTTGTCGATTCCCACCCTGTCCAGAGCCCGGAAGGTAGTATGCACGTCGATGTTGTGATGGGTGCGTCCCATGTGCGCCAATAGCTGCTCATCAAAAGACTGAATGCCCACTGACACCCGGTTGACGCCGTATTTCTTTATCAGTTCCGCCTTTTCCAGATCAAAGGTTTCGGGATTGATCTCGATGGTGTATTCCTGTTCCACCCGGAAGCGGCTGAGCATCTTCAGCAGACCTTCCAGCTGATCAGCCGGCAGCGCCGTCGGGGTGCCCCCGCCGATGTAGATGCTCTGAAAGCTGTCCTGACTTACCGAGTCCAGCTCCTTCTGAAGATGATAAAGATAGCGCTCGGCCAGCACCTTTTCATAACGGCATTTCGCAAAGTCGCAATATCCGCAGATATGGCGGCAGAAAGGTATATGTACGTACAGTCCCTTAATCATCTTTTTCCGGATACCTTTTGTTAACGTCAGCAATCTTTTCCCTGATCAGCTGCTCAACGTCCCAGCCCTTGTCAATGGCAATGGAGAGGGCGTACATCAGCACATCCGCCAGCTCGCTGCGGACTTCTTCTTCCTTATAGTTTTCCTCATCCCACTGGATGGTCTCCAGAAGCTCGGCGGCTTCCACGGAAACCGACTTGATGAGGATCGGCAGGGTGTCGGTCTTATCCCAGCCGGCGCGTACGCGCATGTCCTGGATGATCTGCAGTATTCTGTCCATTACTTGATCTCCTCATCCATGCTCAGCAGCGCCATGAAGGCTTCCTGCGGTATCTCGACCTCACCGACGGCCTTCATCCGCTTCTTGCCTTCCTTCTGCTTTTCCAGCAGCTTCTTCTTGCGGGAGACGTCGCCGCCATAGCACTTGGCCAGCACGTTCTTACGGTAGGCCTTGATGTTGGTGCGGGCGATGACCTTGCCGCCCACTGAAGCCTGAACCGGGATCTCAAACATCTGTTTGGGGATGATGTCCTTCAGCCGGCGGGTGATGTTACTGCCGCGCTGATAGGCAAAGGAAGTATGAACGATGCTCGCCAGGGCATCGATGACTTCGCCGTTGATCAGGATGTCCATCCGGGCCAGGGATGATGAACGGTATTCGATCAGCTCATAGTCCAGGGAAGCGTAGCCCTTGGTGCAGGACTTCATCTTGTCGAAGAAGTCAAAGACGATCTCCGCCAGCGGCAGTTCATAGATGATCTGCACGCGGTTTTCGTCCATGTAGACGATGTCCTTATAGGTACCGCGCTTGTTCTGGCACAGTTCCATGATCGGACCGATGTATTCCTGAGGCGCCATGATGGCGGCCTTGACGTAAGGCTCGGCGATGTATTCGATGTTCTGAACCGGCGGCAGCTTGGCCGGGTTGTCGCACTTGATGGTTTCCCCGCTGGTCAGCTTGACTTCGTAGACGACGCTGGGTGCCGTGGCAATGATGTTGAGGTTGTACTCTCTTTCCAGTCTTTCCTGTACGACGTCCATGTGCAGTAAGCCCAGAAAGCCGCAGCGGAAGCCGAAGCCCAGAGCCTGGGAAGTTTCCGCCTCAAACTGCAGGGAAGCGTCATTGAGCTGCAGTTTCTCCAAAGCATCGCGCAGATCGTTGTAGCGGGCGTTGTCAGTGGGATAGAAACCGCAGTAAACCATCGACTGCAGCTGCCGGTATCCGGGCAGCGGCTGAGCGGCCGGATCATTGACCAGGGTTATGGTATCGCCGACCCGGACATCCTTCACCGACTTGATGGAGGCAGCCAGCCAGCCGACCTCACCGGCCTGCAGGGAAGTACGGGAGACTTCCTTGGGCGTACGGATGCCCAGTTCGGTGACCTGATAATTCTGACCGTTGGCCATGAAGCGGATGCTGTCACCGACCCTGACGGTGCCTTCCTTGATGCGGATGAAGGCGATGACGCCGCGGTAGGAATCATAGTAGGAGTCGAAGATCAGGGCCTTCAGCGGCGCATCGGCATCGCCCTGCGGGCAGGGGATGTTATGGACAATGCTCTCGAGAACGGCATGGACGTTCTCGCCGGTCTTGGCCGAGATCAGTGGAGCGTCGCCGGCGCTTAAGCCGATGTCGTTTTCGATCTCTTCCTTGACGACATCCGGCATGGCGCTGGGCAGATCGATCTTATTGATGACCGGAATGACTTCCAGGTTATTGTCAATGGCCAGATAGACGTTGGCGATGGTCTGCGCTTCGACACCCTGAGTGGCGTCGACGACCAGAACGGCGCCTTCGCAGGCGGCCAGGGATCTTGATACTTCATAGGTAAAGTCGACGTGCCCCGGGGTATCGATCAGGTTGAAAAGATAGTCATGACCGTCATCAGCGTGATAATTGACGCTTACCGCGTTGAGCTTGATGGTTATGCCTCTCTCTCTTTCCAGATCCATGTCATCGAGCATCTGGGAGACCATTTCCCGGGATTCGACAGCCTTCGTCTGTTCCAGGATGCGGTCAGCCAGGGTCGACTTGCCATGGTCGATATGGGCGATGATGGAGAAATTGCGTATGTATTTCTGATCCATAGCTTATACCTGTTTCTTAATAATATGATTATACACGCAGACAATGCTGACTGACAAAGCGAATTGCATGAGGCTGTATTTGACGCCCAATAAAGCCATGACTTTGCCGAACATGCAGAAGTCAGCCAGAAGATAACCGATGACTTCCAGTAAGCCCAGAAGAACGCAGTGAATGCTCTTCAGCTCTTTCCGGCGACTTAGCAGAGCGGTCAGAAATCCGACAGTTGCCTTGATGATGAAGGTGTAAGGGGCGTAATAGGGATACTGCAGCACCAGATCCGCCAAGGCGGTCGGCAGACCGGCCACAATCAGCGCATAAGGGGGCTCAAAGAACCGGCACAGGACCATGATGGCCGCCAGAGAAAGATTCAGGTATCCCAGATTACCCAGCCGGAACTTGCCCAGGACCGTCAGCAGAAAGATGAAGACGGTCGCGGCCAGAAACTGTCCTGTTTTCTTCAGATACATACTTCCCCGTCCCAGTTACGTCCGGCGCCGTTGCGGCAGTCCCGGCAGCTCATGACCGCCTTGCCCTCAGGCTGCAGCGTGTTGATTATGATTATTCGGTGGTCTACGACCAGGCCGAGACCCTTTTCAAAAAAGACGATGGTACCGTTTTCCCTGTCACAGGTCAGATCGCTCTTTCTGACCGAGCAGATCTTTACCTTCTTTCCGGCAATCACCGTATAGGCACAGGGCTGAGGTGACAGGCCTCTGATCTGATCAAAGACCTGCTGATAGTTCCTGGTAAAATCAATGCGCTCTTCCTCACGGCTGATGTTGTAGCCGTAGGTGACTTCCTCTTCGTTCTGCTCAACGGGCACATAGCTGTGATCAAGTACGGAATCCATGGTATCCAGAAGCAGCTTTTGAGCGGCGGTGATCAGGCGGTCGTGCAGAGAGCCGTAATGCTCTTGCTCACCGATCTCCACTTCGCACTGGCTGATGATGGCACCGGCATCCATGCGGGAAGCCATCTCCATGATGGTAATGCCGGTCTTCTCGTAACCGTCAATGATGGCATGCTGGATCGGAGCGCCGCCTCTGAGTTTCGGCAGCAGTGAAGCGTGAACATTGATGCATCCTAACGGAGGCGCTGCCAGCAATTCATCGGGAATGATCTGCCCGTAGGCGCAGGTGATGATCAGGTCAGGCTTGAGATCAATGACCTCGTGATACTCATGGCGTATCCTTACCGGCTGCAGGACCGCGATTCCCTTTTCCAGGGCGTACTGCTTGACCTCGGAAAAAGTAACCGTCTGCTTTCTTCCGGTCAACTTATCGGGCTGGGTAACCACGCCCACGACGTTATAGCCGTTTTCAACCAATGCTCTCAGGATCTCCCGGCCGAATACCGGGGTTCCCATGAAGACGATTCTCTTATCCAGGTTGCTCATCACACAGCACCACTCTTTCTTTTCGTCAGGCTCTTTTGATCCCTACTGTTTGGCATAATTATATCATTTATCGGCAATTTATAATGCCGTTTTAAGACATAAAACCGGCTTTTATTCTGCCAATGGGAAGCCGGCAACCGGTCTTTCAGGAACTGTAAAAATGCCTGATTATCCTGAACAACTTCCTGTTGCTTTTTCTTTTGTTCTTTGCTAGAATAGATAAGCATTATCAGAGAGGGAGGTAAGTTATGCCGAATATTAAGTCACAGAAGAAGCGTGCCATTACCAACATCAAGGCTAATGAAGCCAACAAGGCTGAAAAGTCCGCTTTAAAGACCGCCATCAAGAACGTCTTGAAAGCTGTTGATGCCAATGACAAGGAAGCTGCTGCCAAAGCCTTAAGCTTAGCCACTTCCAAGCTTGACAGTTCTGTCACCAGTGGCCTTCATCATAA
>JAFZBT010000007.1 GCA_017561615.1 Erysipelotrichaceae bacterium
CCGTCCGCACTTCGCCTATCAGCTCAATGTTCAGGGAACGCAGCTGAACGTCGAAATTGACGCCGCTGCCGCCTACCGCCTGAGCGAAAATTCCCGGCTCTATCTTGACGGCAGTCTGATCTCCTCCTCTTTCCCGCTGCCAAAAGACGGCAAGAGCCATGAAATACGGATAATACTCTAAGGAAAACAGCTCACGGCTGCTTTTCTTTTTCACAACAGTTTTACGATGTCGTTCAGGACATCCTTCATGTGCTCGTCGATGAAGCCGAAGTCCATTTCCTTATAGCTCCAGGCCGCCCGGCCGATGCCGTATTCCTCAAAGACTTCATGGATCATCCGGTGCCACTTTAAAGTCTGACCGGCATCAGCCAGATTGATGACGCCGTATTCGCCGCAGTACAGCGGCACGCCTCTTTCCTCAGCGACCTGAACCGCCTCGGCAAACAGTCCGCGGAAGTAATCGGCGCTGAGTTTTTCTTCGTTTTCGTCATATCCGGCCATCTGCCGTCCGGTGACCTGCGGCGTCAGCCTCTGCATGTCTGCCAGATCCGCATCGATGTCAATGCGGAAGTCGTGGGGCATGGCCGGGATCCAGTAGGCGCCCTGATGGGTAAACACCAGCGGGTTGTAACAGTGGAAGTTATAGACGACATTTGCGTCATGAGGCTTACGCAGGTCCTTTACCGCAACCACGCTGTTGTTGTAGTAGCCGCCGATCAGGATTCTGGTCTGCGGGCAGATCTTTCTGATCCTTTCCACGCATCTGTCAGCGATGGCGTTCCAGCTTTCGCAGTATTCCTTATCCGTCACTTCGTTAAGCAGTTCGAAGGCTACCCGCTCTCCCAGGCTTCCGAAGCGCCTGGCGATCTCTTCCCACAGCCGGTAGAATCTTTCCTGGTATTCCTCATTCTCAAAGAAGCCTTCTTCGCCTTCCTTGAGGTCAAAGCTGAAGCCGAAGGTCTTATGAAGATCAATGATGACGTTCAGGCCATATCTGAGCGCCCAGTCCGTTCCGTCTTTCAGATGAGCGAAGCCGGATTGCCGGTAATTGCCCTGCTCGTCTTCAAGCAGATTGTAGTCGACGGGGATGCGGATGTGGTCAAGTCCCCAGCTGCTTATTCTCTCAATGTCCTTTTCGGTGATGAACGTGCTGTATCTCTCTTCCGTGTAATCACACTGCGACAGCCAGCCGCCCAGGTTGATGCCGTGCTGAAATCCTTCAAGTTTCTTCATGGTTAAGTCCTCTTTTTTTCATTATACCATTGCCCCTGTTGTCGGCCACACAAAAGCTTCCGGATCCGGAAGCTCTGTCTTCGTAAGGCTGAACGACGCGGTCTACAGACCGAATTCGTTGGTATAGGTCACCAGATTGATGCTGGTGACGCCGGGGATCTCCTGGATCTCCTTCATGACCGCCTCCGTATTCTTGTCATAGACTACTTCGTAGGTCAGTTCGCAGGTATCGTTGCTCGGGGTGGTCTTGCTGGTCTTGAGCCTCTTGGTCTTGACGGTCGTGGACTTGCTCTTGAGCTTCTTGTCCTTGATCTTCTCCAGAGCCTTCTGAATGCTCTTCTCGGCTCCGTCGGTAAAGATGATGACCATCAGGTACTTGGCCGAAGCCTTGGAGACATAGGTGAAGCTTAGGTAATAGAACAATCCCAGCAGCAGGCAGCCGACGATCGTGATGATGTACAGGCCGGCGCCGGACATGATGCCGACGGTGATGGCCCAGAACATGAAGGCAGTATCAACCGGCTCCTTGATCGCCGTGCGGAAACGGACGATGGAAAGAGCGCCGACCATGCCCAGGGAAAGGGAGAGGTTGGAGTTGATGGTCCTGATGATCATGGCCGTTACCATGGCCAGAAGGATCAGCGTCAAAGCCGTTGTCCGGTTGTAGACGATGCCTGTGAAGGTCTTCTTGTAGATCATGACGATGAACACGGCGCCGGCAAAGGCAACCAGCAGGGAAATGACGATCATGTCGACCGTCACCGGTCCGGTGAACTGTTCAACAAAGTCGTTCCAAAGTGAATCAATACTAAACATGGGTCTCTACCTCTCTTTACTTAACGCTGCTGCAGACGGCGAACTTGGATACGGCCAGCCGCAGCTTGGGATAACTGCTCAGGATCGCCAGGATGTGAGCAGGAATGAATTCGTCGCACTTCACTTCCATGACCACCTCATCGCACACCGGCAGGGTGTTGATGTCGGGGTCAAAGATGTCCAGGTTGTACCTTCCCGCCCGGATGTCCTCATCAAAGGTGATGCGGGTGCTGCTGACCGGACAGGTGAAGGCTGTCCGCCGGTAATCGACGACGACCGCCGGTCTGAGCATGCGGATCTGGGCGTTGGCGAGAAACTTCTTCAGAAACTTTCTTTCCGTTTCGATTGACGTATAGCGGCCGGCAATGATGTCATCAGCCATCTTGCGGCTGATCGAACAGTCTTCCTTAATGGTCATGTTGCCGTGCTTGTGCTTGCACTCCATCTTGATGGTCGCATAGGTGTGGTTGTAGATGCGCATCCGGTACTTGGAACGGTATTCGTTGCCGTCCCGCTTGTCGTCCTGGGCGCTGCCGTAGGGGTCATCGAAGTACAGCGAACGGATGTCGTAGGAATACTCATCGCTGATCGAATGGCTGTCCATCCGCATGACCTGGCTGAGTTGCTTCTTCAAGGTGTCAGCCGTAAACCGGCTGATCAGAAACTTCAGTTCATAACGATATTCTACCATAAGTCGCCGAATATCTCCTTCATCCGTGCGTCGCTCAGCTTGAAGAAGGCTTTGGTCTGATTGAGCACGTAGGTCTGCCGGTTGTTGATGAACTTCTGGATCTGGCTGAGGTGGCTGCGGTAGACCTTCAGGCTGGTTGCCGACCAGCGGGCGCGGTCACGGGCAACTTCGCTTTCGATCGAGCCGGTCAGCTGATCGAAGCGGCTCTGCATGTTCGCCTTGGAGAAGGTGTTGCGCAGGTGATAGTTCAGCCTTTCCAGCCACAGCTGCTGGAATTCCCGGTTGGCGAACAGCTTGCGGGGAATGGTGTTGTCATAGGTGTTGTTGATGAATCCGGTCATGCCGGAGGGATTGGCCAGATACCTGGTATAGTAGTTGACCGTGAAATTGCGGAAGCCGCAGTCCAGGTCATAGTAGATGTACTTCCACTTGCCGCCGTCCAGCTCGCTGTTGGAGAAGTAACGGACGTTGTAGACGTCGGGATTGGCCACGAACATCTCGCAGATCCAGTAATCGGCCAGATTCTGAATGTCGACCTTGCTGCAGATCCAGTCATAATTGGCCTTCAAGGAGAGGTCGTGGCTTCTGGCGAAGGAGACGATCTGCTGCCACTCGGTCCTCGATCCGGCCTTGACTTCGCCGTCGATGCGGACGATGTTGGTGTTCTCCTTGGAAACGTTGTAGAGGTCGGATATGAAGCTGGCGTTACACTTCTCCCTGATGTTGTAGATGCCCCAGTAGCGGCCGTTGATGTACACGACGCAGGTCTTGTAGCTGAGCACGGTCACATCGGTATAGTCATCGACCAGCGAGGTGCACAGTTCATCCCTGATGATGCCCTTGTTCCAGTCGTTGGAACCGGTCCTCAGAACCAGAGCGTCATAGACGGTGTTGTCGCGGTTGTCGAATACCGGATATACCAGATCGCTGGCGCCGTAATCGCCGTCAAAGCGCAGCGAGTAGCTGTGCTTGTCGTGGTTGCGGGTATTGCCGCCGAACATCGAGATCGAGCAGGGCGAGTTGAAGCCGCCGCCTTCCTCAAAGAATTCGACGTTGCACTGATACTCCGCCGTGGAATGGGGGTGGGAATGCATGGTGCTCAGCAGACCGGGACTAAGGGAAAGGGAAACGACGGGCAGCTGATTGTTCTCATTAATAATAAAGCTGGAAGTAGCCACGCTGCTCATCAGAGCATCGGCCTGCCTGCCAGCTACGTTCAGTACGGTTGTTGATCTCAGGATGATCGGTTCGGTATAGACCCTGGAGGATGCTGTCGGGCGGCTGCCGTCGGTGGTGTAGTAGATCGTTCCCTCTCCTTCGATGGATACGAGAACCTCTTCAACGCCCTGATAGACGCCGGCCAGCGTCTTGATCACCGGGGTAACGGTAATGGTCCGCGAGCCTTCCTGATTCGGTTTCAGCGGGCTGGGTGAGGACATGTAGAACAGGCCGGCCTTACTGCCGCGGCCATAGCTGTAGCCCAGCGGCACATTGGCGACATAGAGGCTGTCGACGATGCTGCCGGCCCGGCTCAGGAATACCGATTCGTTATCGGACAGCTTGAACTGCGCATGATGATAAGACTGATTGCTCAAGGCGGGATCGCCGGAGCACATGATCACATAATACTCGCCGGGAGCCAGCTGTTCATTGGGAAGCTGGTAGAGACTCAGGTAATCGTCGTCGTTGCTGAGGCAGTAATCAGACAGACTGACGGTCTGATTGGAATTGTTACAGAGTTCGATCCAGTCGTAGTACTGGTTGCCGTTCTGCGGCAGCTGTGTGTAGTTCCGGACCATCACCTCGCTGATGATCAGATCCTGCGGGGTAACCAGGAAGCGTTCCTGGAACTGCTCAACGCCTCTGGGGGTGTTGGGATAGCCCGGAGAGATGGTCGCTTCCGCCAGGTAGCTGCCGTTTTCATGACGCTGATAGGCCATGCCGTTATCCAGCTGGCTGTAACTGACGGTCTGAATGATCCGGCCGCCTCTGCTGAGGACGACTTCCCCGTTCCGGCTGCTGAGCGTAAATCCGGTATAGGGACTCCGGCTGTCCGCGGCGACATTGCCGCAGTAGATCACATAGGTCTCCCCCGGAGCCAGCATAACTTCGTCAAGCTGACGTCTGAATGGGGCTGACGAAATGTTGGAAACGTTGTACTGGGAAAGATCAACGGTCTTTTCGGATACGTTGATGAGTTCGATGTATCCTTCCCGGCGGCCCTCTTCATTGACGAAGTTGCCGTTGTTGCGGGGCAGGATCTCGTTGATCACGACTTCCGGCTTCTCATCTGACTGCAGGGAAGCCACATACTGCTGCAGGCCTTCCTGGCTGTTGGGATAGCCCGGGGTGGCGCGGTCATAGGTGACCCACTGGCCGTTGCCGTCTCTGGCCATGACCTGGCCCTTGCTTAACGAGACAGTCTCGACCGCGTCAATGACCTTGCCTCTGGCATTGGTCAAAATGACGGTCTCTCCTCCCTTGGAGGAAAGCCGGAAATCGGCATTGAAGCCGTCTTCCAGTCTGCCGGTCAGCGAGACGACCAGATACTGCTGAGGTTCGATCACGGTATTGCTGAAGGCCCACTTGATGCGGTCGGTCCGGTCGGACAGGCCGTAGCCGTCCAGGTTGACCGCCGCGGATGAGCCGTTATAGATCTCCAGGAAATCGCAGGCTTCGCCTTTTTCATTGGCGTAGCTGCCGTCATTGTTGGTAAGCACTTCGCTGATGATCAGCTTGCCGACCAGGTTTTCATAGCTGTCCGGCAGTTCTGAGACCTCGCTTACGCCCTTGGAACGGGTCAGAATGGATCCGACCACGAAAAAGACGATTATCAGCAGCGACAATATGGTAACAAGCATGGGGTCTCTCTTGACCCTGTAGTCGTTAGTCTTCTTCATAGCACATTAATACTAACATATTGTATGGATAATTGAAACGCTATTCCGACCGCAGAGCGACCACCGGGTCGCATTTGCTGGCCATTTTGGAGGGAATCAGTCCGGCCGTCAGCGTCAGGATGACGGAGATGACGGTCAGGATGACGCCGCCCTTCCAGGGCAGCTGCGCGGTGATGGAGGCGATGCCGGTCAGCTTGCGGACGATCAGGCTGATCGGAATGCACAGCAGCACGGTGACCAGCACGCCCAGCAGACCGGAGATCAGTCCGATGATGAAGGTCTCGGCGGAGAATACGTTCTTTACGTCACCCTTGGAAGCGCCCAGAGAGCGCAGGATGCCGATCTCCTTGGTTCTTTCCAGAACGGAGATGTAGGTGATAATGCCGATCATGATCGAGGAAACGACCAGCGAGATCGACACAAAGGCAATCAGGACATAGCTGATCGCATTGATGATGGTAGTGATGGATTTCATCAGGATGCCGGTGATGTCGGTGTAGATGATGACCATTTCATCTTTCCCGGCGGCCTTCATGTCTTCGTTGTACCTGCTTATCATTTCCTTCAGGGCATCCTTGGAAGCGAAATCGCGGAAATAGAAGCTGATGGATTCCGGGTCGGCGGCATCGCCGTATCCCAG
>JAFZBT010000078.1 GCA_017561615.1 Erysipelotrichaceae bacterium
TGGGAAAAAGGGCATGCTTGTGAATAATTCTGGCGGTGTTGTTCGCAAATGTGATGCATTATCAGACCGCCGGTATTAAAATATAGTTAATTCATATACACATGGAGGAGGAGAATATGAAGAAATTATTAGTTGTTCTTTTGACTGCCTGCATGCTTTTAGGCTTCTGCGGCTGCAGTCCTAAGACTCCTGAGCCAACGGGACCGGTTGAGGTCACCTACTGGCACACCTATACGGAACATCATAATGACTATCTGAACGCTCTGATCGATGAGTTCAACAAGTCACAGAATGAAGTTCACGTAACTGCCGTTCAGCAGCCGTATCAGGACTATGATGCCAACCTGCTGCAGGCAGTCAGAAACGGTGTCGGACCGGATGTCTGCTCACGATACTCCAATGAAGTCATTGAGTACATCGCTGACGATCTGCTGGTCGACTTCGCTCCCTACATCAACGACAAGGAAATCGGCATTCCGACTTTCAAGAGCGACATGGTAGGCAAGCTGTATGGTGAGATCACCCAGTTCGGCGAAGACAAGATCTACATGATCCCGGTCATCTGTACCTCTGAGGTCTACTACTACAACAAGACTCTGTTTGATGAACTCGGTCTGAAGGCTCCGACCACCTGGAAGGAACTGGAAGAAGTAAGCCGCACCATCTATCAGAAGACCGGAAAACCCGGCTGGGGTTCTGACTCTCTGATGGATACCTATGCCGGCATTCTGATCCAGAAGGGCTCAGGCTACATCAACCCGACAACCAAGAAGGTTGAATTCGACAATGAGATCGCTCTGGAAACCCTAAAGTGGCTCAAGAGCTGCATTGACGAGGGCATCTTCCGTCGGGTTGGCGATGACTACTATTTCTCCGGCCCGTTCACCAGCGGTGCCGTCGCTTCCTACACCGGCTCCAGCGCCGGCGTCGGCTACGCTACTGCCAATGACGGCAAGTTCGAGGTCGCCTGCGCTCCGATCATGCAGGATGCCAACGGCTACATCCCGTCATGGGGCGGCGGCATGGTCTGCTTCAAGTCCACTCCGGAAAGAGAAGAAGCTGCCTACAAGTGGCTGAAGTACTTCTCATCAACCGAAGTCGCTGCCAAGTGGGCCATTGAGTTCGGTGCTTCACCGGCTTACACCTCATCCCTGAATACTCCTGAGTATCAGGAATACACCAAGACGAACATTGCGGCTGCCGCTCTGGCTGCCGAGATGCCGAATCTGAACTGGCTGAGCGGCATCTACGGATCAAGCACTGTCCGTACGGAAATCGACAAGATGCTGCTGACCGTTCTGACCGGTCAGGCTGAACCCGAGGCCGCTCTGAAGGCCTGTGTCGAAGCCTGCAACGCAGCCCTGAACGAACACTAAGCACTAATTCAAGATCAGGTAATACTATAATAGTCACGGCCTTCGGGCAGGTGGCTATTATAGTATTTGCCCGGTTTTGCTGCCCTTTACATGTCTTCTGAGAAAGAGAGATCCTGCTATGAAGAAACTGCTGGTTTTCATGATCGATGCCCTGTGCTCATGCGACATTGAGTTCATGGCCACCCTGCCCAATCTGGGACCCATTGTCAACAACGGATCATATGTCCGCCATCTTCTGCCGGTGCATCCGGCGCTGACATACTGCTGTCATACTTCCATCCTTACGGGTACCTATGTTGACAGACACGGCATCGTTTCCAATGAACGCCTGCTGCACTGTGAAAAGAACGACACCTGGTTCGGCTACAAGCGCGAAGTAAACGATCCGACGCTGCTGGACTATGCCCGTGAGCATGGCCTGACGACCTGTTCGCTGAGCTGGCCGGTTTCCGCCGGTGCTGACTACACCTATAACTGGCCGATGGTCGTTCCCTATCATTACGACGGCTACAATCCGCTGCAGTATCTGGATAACGGCAACGCCACGCAGAATCTTCTCGACGCCTATTACTGGAAATATGGAAGATATATAAAAGGCAGGGACAGTTCCCTGGACTTGCTGACCATGGCCATCGCTCCTGATCTGATCAGGGACTTCGGACAGCCGGACGTCATGCTGGTCAAGATGTGCGATCTGGACAGCGTCCGTCACAAGTACGGTGTCTACCATGAAAACACCAAGGAGCAGCTGCGTAAGCACGACGAGGAATTCGGTGTGCTGATGGAAAGCGTGAGACGCTATGGCGATCTGGAGAATACCAACATCGTCGTCATGGGCGACCACGGCCAGACGGACATCGAAGATGTCGTCAACATGAATGTCTTGTTGACCGAGGCCGGATTCATCCGCCGCAAGGACGGAAAGATCGTCGACTGCGACTGCTTTGCCCATTCCAACGGCCTGTCCTGCTACATTGAACTGCAGGATCCTGATGATCAGGTCATGAAGGAAAAGGTCAGGGAATACCTGGAAAGTCTGAAATACCATCCTGACATCCAGCTGCTGTATGTGATGGATAAGGAGGAAATGGAGCAGGCCTTCCATCTGGCCGGCCAGTTCGACTTCATCATCGAAAGCCGCCGGGGCATCGCCTTCAATGACGACCCGGACACCCCCTACCTGTGGAACAGCAAAATTCCCGGGGATCACTACATCGGGGCTGCCACCCACGGTTCCCGCCCGGACAGAAAGGAAACGACGACCTTCATCGCCTGCGGTCCTTCAGTAAGAAAGGGAACGGTCATCGACACCGCGGACATGGTTGACGAAGCGGTCACCATGGCCAGAATGATTGGATTTGACATGCCGGATACAGACGGCAGAGTATTAGAGGAATTATTGGTATGAAAGTAACACTTGAAAACCTGACTAAGCGCTTTGATGACGTCATTGCGGTCAATGACCTGTCAGCCACCTTCGAAAGCGGCAAGCTGATCGCCCTGCTGGGGCCTTCCGGCTGCGGCAAGAGCACCATGCTCAACATGCTTTCCGGCATCCTGCCGGTCACCAGCGGCCGGATCTACTTCGACGATGTCGACGTCACGGATCTGACGCCGGACAAGAGGGAAGTGGGGCTGGTCTTCCAGAACTATGCCCTGTATCCGCACATGACCGTGCTGCAGAACATTGCCTTCCCGCTGAAGATCAAGAAGGTTCCGAAGAAGGAAAGAAATGAAAAGGCGCTTCAGTTCGCCCGGATGGTCCACATCGAGGACTATCTCGACCGCCGGCCCGCCGAACTCTCCGGCGGCCAGCAGCAGCGGGTCGCCATTGCCCGGGCGCTGGTCAAGAATCCCAAGCTGTTATTGCTGGATGAACCGCTGTCCAACCTGGATGCCAAGCTGCGGGTGGAGATGCGTGAGGAGATCCGCCGCATTCAGAAGGCTTCCGGGGTTACGACGGTCTTTGTTACCCACGACCAGGAAGAAGCCACTTCCATTTCCGACTACATCATGCTGATGAAGCTGGGCGTAAAGCAGCAGTTTGACGCCACCAGAAATCTTTACGCTGACCCGGCCAATCTGTTCGTGGCCGACTTCATCGGTTCGCCGGCCATCAACCAGATCAGAGGCATCTGGCATGACGGCGGTTTCGTCGCTGACGGCGATCAGCAGGTAATAGAAGTCGCCGGACTGAAGATCGAAGAAGGAAGAAGAGTCGTGTTAGCCATCCGTCCGGAATCGCTGATCTTCAACGACGGTAAAGCGGCAACGGCTGTCAGCGTTAACGAGATCTATCAGGCCGGCAAGGATACTCTGATCAACGTTTCCCTGGCTGAACAGAATCTGCGCGGCTACATTGACCCATATTACAATCCGGCAATCGGATCGACTGTCCGCTTTGATCTGCGCGATAAGGGCGTCTTCGTCTTCGACGAGGCGACCGGGGAGCGGATAAGATGAAAACCGTCAGAAAGAGAAAAAGGGACAGTGACGAGAAGGTGACCGTCAGATCGGTCGTCAAACCGCTGCTGTTCATCGCGCCCTTCATGCTGGGCATTCTGGTATTCACTCTTTATCCCTTCATCAACGCCGTGCTGATCTCCTTCAAGGAAGACTACCGGGTTTTAACCGGCGCCTACAGTGGCTACGGCATTGCCAACTACACCAAGATCCTTTCCGATCCCACTTTCATCGGGGCGATCAGGAATACCACGCAGTACGTGCTGATCGTTGTGCCTGTCGCCATGGTGCTTTCCATCATCATCGCGGTCATGCTCAACAGCGCCAGCCGCCTGCAGGGTCTGTTTCAGACCGCCTATTTCATGCCGCTGGTCACTTCGACGGCAGCGGTCGGCCTGGTCTTCCGCTGGCTGTTCAACTATGACTACGGTCTGTTCAACTTCCTGCTGTCATTACTGGGCATTGATCCGATAAACTGGCTCAATAACCCAACCTATTCGATGATCTCCCTGGCCATCTACGGCATCTGGAGCATGATGCCCTTTACCATCATCCTGTTACTGGCCGGCTTGCAGAACATCGACAAGCAGTACTATACCGCCGCCAAGGTCGATGGGGCCAGGACGCTGGATCTGTTTTTCAACATCACCCTGCCCCTGCTGGCTCCGACCATCGGCCTGGTAGCCATCGTCAATACCATGAGCGCCTTCAAGGTGTTCGATTCGCTGTATGTCCTCTTCGGCGGCAAGCCGGGTCCGGCATACAACCTGTATACGGTCATCTACTATCTCTATGAGCAGTTCTATACCAAGATGAGACTGGGACCGGCGGCGGCCAGCGCCATGGTGCTGTTCTTCATCATCCTGGTCTTCACGCTGATCCAGAACTGGATCCAGAAAAAGTGGAGCTACCGCTAGGAGGTACCGGAAATGAAGAAACAGGCAACCGCAAAGAACATTCTGCTGTTCATCTTCCTGTCCATCGGCGCATTGACCATGATCTTCCCGTTCTTCTGGATGCTGGTTTCGGCAACCAAGACCTGGGCGGAATGCAACAGCACGCCTCCGACCCTCTTCCCGGCCAATCCGACGCTGATGAACTTCGTCTACGCCTTCAAGACGGCTCCTTTCCTGCAGTATTTCCGCAACTCGCTGATCGTCACCCTGGCCTGCGTCAGCCTGACCATGTTCAATACCATTCTGGCTGCCTATGGCTTTTCCCGGCTGAAATTCCCGGGACGTGATCTGCTTTTCAGCCTGCTGGTAAGCATGATGATGATCCCCTTTGAGATGCTGATCATCACCAACTATTCCACCGTAGTAAAGCTGGGACTCTATGACACCCTGATCGCTCTGATCATCCCCTTTACCTCGAGCATTTTCTACACCTACATACTGAGGAACTTCTTCCTGTCGATTCCCGACAGCCTGTATTATTCCGCCCGTGTTGACGGCGCCAGTGACTGGCAGTATCTCTGGCAGGTCATGGTGCCCATCGCCCGTCCTTCGCTGGTGACCATCGGCCTGCTTAACGCCATCACCTGCTGGAACAGTTTCCTGTGGTCAGTGCTGGTCATCAATACCACCGCCAACCGCACGCTGCCCTTCGGTTTGGTCGCCTTCACTTCGGAAGCGGGCATCCGCTATGAAAGGCTGATGGCCGGAGCTTCGATCGTCGTCGTTCCGATGATCCTGTTATTCCTGTTCTGCCGCAAGAGCATCGTTACCGGTGTTTCCAAGGGCGGCCTGAAAGGATGAGAAAAGAACATGACCATAAGTGAACTGCACATTCTCAACCATGCTGACTATGACGGCGAATTCCGGGAAGATGAAAAGACTCCGGGGCTGAGCCGCTTCTACTGTGCCGTTGAGCAGGTACGCTCCCGGGACCCTGAACACTGTCTTCTGCTGGATGCCGGAGACAACATCAACCGCATACTATGGCATGGCAGGGAAGTCTTTGACGGTCTGGCTCTGATCGGTACCGATGCCATGACCCTGGGAAACCATGAGTTTGACCGGGGCAGAGAACAGCTGGAAGAAAACATCGCTCATATCAATGAGACCTTTCCCATCCTCTGCAGCAACATCGTCTACAAGGACACCGGTGAATTCATCAGAGGAACAAAACCCTATGTGATAATTGAGAAGGCCGGCATAAAGTACGGCATCATCGGCTGTACGACCGAGTACACGCCCTACATGGTCACCGCCAGCGCCTTTGCGCCTTTCAGAGCTGAAAGTGAAGTCGAAGCATTGAGAAAGTACATTCCGATGGCCCGGAACGAAGGAGCGGAGGTCATCATCGGACTGTGCCATTTCCCCTTCTACTTTGATGAACAGAGTGAGAGCGGTGAGCTGATAGATGTCATTGATCAGATCATTGACCTTAAGCCTGATGTGATGATCGGCGGACACATTCCCGGCGACTACGCCCGGGTGTACAGAGGAGTAGCCGTTACCAAGGGCGGCTTCTCCGGCAAGAGCCTTCCCCATGTGACCCTGCAGTTTAATGAGGAGAGCAGAAAGGTCGTCGGCGCCAGCTGCGAGATCATCGACGTTCTGCATGATCACTTTGATCATGACGCTGAGATCGATGCGTTCGTCAGCCGGGTAACCGCTCCCTATCAGTATTACTTCGATGAAGTTATTGGCCGCATGGAAAAGACGCTGAAGATGCGTCTGACCTGTGAAAGCGAGATGGGTGACTTCCTGTGCGATGCCATCCGCGACCGCATGAAGACTGACGTCGTCTACTTCAATACCACCAGCTGCGGAAGGGAGTTCCCGGCCGGCGACATCACCAGGTACAGCATCCTTTCCGTCATGGGCTTCAATGATCCTCTGATGCTGACGGAAATGACCGGAAAGCAGATATGGGAACTGTTTGAACTGGTCCACGAACCGGAGCGCTACGGCAATAACGGCAACATCATGTTTGCCGGACTGAATGTCAAGATGGACCATACCAGGCCGGCCGGTCACAAGGTCGTCTGGATCCGTGATGATCACGGTAACGACATAGATCCCGAGCGGCTCTATACAGTCACTACCAGCGAATACATGGCCTCCGGAGGCAATGATACATCGCTGATAACCCGGCAGCTGAAGTATGAAGACAGCGGCGTTCTGATCCATGATGCCCTGTACGACTACATCATCAGCAGGGGCCGGATAACCCCTCCTCAGACCGGCCGCTACATCTTCATCGGCGAGCCGGAGAACGACAATTCGCCATGGTAGATCAGGGCTTGAAAATCTAAATTTACATTGAAAAAATAGTGATCGAAAGATCACTTTTTTTCGGCTTTTCCGCCCTTTTCAAATTGTGAAAAAATGGCGTTTTAGGAACAAATAAACATATTATATTCAAAATGTTGAAAATTGGACCAAATTATTTCAAAATGCAGAAAGAATTTTCAAAAACCGTGAAAGAATATCGCGTTTTTCTTGTAAGCAATTCAGGATGAGCGTAAACTAAAACATATATATATTTATATATATTGTATTTCATGCAAAAA
>JAFZBT010000079.1 GCA_017561615.1 Erysipelotrichaceae bacterium
AATGGATCGCATTGTAAACATCATTATCTGGGCAGTAATCGTAATCGTGATACTGGGCATACTGCTGAGCAACATCTGCATCGTCCCGCAGGGCAGCGCCTGGGTCATTGAGACCCTGGGCAAGTACGCCGGGACCTGGGGAGCGGGCCTGCATCTGAAGGCGCCGTTTGTCTCCCGCATCGTCCGCAAGATCTCCCTTAAGGAGCAGGTTGCGGACTTCGAGCCGCAGTCCGTCATCACCAAGGACAACGTCACGATGACCGTCGACTCGGTAGTCTTCTTCCAGGTAGTGGACCCCAAGGCCCTGACCTATGGAGTAGAGAGACCGATCGCCGCCATTGAGAACCTGTCAAGCACGACGCTGAGGAACATCATCGGCACGATGACGCTGGATGAGACGCTGACAGCGAGAGATCAGATCAACTCACAGACGATCAAGGTGCTGGACGAAGCCGCCAACAGATGGGGCGTGGACATCACCAGAGTAGAGGTGCAGAACATCACTCCGCCGCGCACCATTCAGGAAGCGATGGAGAAGCAGATGAAGGCCGAGAGAGAAAAGAGAGAGGCCATCCTGAAGGCCGAAGGTGAGAAGCAGTCAGCGATCACCAGAGCCGAAGGTGAGAAGGAATCAGCGATCCTGAGAGCTGAAGCCGTCAAGGAACAGCGGATCAGGGAAGCTGAAGGCGAGGCCAAGGCCGTCGAGAGAATGGCCCAGGCCAAGGCAGAGGCGATCAGACTGGTCAACAGCGCCCAGCCGTCAAGTCAGTATCTTTCACTGCGCTCCCTGGAGGCAGCGGAGAAGATGGCTGACGGCAACGCCACCAAGATCATCGTTCCTTCCGATCTGCAGAATCTGGCCGCTACGGTCGCTGCCGTCACGGAAACAATAAAGAAGTAATCATGGGAAGCCTGTCAGACGACAGGCTTCTTTATTCAGCGACTTGAAAAAATGTTGTGGTAAAAAGGAAAAAGATATGTTTTAATAGTACTGCTGCAATAGGAAAAAAGTCCTCTGTGATTATTGACTAAGCACACTTCCTGTTATAAAATGGTAAGGCTGTACAAGGAGGTGTTGGGAATGAGATATTCACGGACTGATCTGTTACAGCTTAAGGGGGGTCACCTGTCGCTTGATGAAGATTTGACCTTTGAGGATGACATATCCTCACAGTTTCCCAGAATCAGGAGACTGAAGGGCATCAACGTCAAGGCGGAGGGTGACTATATATCCGAACAGCAGCGCCTCAATGTAAACTTCAGGATCAGCGGATCGGTGATCGTCGGCTGCGACGTGACCGGTGAAGACGTTGAAGTCCCAATCGATACTGAAGAAGAGGCTGTGTTCTCCTTCAGCAAGAATGAAGATGACATAACGATTGTACCGGCCAATGGCCAGTACATCGAGCTGTTGCCGGAGATCTTCCGGGCCATCCTTCTGGACATTCCGACCAAGGTGGTAAAGCCGGGAAAGATCGATTACCCGAAGGGCGACGGCTGGGAAGTTGTCAGTGAAGAAGTTTACGAACAACAGAAGAAAAGCGTAGCGGATCCGCGGCTCGCCAAATTATTAGAATACATTCCGCAGGATGAACAGGAGGTGTGAACGATGGCAGTTCAACAGAGAAGAGTTTCTAAGACACGTAAAAACAAGCGCAGAACACATTATAAGTTAGTTGCTCCTACAATGGTCAAATGTCCAAACTGTGGAGAGTATAAGTTGCCTCATCACGAATGTGAGTGCGGCGCCAAGTAATAACTTGTAAGCTGATGGGAGATCCAAACGGATCTCTTTTTCATGAAGCAGTATCCCCAGCCGGCTGAAAGGCCGGTTTTTTTATTCTGGCGAGAGAATTTTCTTCATTTTTGTACGATTTTTGCATTTTGCATATTGACAGCAATATCCCTAAAAGTGGTAGAATGGTGTTGCAAAAGGAATTAAAAGTGCAGAAAGTGTGGTAAAGTGTCATGTTCATAGGTGAATATCATCACAGTTTGGACGCAAAGAGCAGAGTTGCCTTACCTGCTAAGTTTCGTGGCGCTTTCGACAAGACCGCATATCTGACCAAAGGCATGGACGGGTGCATCTACATCTATACCGCCGAAGGATTTCAGAAGTACTTTGATTCCATCATCGCTCTCAATAAGAACAAGGCAGACATCCGTGAGTATCAGAGAGCGGTATTCTCAAGATCAATAGACGCAGACCTGGATACCCAGGGCCGCATCCTCATCAACTCCCAGTTCGCCAAGATGGCCGGACTGACCAGGGAATGCGTATTCGTCGGTGTCGGCGATCACATTGAACTCTGGAGTGAGGATGGCTGGGACAACTACATCAACAGCGTCACCGACGAGCAGCTGGAACAGATATCCGAGGAACTCTAAATGGAGCACGTATCGGTAATGCTGCAGCAGTGCCTTGATGCCCTTGCCATCAGGGAAGACGGCATCTATGTCGACGGCACGCTGGGCCGGGGCGGACACGCCTGTGCCATTGCCAGCCGGCTGACCGGCGGCAAGCTGTACTGCTTCGACCTTGACCGTCAGGCGATCGAGGAGTCAGAAGAAAAACTGGCGGCCACCGGCGCCGATTACGAACTGATCTGCAGCAACTTCATCTTCATGAAGGATGAGCTGAACAAAAGGGGAGTAGAAGAAGTCGACGGCATTCTGCTGGATCTGGGGGTTTCCTCACCGCAGTTTGATGACCCGTCAAGAGGCTTCTCCTACCGCTATGATTCCCGCCTGGACATGCGGATGGATCAGAGTCAGACACTTGATGCCTGGCAGATCGTCAACAACTACAGCTTTCAGGATCTGGTCAGGATCCTAAGGGAATACGGCGAAGAGAAATACGCCGTCAACATTGCCCGGAAGATCGAGCAAACCAGAGCAGAGAAACCGATCGATACGACCGGACAGCTGGTGGACATCATCCGCCAGGCCTTACCAGCCAGGGAGTTAAACAAAAAGGGCCATCCGGCCAAGCAGACATTTCAGGCATTACGCATTGAGGTCAACCATGAACTGGACAACCTCAGAGCCGTAATAGATCAGGGCCTGCAGCTTCTCAAGCCGCAGGGACGACTGGCGGTCATCACCTTCCACTCGCTGGAGGACGAGATCGTCAAGAAGGCTTTCCGCGCCGCCTGCCAGAGTGAGCAGGTCGACAAGCGCATACCGCTGAAGGAAAGCGAGATAAGACAGGCTGAGTATCAGCTTGTAAACCGCAAGGTAATTACCGCCGATGAAAGGGAACTGGAAGAGAACCACCGTTCGCACAGTGCCAAGCTAAGGGTAATAGAAAGAAGGACACGCAGATGAAGAAGAAGAGATTACTTTCAACTTTTGTTACCATCGTAATTGTGGCGTTTTTCGTGTCTCTCTTTGCCTTCTTAAGCACCAGCATCGTGCTGAAGTCCTACAACGTCTCCCTGATGGCGGAAAAGAAGCAGATGGAAGCCAGGATCAGCAACGTCCAGGCTGAGATCGATACTCTGGAGACCCAGATCGCCGATCTGCAGGACCGCAACCGCGTTCTGAGCATGATTGATGATCAGATGCAGAGCGTCAAGGTTTCCAATGTCGTAGACCTGACCGGTAACTGAAGATGAAAAAGTCAAATAACATAAAGATTTCCCTCCTCTCATGTGTTATTTTTGTCGCAGGGGCATTGCTGCTGAGTAATGTCCTTTTGCTTGACATAAAAGGGAAGAATCTTCTTGCTGACGTCGACTTCCGTCAGGCAGAAGGCGTTTCGATCGTCGACAGGACGCTGAGAGCGGAAAGAGGAGACATCAGGGATTCCGGCGGAAACCTGATTGCCATGGACAAGAGAGTATACAAGATCATTTTCATCCTGTCCTCAACTCACAGAAAGACCGTCGTTGATGATGAGGGAAAGAAGCATGTCGTTGACGATTATGTCAAGGATCCCCAGGCAACAGCCCGCAGCATTGCCGAAATACTGAATGCTGATGAAGATTACATTCTTTACCGGCTGACGATGGACCGCTATCAGGTGGAGATCGGCACGGCCGGTTCAAACATCGATTCCGATACCAAGAAGCAGATCGATGATCTGGGCTTACCGGGAATAACATGGGAAAGCAGTACCCGTCGCTATTATCCGATGGGATGCTTTGCCTCGCATCTTATCGGTTATGTCAACAATAACGCTCCGGAAAGCAACGGCGGCATGACCGGTCTTTCCGGTGTGGAGAAGATCCTCAATGAACAGCTTTCCGGTACAGACGGCCATCAGCAGTACTACAGCGACGTCAACAATAACATGGTGTCCGGCGGTGAACTGGAGAAGACGGCTGCCACAGACGGCTATGACGTGACCCTTACGCTCAACAATAACATCCAGCGCGATCTTGATGAAATGCTTCAGAATATCATGGACATTGACAAGGATGTCGATAAGGCCTGGGCAATTGTGATGGATGCCCGGACCGGAGCTCTTTACGGCTACGATTCCTGTCCGACTTTCGATCCCAACACCATGGAAGTAACTGACTATAACGATTACTGCGCATCGCTTCCCTATGAACCGGGGTCGACGATGAAATCAATAACCTATGCTGCTGCCATTGACCTTGGCGGCTTCAACAAGGACGCTCAGTTCAACTCCAACAACTATTATGTCGGTACCGACGGTAACGGTAACCTGAAGAGAGTCGACCGAAGCAAGTCCTCTCTGGTCATACATAACAGCAGTAACGGTCAGTACGGAATGGTCACCTTCGAAAGAGCGTACATCAATTCCTACAACGTCGGTACGGTAACTCTGCTTGAGGAGCAGATCGGCAAGAAGAACTGGGAACACTACGTGGATGCCTTCGGTTTCTTCAAGCCCGTCAATGTATACGGCATTTCCGAAGGAGGCAGCTATGGCCTGCACGACTTCTCCAATGTCTTCTCCCTTGCCTGTTCCACCTTCAGTTCCGGCATGAGCTGCAATGCCCTGCAGCTGATGCAGGCCTACTCAGCCTTCTGCAACGAGGGAACGATGGTGAAGCCTTACATCATTCAGTCAATTACCGATCCGCTGACCGGCGAAGTGATCTACGAAGGCGGCCGGGAAGAAGTGGGAACGCCCATCAAGGCATCGACAGCCCGACAGATGCAGGAACTGATGTATCAGGTCTGCCATTCCGGCTATCACGGCGCTGCTCACAGTCTGGAGATTCCGGGAATCACTATCGGCTGCAAGACCGGTACGGCGCCGGTTATCAATGAAAACGGTGTTTATTCATATGACGATGTCATTCACTCGGTCATGATATCCATTCCGGCACAGAATCCGCAGATTCTTGTCTATGTGGCTTATCAGGATTCCTACCGTTCACAGCGCAACTTCAAGTTTGTCAGAACGCTGTTGCAGAAGTGCATAACGGAACTGAATCTGATGGGCAGTCAGGATGACGCCTCCAAGACAGAAAAGAAAGAGATCTTCGTAATGGAGAATCTGAGAAATCATACTCTTAATTACGCAAGAAATGTTCTGAAAGACAGTGATGTCGAGATCATTACTCTCGGAAATGGTGATTCCGTGATCCGTCAGTATCCCATCGAAGACAGCCGCATCATCAGCGGACAGAGGATACTTCTGCTGACCTCGCTTGAAGGAATCGTGATGCCGGACATGACCGGCTGGAGCCGAAGTGAGGTAATGGCATTCTGGGACCTCACCGGGATCGGAATCAAGACGGAGGGATACGGCTTCGTTACTTCGCAGTCGGTGGCTCCGGGCGAGCGGATAGATAAATCGATAATCATTAATCTCAAACTGGAAGAACATTAACAGGTCTGATTCAGACCTGTTTTTCTTGGTTGTTTAAATCGGATGGTCAGTGTATAATAAAAACTGCTGTGGAGGTTTTAATATGGGAACACGCATGATCCTCGCATTCGGAATCGGCCTGATATCAGCACTGCTGCTGTATCCGGTAGCCATTCCGATCCTGCATAAACTCAAGTTCGGACAGACGATCTATGAACTGGGGCCCAAGAGTCACCAGGTAAAGGCCGGTACGCCGCCGATGGGCGGAGTGGTGTTCATCATCACCAGCCTGCTGGCTTCATTGATCGTTCAGCCAAAGGCGTTCGGCGACATGCATCTGCTGATCGTGGTGCTGGCTTTCATCGGCTACGGACTGATCGGCTTCGTCGATGATTTCATCATCGTCGTCAAGCATCAGCACGAGGGTCTGACACCGAGGATGAAGTTTCTGATGCAGTCAGTTCTGGCTGTGGTCTTCTTTCTTCTGTACCGCAATCTCAACGACAATACCGTCGTGATTCCCTTCCTGCACAGACAGATCGATCTTGGCTGGTTCTATGTGGTCGTCGTATTCATCATGTTCACCGGTGAATCCAACGCCGTCAACCTGTCGGATGGCCTGGACGGCCTGTGCGCCGGCCTGGTGATCCTGGCCCTGATCCCCTTTGTCTATTTCTGTTTCCGCGCCGGCCTCGACAGCGTTGCCATCTTCCTGTGCGGAGTGATCGGCTCACTGGTCGGCTATCTGCGCTATAACATCCATCCCGCCCAGATCTTCATGGGCGATACCGGATCGCTGGCTCTCGGCGGCCTGCTGGCTGCCGTAGCCATGGTTACCAAGGAAGAGATCGCCCTGATCCTGATCGGCGGCGTCTTCGTGGTTGAAGTGCTCAGCGTCATGCTTCAGGTAGCGTCCTTCCAGCTGACCGGCAAGCGCATCTTCCGCATGAGCCCCCTGCATCATCACTTTGAACTGGGCGGCTGGCCGGAGACCAAGGTGGTCCACGTATTCTGGGCTGCCGGTGCCGTTCTCTGCATTCTGGGACTTGTAATGGGAGCGTGCATGTAATGAAAAAAGTATTAGTTGTCGGCGCCGCCAAGAGCGGCCTGGCCGCCATGAGATTTCTGCATAAGAACGGCTATGATGTCTATCTGACAGACGCCAAGGTGCTGGCCAACCGTGATGAACTGATTTCCGAAGGGATCAAGGTTTATGACGGCGGTCATCCGGATCTGCTGAAGGAGATCGATTTCGCCTTCGTGGTAAAGAATCCGGGCATCAGATATACCATGCCTCTGATCGCTCACTTTGTTGAGAAGAAGATACCCATTTACAACGAGATCGAGGTAGGTCTCTCCCATCAGCCTCAGCACCGTTATGTTGCCATTACCGGCACCAACGGCAAGACGACGACCACGACGATGTGTGAGTCGCTTCTGAAGACCCTGAATCCCGAAAACGTCGCCTGCGGCAACATCGGCTATCCGGTCTGCGATGCCCTGCTGAACGTCGAGGACGGCCGTTCACTGGATCTGGCCATTGAGATCGGCGCCTTCCAGCTGCTGGGTGTTGAGACCTTCAAGCCGCATGTCTCCGTCATAACCAACCTTTCCGAAGACCATATCGATTTCTTCGGAACCCTGGACAGGTACTATTCGGTCAAGACAAAGATCTATCAGCTTCAGGATGAGAATGACTACTTCCTGCGCAACATCGACGATGAAGCCGTCATGAAGTACGCTCAGAACATCCCCTGTCAGGTCATTGACTTCTCGCTGAAGAGAACGGACTGCGATGTTTACCGCAAGAATAACCGCATCTACTTCCATGATGTGGAACTTGTCGATCTGGACCGCTTCCAGCTGGTTGGCGAGCATAACGTTCAGAACTGCATGATCGCTTCGGCGATGTGCTATCTGATGGGCGTCAGCCCCGAAAGCATCCATGAGGTCATGGCCAACTTCAAGGGCGTCCCTCACCGCATTGAGTACATCCGGGAACTGAACGGCGTAAAGTACTACAACGATTCCAAGGGAACCAATGTCGATTCAACGATCGTGGCTCTCAAGGCCTTCAGCCAGCCGGTCCACCTTCTGGTCGGCGGTTATGACAAGAAAGTCGGCTTCGATGACCTGATCCCCTATCTGGGCAACGTCAAGTGCATGTATGCCTTCGGACAGACCAAGCACATGTTTGAAAAGATCTTCGGCAATGTCCGGATCTTCGAGAACATGCATGAAGCTCTGGACGCGGCTCACCAGAGCGCTCAGCCCGGTGAAGTCGTACTGCTGTCGCCGGTGTGCGCAAGCTGGGACCAGTATCCCAACTTCGAAGTCCGCGGTGATGAATTCAGAGACATCGTCAATGCCTATGAATAGTAGCGCATTGATAACGGAAAGGAAGAGAAAAGATGAATAAGCAACTGGATTTTCTGCTTAATATCAAGCTGTATTCCCTGCAGAGGAGCTATTTCAATGATCTGACCTTTGAACAGCTCAAGGAAGTCATGTTCGCCACCAAGTGGGCAAACGGCATGCCTGAGCATCTGTATCAGATCGCTGCTGACATAGAGGAACTGAACTTTTACGAAGTAGCCAACTACTTTACCAAGAGAGGTAAGCAGCTGGACTACAACTTCAATACATTGGAAGGTGGAAATTATGAGGAAAAGTAGCGGACATCTGACCATGGGCCTGCTGTTGCTGGCCGTACTGGTCGTCATGACATTTATGATCGGCCGCAGCCTGCCGGCGGAAGCCAACGCTTCCACGGATCTGACTGACGGTCAGAAACTGGTATATACCGTCGATTCTGCTGACGCCGAGATCGTCGCCAAGGCAGCTGAGATCCTGGAAAAGAGAATCTACAACTTTGGCGCTGACAGCGTCAAGACAACGGTTGAAGGTTCAACCGTGACCCTGATCTACAACGGCATTAACGATAACGAAAGGCTGAGAAAGAACCTGACCCGCACCGGTGAGATCTCTTTCCGCAACAGCAAGGACGAACTGCTTGATTCCAAGGGCATTCTCGCTGACAGCATGCCTCTGGCCTGCGCCGAGGCTGACAAGGGATCGACCGTCTATTTCCATGTCAATGACACAGAGGCTCTCAAGAACCTCTACACCAGCATGGTCGTTGGCCAGGATACGATGCTGGTCATCTGGGTCGACTATGAAGAAGGACAGAAGTACGAGACCGAATCGACCAAGGATAATCCGGCCTATCTGATCGCCGCCACGATGTCTTCAGCCCTGGACGGCGACTTCTATGTCACCACCAACAAGGCCTTTGCGGACACCTACGACGCAGTCAGAGTAGTTGACGGCGGCGTCCTTCCTGCCAAGGTCACGGAAAGCGGCTTTGAAGCCGTTGAATCCGCCTATGGCGCCAACGCTCTCAACAAGGTTCTTAATTTCCTTTATGCCGGCCTGGCTATCGGCGGTCTGTACCTGATCTGGAAGTATAAGCTTACCGGTCTGGTTAACGCCGTCAGCCTGTTTGCCTTCGCGACGGCTTCGCTGATCTCCATCAGCTGGCTGGATGTCAGGTTCAACGTAGAGACAGTGGCGCTGCTTCTGACGGCTCTGCTGGCTGCCTGGACCATCATGGTTTACTACGATGACAGATTTGCCGAAGACATGCGTACCGGACGCAACGGACGCACTGCCTACGCTGCCGTGGTCAAGAGAATGGTCAAGCCGGTAATTGCCGGAGCGGCCTTCATGCTGATCAGCGGTCTGACCGCCTATCTGTTCTTCAGTCAGCTCAGGGAATACGGCACCGTCATCATGGTCCTTGCCGTTTGCCTGGTACTGTTCGCTGTGGGCGCTAATGTGATCATCATGAACCACCTGCTGGCTTCCAACTACTTTGACAAGAGCTTATTCGGCCCGCAGAAACAGGAAAGTGAAAAGATCGTTTCCTTCAGGAATACAGCCTGGGGACTTCTTGCCGCCTGCCTCTTCGGTCTGGTATTCTATCTCATTAACCGGAGTTCCGACATCGCGGTCATCGGCAAGAGCTTATGCTGCCTCGCCGTTGGCGCTCTCGGATGCGCTCTGTTCAATGCCCTGGACAAGAAGGGCTACAACACCCTGCCGGTCTGCGGCGGCGTGCTGGCAGCCTTCATGGGCGGCCATCTGCCGTTACAGGGCAGCTATCAGTCGGCTGACTACCTGGGCATCGCCTTGCTGATCGGCGCACTGACCTTCATCTACGCCATGATCACCCTGAGTGAACTCAACGACGGCTATAAGGAGCTTTCCCGCGGCAAGCTGTCCGAAGAAAAGATAACTGAACTGGGCAACACCGTTCAGTCACGCCTTGGATCGGTCACCGCCTCAGGACTGGCCGGAGTCATCGTAATAAGCGTAGCCGTATATCTGCTGGCCATCAAAGCTCCGTCAGGAATCCTTCTGGCGGTAGCCGGCGCTGCCGCAAGCTCCGCTGCAGGCAGCGTTGTGACCGGTGCCCTGTGGATGAGAAGCTTCATCAACCGCCCCAGCAAGCCCAGCGCCAAGAAGAAGCAGAGCAGAAAGAACAATGAACTGAAGGAGACGACAGTCTTCGGAATCAACGAAATCAGATAAGCAAAAAAAGAGGGAAGCAAATGTCATACAAACAGATCGATACTGCCGCAGCAACAGAACTCATGGAAAACCGTGGGATCGATTCCCTGCTGGCCAAGGTTCTGATCAGCATGCACTACGGTGAAAAGGACATTGCTTCCTTTTTTGCGCCCTGCGACCGTTACGAATTTGACGAGCGGCTCTACGGCCCGATAAGGGAAAAGCTGGAGGAAATTGCCAAAAAGCAGCAGAAAGTCTTCATATTCGGGGATTATGACTGCGACGGCATCTGCGCTACCAGCATCATGATGATGATCATGCAGAAGCTGGGAATCGAAGCCGGTTACTACATACCTTCCCGTCTTAACGAAGGATATGGCCTGAACGTCGAAAAGCTGTCTCTGGCTTACGAAAAGGGTTACCGGGTATTGGTAACCGTTGATAACGGTGTCAGCGCCTCAGAGGGCTTAAAATGGGCCAGGGAGCATGACATGGTGACCTTTGTCACCGATCATCATCAGATAACCGGTGAAGTTGACTGCGACCTGCTGCTGCACCCCGATCTGATGGGAGAAGAGTACCGTTATCTTTCCGGCGGCGCGGTTGTCTACATGCTGGCCAGATACCTCGGCATTGATGATGAGAAGATGGCGATCCTGGCGATGCTGTCGCTGATCGGCGACGTTATGAGCCTTAAGGGCATTAACGTAAAGATCGTAAGGGACGGTCTCAGGCTGCTCAACAGCCACCTGTATCCGCAGGTCGAGATGCTTGACAGCTTCAGCTATCCGATAACCGAAAATGACATATCCTTCAAGGCCGTGCCCAAGATCAATTCCGCCGGCCGGATGAGTGCCGAACCGGTTTCGCAGGCCAATCAGCTGGTCCGATATTTCATAACTGACGACTGCCGTCTGATCAGCAGTCTGAACATGCTGATCAGTGATCTTAACGATCAGCGTCGGACGCTTTCCGCTCAGCAGTACGAGATGCTGAAGGCAAAGATGGATCCCAGAGACAATCTGAACTTCCTGTACGATCCTGACCTGCATGTCGGCATTCTGGGGCTCATCGCCTCAAGGATCTCCTCCGAAACCAATAAGGTAACCTTCGTTCTTACCGACAACGGCGAAAACGTCGTGGGCTCGGGCCGCAGCGTGGGAGAAATCGATCTGATGGAGCTGCTTAAGGACTTTGCGCCCAGAACGGTCAATCTTGGCGGTCATGCCAATGCCTGCGGCATCACGGTGAGAAAAGAGGATCTTGAGGATCTGAATGATTATCTTCATGAAGCCTGCCGGGATCTGTCGGCTGATACCATACACGAATACATCGATGTCACTCTGGCTGAACTCAGCCGGAAAAGCATTGAACAGCTGTTCAGCTACCGGCCGTTTGGCCAGGACCGCCGACTGCCGCTGATGAAGATCACCATTCCCAATGATTCACTGAGTATGATGCGTACTGACCATCAGCTGAAGTGGCGAGCCGGTGATCTGGAATTTGTCAGCTTTGAAAATGAAGGCTATGATGCCTACCGGAACCGGGAATACATTACTGTATACGGCATTCTTCAGGAAAACCGCTTCAGGGGACGTGTCAGCTATCAGATCATGGTCAGGGAAATCGCGTGATCACGACAGCTGCAATGGAAACAATGAATTTGACAGGCCTGTCATATGAAGAATATGCAGGCTTTTTTTGCTTAGGCTTCATGAGTGGACAGACAATCTGAGCGTCGGCTTTTTTTATGGAGCGGTATTGGGGTATAATAACTAAAATGAGTCCTGTATGCAGAATTGAGGACTTACATGAAGACGGGAGGATCTGCCATGACTGTCAGGAAAATTACGATGATAGCGATGATCGCGGCTTTATATACGGTGATCTGTCTTTTGCCGGGTATATCGGCGATTTCCTTCGGTCAGATTCAGGTCCGCATGGCGGAAATGCTGACGATGCTGCCGCTGATATATCAGCCTTCCATCTATGGACTGACGCTTGGCTGCTTTCTGTCCAACCTGATCGGAGCGCTGACCGGACTCAATCCGTTGGGCTATCTTGACTGCGTGATCGGTACAGCCGCCACGCTGATCGCTGCCATACTGACCTATAAGCTGAGAAACAGAACGGTCGGCAAACTGCCGTTGTGGTCAATGCTGATGCCGGTTATCTGGAATTTCCTGTTCGTCGGTCTGGAACTGGCCTGTCTGATGATGCCGGAAGACATTCTGAAGGGTCTGCTGATATTCGGCGGCTACGTTGCACTGGGCGAGATCATTGCCGTGATCCTCGGCTATCTTCTGATTGGCAATCCCGCTGTCCGAGGCCTGTTCAGCGATAACAGGTAAGATGGCGAAAGTTTGAGGAGAAGGATAATGCTGGTAGGATATCAGGGAGTACAGGGTTCATACAGCGAAGTAGCGGTAATCAGATACTTTGCTGGCTTGGAATATCAGGAGAGACAGTATTCCGGATTTGCGCCGATGATGGAGGATGTTGCCTCCGGAAAGATTGACTATGCCGTTTTTCCGGTGGAAAACACCACAACCGGTCTCATTTCCCGTACCTATGACCTCTTCCAGCACTATGACATCCACGTCGTCGGGGAGATAAACGTCCCGATACACCATCATCTGATCGGTCTGCCTGAGGCGCAGTTGGAGGACATCCGGGAAGCATACTCGCATCCTGAAGCGCTGTCGCAATGCCAGGAATTCTTCGATGCCAATCCGCAGATCAGGCCGGTCGCTTATGAAGATACGGCACTGGCCGTACGCTTCATCGCCGGACAGAATGATAAATCCAAGGCAGCGCTGGCTTCCCGAAGAGCAGCGGAGTTCTACGGAATGAAAGTGATATGCGAGAACGTCTTTGACAATGCCGCCAACATGACCCGGTTTCTGATCGTCACGGCCAGGGACGAAACGGTCGCCGACGGCAATAAGATCAGCATCATGCTGACCCTTCCGCACGTTCCGGGTGCTCTGTACAATGCCTTAGGCATCTTTGCCAGCAAGCAGATAAATGTAGTTAAGCTGGAATCCCGGCCGATCAGAGGCAAGGTATTCGAATATTGCTTCTACATCGACTTTACCGGAAATCTTGCGGATCCTGACGTTGTTGAAGTGCTGCGCAGACTGCGTTATGACAGCATTGATCTGAAGGTATTCGGCAATTACCGGGAAGCGGAAATAACGGTTTGAGATAGTTTGTTAACTGTCACATTTGGAGGCAGAAGATGAAGAATATTCTGGGAAACAACATAACCCTGACCCTGTTCGGTGAATCACACGGTCCCTATATCGGCGGCGTAATTGACGGACTGCCGCCGGGACTTAAGATCGACATGGATTACATAAATACGCAGCTGGAAATGAGGAAGCCTTATGGCACCATCTCCACCGCCCGTCAGGAAGCTGACGAAGTTCAGTTCATTTCCGGTGTCCTGAACGGCTACAGTGAAGGAACGCCGCTGACTTTCATCATTGCCAACGGCGATGTCAGACGGAATGACTATGAGAACGATCTGGTCAGGCCTTCACATGCCGATTACTCAGCCCAGCTGAAGTATGAGGGGTATCAGGACAAGAGCGGCGGCGGTCACTTTTCCGGCCGGCTTACGGCCGTAATCGTCACAGCCGGAGCGATCCTGCGTCAGGCTCTTGAAGAAAAGGGCATACTGATCGGCACGCACATCAGCGATCTGCACGGCATAAAGGATCATGAATTTGAAAACTATGAAGAAGACATCAGAAAGCTGAACGGCAAGCGTTTTGCGACGCTTTCCGATCTGGCTCAACAGCAGATGATAAAGGAAATCGAGGAAGCCCGCGATCAGCAGGATTCCCTCGGCGGGATTCTGGAAACCGCCATCTGGGGACTTCCGGGAGGAATCGGAGAACCCTGGTTTGATTCCCTGGAGGGACTGCTGGCCCATGGCATCTTTTCCATTGGCGCCGTCAAGGGGATCGAGTTCGGCAGCGGCTTTGCCCTGGCCCGGATGAAGGGCAGCGAAGCCAACGATCAGCTGATGATCAGAGATGGCGTTATCGAGACCCTTACCAACCATAACGGCGGTATCAACGGCGGCATCAGCAACGGCATGCCCGTGCTGTTCCGTACCGCCATCAAGCCGACGCCCTCCATCGGCAAGCTGCAGCTGAGCGTGGACATGACGAAAATGACCAATGAAGTCATTAATGTGACCGGCCGTCATGACCCGGCCATCATTCACCGCGCACGGGTGGTCGTCGACTGTCTGAGCGCCTTCATCATCGCCGACGTCATATCCCAGAGATACGGCTACATGTGGCTGACAGGAGAAACGAAATGGAAATCGGCATACTCTGTCTGAACGGAAAAGACAGTCTTGTTCCGCTGATGCTGGAAACGCTCGGCGGAAAAGAGCATGTCATCCGCATAATCGGAGAAGAAGAACTCTCTGACCTGATCAGCCGGAGAGCTTTTGACGGCGTGATGATTGACGGAAATGCTCCGCAAAATCTTACGGCCTGTCTTGACGAACTCTCGCCACTGGCAGAAGAATGCGGATACGTCAACGTCATTGTCAACCGCAATGGCCGTCTTACCGGATACAATACCGCCGGATACGGATTCATGAAGCTTTTGGAAAACAGTGGAATTGACGTAAGGGATCAGAAGACTGCCATCATATCGGATGTAAGCATTGGCAATACGCTTTTAAGAACGATAAGAGATCTGGGCGGCAGCGCAGTAACTGTCAGCCCGGAAGAGGAACTGAACGGGTGCTGCTTCAACATTCTTGTTAATGCGCAGGCTGATTGTCCCGCTGATCTGAAGAAAATGCCGGATGTAAAAACCGTCATTGACATCAGCTGTCCGCCCCTGCGCAGTCAGCTGGTCTACGATGCCCAGATCAGCGGAAAGAAGGCCGTCGGCGGCTTCGAGATGAAACTGGCTGAAAGTGCCGCTGCCCTTGAACTGATAAGCGGTAAAGAAATCGGTAAAAAGCTTATTGATGATTGCCGCAGGCGGGTTTACCGAAAGAAACGGAACATCGTAATCATTGGCATGCCGACTGCCGGCAAGTCGACGATCAGTGAACTGGTGCGCAGCCGATACGGCCGCACGATCGTGGAGATGGATGACCTGATCGTTGAGGAAACCGGGATGAGCATTTCCGATTACTTTGCCGTCTATGGCGAACAGGCCTTCCGGGAACGGGAAAGCGGGATATGCGAAAAGCTTTCGGAAGGCAGCGGACTGATAGTCTCGACCGGCGGCGGCGTAGTCAAGCGTCGGGAAAACATGCTGCATCTGGCCGCCAATTCCCTGATAATCTGGCTGGACCGCGATCTTTCCCTTCTGCAGCAGCGTGATGACCGTCCGCTTTCGGGAAGCAGAAAGGCGCTGGAAGAGCTGTTTGCTCAGCGCCGTGAACTGTATGAAAAGTACAGCGATATCCGTATCGAGAACAACATGACACTAGAAGACGTCATGAAAGTACTGGAGGACATACTCTGATGAAGGCGGTAATTTCCAAACGATCGAACGATTCGGTAACTATCAGAGTGCCTTCTTCCAAGTCGCTTACCCATCGGGCCCTGATCGCTGCGGCGCTGGCGGACGGACCGTCAGTCATTTACAGTCCGGCAATGAATCAGGATACCGAAGCTACCATCGAAGCATTGAAGAAGCTGAATGTCAGCATAGAGATATCCGAGGACTTCATGACCGTTTCCGGTAATGCCGATTTTGCGGCATATGACGGCAGCGTCATCGACTGTCGGGAATCCGGCAGCACGCTGCGCTTTCTGATACCGCTGTTTGTTCACAGCGGCCGGCTTTGCCGCTTCAGCGGTCAGGGAAAGCTGATGGAAAGACCGCTTACCCTCTACCGGGATATCTATGGAAAAACGGGAACGTTTGACCTCATCGATCAGATCCTTTCCGTGCAGGGGGAAAACGACGCACCGGCTTATGAACTGGCGGGAAACGTTTCTTCGCAGTTCATCAGCGGCCTGCTGTTTGCCCTTCCCTTTGAAGAGCACGACAGCCGGATAATCCTGATTCCGCCGGTTGAATCGCTTTCCTATATCGACATGACCATCGACGTACTGGCAAAGGCAGGAATAAGCGCTGCCAGAGACGGTGATGTCATCTTCATAGCGGGCAGACAGAAGTATCAGTCTTTCAGCTGCCGGATAGAGGGCGACGATTCCCAGGCAGCCTTCTTCATCGCTCAGGCGATCATGCAGAAGCGAACGATCATGCTTGAAGGTATCTCCCCTGTTTCCCGTCAGGCTGATCACGTCATGGTTTCCCTGGCCAGACAGTGCGGAGCGGAGATAACGGAACGACCTGAGGGAATAGAAATAACCGGCAGAAAGGCAGAGCCCTTATGTGCCGATCTGTCTGACTGCCCTGATCTGGGCCCGATCCTGTTTGCCCTGGCAGCCGCCACGCAGGGGACCAGCCGCTTCCGTAATGTATCGCGTCTGCGGCTGAAGGAATCAGACCGCATAGCGGCCATGAAACAGCAGCTGCTGAAGACCGGCTGCCGTTTTGAGGAAACGGATAATGAAGTAGTGATCACCGGCAATAAGAGCCTGAAAGGCGGCTGGAACTTCTTCGGCCACAATGATCATCGAATCGTGATGGCTCTGTCGATCCTGGCTTCCTCTTCTGAGAATCCGTCAGTGATCGAAGGCATTCAGGCAGTCAGTAAGAGCTATCCCGGATTCTTTGAGGATCTGAAGGCAACCGGAACGGAGGTAAGCATTGATGATTGATAAAAACGCTGAGATCGCCATCATCGGGCTTGGTCTGATAGGCGGCAGCTATGCTGAAGCGCTGTCCCAGGCCGGCTATCCGGTGATCGGCATCGACATTGATGAAAAGGCCGTGGAATATGCCCTTGAAAGAAACTGGATCGTCAGCGGATCATCCGACCCGGATACGATAGGCAGCTGTTCACTGGTAATTTCCGCCCTATATCCGGATGCTTTTGTTCAATGGGTAAGAAAGAACCGCAACGCTTTTAAGAAAGACGCCATCCTTACGGATGTCACAGGTGTAAAAAGAGCGGTTATCAGCCAGGTAAATGAAGCCTTAAGGGACGATGTGGAATTCATTGCGACTCACCCAATGGCCGGCCGGGAATCAAGAGGCATCGGCTATGCCGACAGCAGTCAGTTTGCCGGCGCCAACTTCATCATCGTGCCGACGCCCCGTAACACGGACCGGGCCGTGGAAACTGCCAGACAGCTGGCAGAAATATTGGGATTTCAGCGTATTTCCGTTCTCACTCCCGAACAGCATGACCGGATAATCGGCTTTGTCTCGCAGCTGTGTCACGTCATCGCCGTATCGCTGATGAACATAACCGACGATCCCCGTTTGGTTGAATATACCGGCGACAGTTTCCGGGATCTGACCAGGATCGCCCAGATCAATGAGGATCTCTGGCCGCAGCTGTTCATCGCCAATAAGGACAATCTGATGAGCGAGATCGACAATCTGATCAGTCAGATGGAGATCATGAAGAAGCTGATCGAAGAAGAAGATGTCGAGGCAATGAAGAAACTGATGAAGCAGGCGGGAGAACGGAGAAGCAGGTTTGAAAAGCCTCAGTAAAAACGAAAGACAGGAATGATCCTGTCTTTTCTCATTATTTTGAAGTCTGTGACCTTACTTCATCGAGGACCTGCTTCATCCGCTGCGCAAGTCCGGCTATCTGGGAGATCCTGAGCGAACAGATGGCTACCCGGATGGCCTTGCGGAAATGAACGCAGTAGATATGGGCGTCCTTGAGCGCCTGATAGTACCGGTCGATGATATCCGGTTCAATGTCCAGGCAGATGAAGAAGCCTTCCTGATAGGGGACTAACGGCAGTCCGACCCGCTGGGCATTGCTGATGAAGAGCTGACTGCGCGCTTTCAGCAGATCGATCGCCTGCTGCTTTTCCTGAAGGTATTCATCCTGGTGGTCCTTCATCAGCAGCACAAAGGCATCCATGAAGCCGTTGTTGACGTTGGACCATGTTCCCCTGGCGGAGCGGCAGAAGCAGTTGAACAGATGATCGGCCTGCTGCTGGCGGTGAGCAAGGATGATGCAGTTGCCCAAGCGCATGCCGTAGGCGGTAAGCGACTTGGAACAGCTGAAGGTAATACATATGGCGACGTTATCATTGATTCCGTTGAAGGCTTCCATGTAATCGGTGGCGTTCTTCCAGTCATAGGCATAGTCGAGATAGGCGACGTCATTGATGATCATGACCGGACCAACAACGGCAAGTTCATTGAAGAAACTGATGAGCTGCTTCCAGTTTTCCTTTCCCAGCGAAGCGCCGGTAGGATTATGGCAGGGATCATTGATGATGACGGCAAGCCGTTTCTGCCGTTTCATGATGAGAGCAGCCTTTTCCTTTAGACTGTCAATGGATGGCTGGCCCTGGGCGAAGAGACCGTATGTTTCGGTATTAAGTCCGCTGCGGGCAGCCATGATGCGGTAGGTCCCCCAGCAGATCTCGGGAATGAGCAGAGCATCGCCCCGGTTGAGACAGTTGGAAACCGGCAGGTAAAGAGCGCCGGTGCCGCCGGGAGTGGCGATCAGACGGTGCGGAAGGTGCAGATTGTCGAGCCGGTTGATCCAGCGGTAGACTGCCTCGTTGAAGTCTTCGTTGCCTTCGATACGGCTGGCATAGGTAGCCCGGCGGCTGTCGGGAATGCATTCATAGGTATCATAGACCGACCTGAAGGTAATGATGCTGCCCTGTTCATCATGCAGGGATCCGATCGTGGCATTGGCCAGGCAGTCCGGATCGTTACGGGCATCCGCCCCGGCCTTGAAGGCATTGTCCACAAATGCGGAGAAGTCAGCGCTGTCGTTGAGAAGCGGTTCGCTTTCCGCTGTTACGCTGCTTTGATGAAGACGGGATATCTCAAGCAGATTCCTCTGGAAACTGAGATAGCTTTCCTGCCATTTCTCTTCCACCTGCGAAAGATTGCTGCTGATGATCTCGCTTTCCCGCTTACTGTCCAGTATCGGAAGGCTGTTTTCCTTCTTGTAAGCTGCCACCTTATCAACGGTTTCCATCCTGCGGATGAAAAGATCGCGCAGCTGAGCGTCAATGTCATCAAGCTGATTGCGTAAATCCTTCAGATCAGTCATCATTATCACCTGCTGTTCTTACAGTTTAAATATACCATACAGAGATCTGGCTGAGCAAAAGATGAGACGCAAATGCGGCAGTTCACATATGTACTTTTATGAGGGCGTTTGTTATAATTGAAGAGTATTTTTTGGGGAGGTACTTATGAATTTCGAGAATTACATTGCTGCTATTCCTGATTATCCGGTTGAGGGCATTCTGTTCAGAGACATTACTCCGCTGCTGCAGAATGGCGAGGCATTCAAGGCCGTTACCGATAAGCTTGTTGAATTTGCCAAAGAAGTTGGCGCAGAAGTGATCGTCGGACCGGAGTCCAGAGGATTCATCTTCGGCTGTCCGGTTGCTACTGCCTTGGGAATCGGCTTTGTGCCGGCCAGAAAGCCCCACAAGCTGCCGCGAGAGACCGTTTCCTACGAATACGCTCTTGAATACGGCACCAATACTCTGGAAATGCATAAGGATGCCATCCAGCCCGGTCAGAAGGTTCTGGTAATCGATGACCTGCTGGCTACCGGCGGAACCATTGAAGCTGCCAATAAGATCATCGAGTCTCTGGGCGGCGAAGTTGTCGGCTGCGCCTTCCTGATTGAACTTGAAGATCTCAAGGGCAGGGAGAGACTGCACGACTACAACGTATTAACGCTTATCAAATACTAATCGAAGATCATTCTTCGATTTTTAAAAGTGAGGGAGCATGAGCAGTCACGTCGTGGTAACCGATGAGCTGTTCTTCAATGAAGTACGCAAGTACATCACTGATGAACAGTCTCTGGACATGATCAGAAGGGCACACCAGTTTGCCCGTGAAAAGCATGAGGGCCAGTTCCGCAAGTCCGGAGACCCCTACTTTTCCCATGCCCTGAACGTCGGCTACATCCTGGCAACCATCCAGGCCGGACCCCAGACGATCTGCGCCGGCCTGCTCCATGATGTCATGGAGGACTGCGGTGTTTCCTATGAGCAGATTGCCGAACTGTTTGATCCGGACGTCGCCAACCTGGTTGAAGGGGTAACCAAGATAGGCAACATCCAGTTCAAGGATGAGAAGGAATACCTGGCTGCCAATCACCGCAAGATCTTCATTGCGATGGCAAAGGATATCCGGGTCATTCTGATCAAGCTTGTCGACCGTCTGCATAACATGCGGACACTGTCGTTCCATACGCCTGAAAAGCAGAAGAAGATCGCTTCGGAAACCCTGCAGGTCTATGCGCCGATCGCTCACCGTCTGGGCCTTGCGGAGATCAAGAATGAACTGGAAGACCTCTCCTTCCTGTATCTGCAGCCGGAAAAATACCGTGAGATAGCCTCGCTGGTAGAAGCCAAGAAAGCGGAAAGACAGGCCATCGTTGACCGGATGATCGAAGAGATCAGGGAAATGCTGCAGAAGCACAACTTCCATTTCCGCATCTTCGGCCGCTGCAAGCACCTCTATTCCATCTACAACAAGATGGTGACCAAGAACAAGAGGTTCGATGAGATCCTTGACCTCTATGCCATCCGCATCGTTACCGAAACGGAACTGAACTGCTATGAGATCCTCGGCTACATTCATGCCCAGTACCGTCCGGTAAACGGCAGGCTGAAGGACTACATTGCCATGCCGAAGATGAACATGTACCAGTCGCTGCATACAACCATTCTTGACGAGAACGGCTATATCTTTGAAGTGCAGATCCGTACTGAGGAAATGGATGACGTCGCTGAAAGAGGCGTTGCCGCTCACTGGTCATATAAGGAAGGCAAGTATAACAGCGCATCCGAGCAGAAGGAGATTGAAAACAAGCTCGGCTGGTTCCATGACATGATCACGATGATGGATGAAGCTCAGCTTGAGCATCCGACTGACTTCATGAACCAGATCCAGAAGGACATCTTTGAGGCAAACGTCTATGTCATGACTCCCAAGGGCAGAGTCATTGAACTGCCCAACGGTTCCACACCGATTGACTTCGCCTACCGCGTACATACCGACGTAGGCCATTCCATGGTCGGAGCCATCGTCAACGGAGCCATGGTACCCATCAGCACCAAGCTGAAGACCGGCGACGTTGTCAACATCAAGACAGCCAAGGGAACCGGTCCGTCAGAAGACTGGCTCAAGATCGCCAAGACAGCCACAGCCCGCAGCAAGATCAAGGCCTATCTCCAGAAGAAGGAGAATGAAGACCGCGCCGAAATGATTGCCAAGGGCGAGAAGATGCTGGCCGAGGAAGTGCGCAAGCGCGGACTTGATGAAAAGGAATTCCTGGATAAGAACCACTATGAAGGCCTGTACGGTCAGCTCGGCGTCAACAACTACAACGAGCTGATGTATGCCATCGCCACCAAGAGCGCCAATCCGGCTCATGTCATCGACAAGACGTCCAACGTCAAGAGACCGTCCCTTATTGATAACAATACATTGGTAAGTCTGTTCAGCGAAAGGGAAAAGAAGAAGAAACGCATCGTCTCCGAGGGAGGAGTCGTCGTTGAGGGAATTGATAACGTCAAGGTTGCCATTGCCGGCTGCTGCATGCCGGTATACGGCGATCCGATCGTCGGATACATCACCAAGGGATTCGGCGTCAAGGTGCACCGGGCTGACTGCCCCAACATCGTCAATGAGTCATCAAGGCTCATAGACGTCAAATGGGATGAGAGCCAGGACGAGCATACATATGAATGCTGGATCCGCATCGACGCTACTGACCGTAACTTCCTGATCAGTGACATAGTGACCCTGCTATCGCAGTATAAGATCACCATCACCGGACTTAATTCGGAAGTTCTGCCCGACAAGATCAATTCCTATGTCGAGATAAGAATGAAGGTCAAGGACAACGTACAGCTGCAGAACGTGATCGACAACATGCGCAAGATCGACTCGATCGTCAGCGTCAGCCGCATCATGAAATAAACTGTAATACAGTTGTTTGATTTGACTTGCCTTATTTATGTGTTAAGATATTAGCAGATTCGTGGAAAAAGAGGGTTGTCAGTAGTTTCTGCAGAGAGGAAGCGGCCGGTGAAAGCTTCCGGAACGAATGACAGCTTGACACTTTGGAGAATTCTCTGCGAAAGAGAGTAGCAGAGAACGTATAAGGGCGTTAACCTTTCGAGAAGCAATTAAGGTGGCACCACGCTCAAAGCGTCCTTATCGGACGCTTTTTAGTTTATTGGGAGGACGTTTATGGAAAACAGATACCAGATGCCCAGAGGAACGTTTGACATCTATGATGAGGATGTTCTGGTCTGGAGGAAGGTCGAAAGGCTGCTCAGAGACATCTGCGCGCTTTACGGCTATGAGGAGATCCGCACTCCGATCTTTGAATCAACGGAGGTCTTTAAGGGCGAAAACGATTCCAGCGACATGGTCAACAAGGAGATGTATACCTTTGACGACAACGGCGGCCGCTCACTGACTTTAAGGCCGGAAGGAACGAAGGGAATAATCCGGGCATTTGTTGAACACAAGATGTTCGGCGATGCTGATCTGCCCAAGAAACTGTATTACATGGGACCGATGTTCCGCTATGACCGTCCTCAGAAGGGCAGATACCGTCAGTTCCATCAGTTCGGCGTTGAGGCCATCGGCGCCCGGGATCCGCTTCTGGATGTTGAGACCATCGCCTTAGGGTGGCACATTGCCAAGGCCATGGGCATCAGCAATATAAAGCTTCTTATCAACTCCCTGGGCGATAAGGAATCCCGAGATTCCTACCGCAAGGCACTGACCGATCACTTCACTCCCCATCTGGATGAGCTGTGCGCTGACTGCCACCGGAGGCTGAAGCAGAATCCGCTGCGCGTGCTTGACTGCAAGGTTGACCGCGACAGGGAATTCTTCCAAACCGCTCCCAGCATTCAGGATTATCTGAATGAACCCAGCCGTGAATACTTTGCCAGAGTTCTTAAGGGACTTGATGATCTGGGCATTGTCTATGAGATCGATCCGCATCTGGTAAGAGGACTGGATTACTATACCAATACCGTCTTTGAGGTCGTACCTGTCGATGATGCCGGTCAGCAGGCTACCATCATCGGCGGAGGCCAGTATGACGGACTGGTTGAAAGCTTCGGCGGCGGCGATCTGTGCGGCTTCGGCTTCGGCATGGGACTTGAGAGAATGATCTCCCTGGCCAAGGAGCAGGGCGGTCTGCAGGTTGAAAGAGAAAAGAATGACGTATATGTAATAGCCATCGGAGAAGTAGGCGATTATGGCCTGAGGATCGCACAGAAGCTGCGTGATGCAGGTTTCAGCGTTCTGATGGATTATGCTCACAGAGGCATGAAAGGCCAGTTCAAGGCCGCAGAAAGAGCTCAAAGCAAGGCTATCATCATTGCCGGCGAAGATGAGCTGAATGCCGGAAAGGTGAACATCAAGGATACTTCCACCAGAGAACAGATAACGGTGTCATACGAGCAAATCGTTGACAGCATAACAGAGATAATTGGAAAGCAGGGGTAAAAATCATGAACAGAACACATGTAAACGGTGAATTGAGAATAAGCGATGTCGGCAAGAAGGTAACACTGATCGGCTGGGTGGCCAAGAGAAGAAATCTCGGCTCTCTGGTCTTCATTGACCTGCGCGACAGAACCGGCATTACCCAGATTCTTTTTGATGAAAACCTGACTGAGCAGGTCAGAAGCGTCAGAAGCGAATATATCCTGGAAGTCAGCGGTACGGTAATTGAAAGAGAGAGCAAGAATCCCTCCATGCCGACCGGCGACATCGAAGTCAGGGCGGAAAGCGTTACGATCATCAACAGCGCCAACCAGACACCCTTCATCATTGCCGATGATACGGATGCGCTGGAGGATACCCGTCTGAAATACCGCTACCTGGACCTGAGAAGGCCGGTGCTGCAGCAGAAGCTGTTCACCAGAGCCAGAATCGTCAAGGCCATGCATGAATATCTGGATGACAACGGCTTCATTGAAGTGGAAACGCCGGTTCTGGGCAAATCGACTCCGGAGGGCGCCAGAGACTATCTGGTTCCCAGCCGCGTTCATCCCGGCTGTTTCTACGCCCTGCCGCAGTCTCCTCAGCAGTTCAAGCAGCTGCTGATGGTGGCCGGCTTTGAAAGATACTATCAGGTCGCCAGATGCTTCCGCGATGAGGACCTGAGAGCAGACCGTCAGCTTGACTTCACCCAGCTGGACATTGAAATGAGCTTCATGTCCCAGGATGAGATCATCGCCATGACCGAGGGCCTGCTTAAGAAGGTCATGAAGGATGTCAAGGGCATTGATGTCCAGACTCCTTTCCGGCGCTTCAAGTACGCCGATGCCATTAACCGCTATGGCTCCGATAAGCCGGACACCCGTTTCGGCTTGGAACTGGTCGAATGCCGCGACATCTTTGCCAACTCACAGTTCAAGGCCTTCGAAGAAGGTCTGAAGAGCGACGGTACCATCAAGGCCCTGGTCATTGACGGTGCGGACGGCTATTCCCGCAAGGATACCGATAAGCTGACTGAACTGGCCAAGAAGAACGGCGCTAAGGGCCTGGTCGTCTGCAAGTACACCGGCGGTCAGCTGGAAGGCTCACCGGTCAAGTTCTTCACTGAAGAAGAGATCAGCGATCTGAAGGAAAGACTGCAGCTGAAGGATAATCAGCTGGTTCTGATGGTATCCGGCAACTGGATCAAGGCTTCTACCGCTTTAGGAGCGCTCAGAAGCTATTTCGGCAAGACCCTAAAGCTTTATGATCCCTCAACGTTTGACTTCCTGTGGATCGTTGACTTCCCGTTACTGGAATACTCAGAGGAAGACTGCCGTTACTATTCCGTTCATCATCCGTTCACCAGACCGCATGATGAAGACCTGGAACTGCTGGAAAGCGATCCGCTCAAGGTCAGAAGCTACGCGTATGACATCGTGCTAAACGGTTATGAACTGGGCGGCGGTTCATTGAGGATCTATGACTGCGACATGCAGGAAAAGATGTTCGAGATCCTCTCTCTGTCAAAGGAAGAGATCCAGAACCGCTTTGGCTTCTTCATTGACGCCCTCAAGTACGGAACCCCGCCGCATGGCGGACTGGCATTGGGTCTTGACAGAGTGGCTATGATCATGACCGGCTCAGAGAGCCTGAGAGATGTCATTGCCTTCCCGAAGAACGCCTCTGCCAAGGATCCGATGTCGGATGCGCCGACCACTGTCGACCAGAAGCAGCTGGACGAACTCCACATCAGGGTCGTAGAATGAAAATGCTGATGAAAAAAAGTGAAAATAAATGTTTGTGAAAAATCTTCAGTTTGTTATAATATAAAGTAGCAATCATATCCGTGATTTGTTTTTGCGTCTAAAATAATGACTTAAGGAGTGATCTGTTTGATTTTAGTTAACGATTTGAAACCAGGAACGACTTTTGAATATGAAGGTAACATTTACCTTACGCTGTCAACTACGCTCAACAAGACCGCCATGCGTCAGATGGTCGTCAAGGCTCATGTCAAGGACCTGAGAAGCGGCACCATCAAGGACGTAGCCTTCACCGGCGGCGACAAGGTTGATGAAGCTGATGTCGAAAAGAGGGAAATGCAGTATCTCTATGATGAAGGCGAAGCCCTGGTATTCATGGATACGGAGACATATGACCAGATCGAGATCGAAAAGAGCAGACTGGAGTGGGAACTCAACTTCCTGAAGCCTCAGGCTAACATCTTCATCACCGTATATCACGGTGAGATACTGGGAATTGTGTTACCGGACAAGGTCGAGCTTGAAGTCATTGAAGCCGAAAACGCCGTCAAGGGCGATACCGCTACGGCGGCTCAGAAGAATGCCATTGTGGAAACGGGATGGCAGATCAAGGTTCCCCTGTTCATCAAGCAGGGTGAGATGGTTATAATCAGCACAGCTGATGGAAAATACTGCGGAAGAGCCTAAGGCTGTTCCGGAAAACTGGGAGGATTAGTTATGAAAGGGAGAAGCAGACTTGACCGTTATCAGAATCTGCGCACGGGAATGACTCCGAATGAGTATTCCGGTGAAGCAGCGGATAACAGCAATACCGTCACTGACAATTATCAGTCAGCAGACAACGGTTCTTCTTATGTCAGCAGCGCGCCGGGCAACAATGCCGGCAGCAACTTATACAACACATCCGATTACAGCAGACTGCTTCAGGAGCACGAGGATTTCCTGCGCTCGCTGGATGCCAACTTCGGCTCAATGCCCAACGAAGCAGCTCAGGCTAAAAAGACCAATGAAGGCGTGGAAAACTACGTTAACGGTATTCCTGCGGGCAACGTTCCCGCTCAGCCGGTCATGACGAATCCGGCTCCGCAGCCTGTGGAGCAGCCTGTTCAGCCTCAGCAGCCGTATGTGAATCCTGCTCAGCCTGTTCAGCCGCAGCCTTATCAGGGTCAGCCGGTCATGCAGCAGCCCTATGTCGTAAACGGTCAGTATGTCCAGCCGGGATACATTCCTCAGGGACAGTACGTTCAGCCCGGTTACGTTCCTCAGGGCCAGTATGTTCAGCCTGGCTACGTGCCTCAGGGCCAGTATGTTCAGCCCGGCTACATCGTTCAGCAGCCGGTACCCGTTGCACCTGTACAGCAGCCTGTTCAGCCTGAACAGCCGGCAGTGGTTGAACCGGTAAAGGAAGAGAAACCTGTTGAACAGCCGGCCATTAAGCCGATCGAAGTAAAGGAAGTCGCTCCTGCCGTCGAACATGTCAATACCAGCAGTTTTACTCCCAATGTTTCCAAGGTAGAGACGATCGAGCGGGAAGAGGGCATTAATCCGATCGTTGAAGAGGTAAAACCTGTCGTTGAGCCCGTTCAGCCGGTTACGGTAAGTGAACCTGTAAATGAAGAAGTAGTCAAAGTTGAAAAGAAGGAAATTCCGGTTGCGGAAGAACCGATCAGCTTTGTCGTTGATGACGGCCCGCTTGCCGTTAACGACATACCGGTAAGCGTTCCGGTCACACCGGCGCCCAAGACCGAAGATCAGCTGATCAAGCCGATCACCATGCCGCAGATGAAGACTCCGGAAGAGGCACATGATGAAATAAGCAGCTATGCTGACAGCATTGTGAAGGAACTCGAGCAGCAGCCTGCCGAAAGTCCGCAGGTAACCATGGATTACAATGAACCAGTTGAACTCGATCCCTATGCTCAGACCCAGCAGCCTGAATCTGAAGTCAGCAAGCCCCTCACCATTTCCGAAGAGCATTATAACGGCTATGTTGTCTAC
>JAFZBT010000080.1 GCA_017561615.1 Erysipelotrichaceae bacterium
GCAAAGTTTTCCATTAATGATTTCTTATCCATGTGAACATGTGCAGCCCCATCGGACTGCTTTCCTTTCTTATCAGTTGCATTGACCTTCTCCATTATACATTAATTTTGCCGGTCGAAAAAAAGAAAAAGGCCTGCTGAGGCAGGCCGTAATGAAAGATCAGAGAATCAGCCTGTTCATGACGCTGCGAACGACCTTGGAATCGAATTTGACGACTCTGCGGTCGTAGGTGACCAGGCCGTTGACCTCGTCCTCAACATCGGAAAGCTGAGTGTAAATGACGGCGGACAGGCCTTCACTGACCAGCGGGACGATCTGTTCGCTGTGCATTAACAGGAAAGCCGCCTGCAGGTCGGTCTGGTTGGAGAAGCCCTTGTAGCCGTAGTTGGAATTGTTATAGACGTGACCGGGGATCATCCAGTTATAGCCGCCGTATTCAGTCAGCGCCCAGACGCGGCTGTCCGGTTCAAAGGAGATCTTATTGAAGTAGATGTGCTTGCTTAACAGATCGCCACCCTTCTGGTCATGCCAGCCGGAGGCGTGGTCGATGATGCGGGAACTGTCCAGCTGCCGCAGCTCCTTCTCAATCTGCAGAGCGTCAAACTGGCCCCAGCCCTCATTGAAGGGAACCCATAAGGCCAGGGAAGGAACGTTGTAGAGATGTTCGACCGTCTCTTTCATTTCCTTACGGAAGCACTGCCGGGAGGCTTCACTGTTACGGGCAAACAGACCATAGTGACTGTCCTTCAGCGTCCTGCCGATGAAAGGCAGCGCCGCGGTCACCAGGAAGCTGTACTTGCCGCCGCCGGAGACCATGTCCTGCCAGACCAGCATGCCCAGCTTGTCGCAGTAATAGTAGAACATCATCGGTTCGATCTTGATGTGCTTTCTGATGGTGTTGAAGCCCATCTCCTTCAGCATCATGATGTCATCTTCGATCTGGCGGTAGTCAGCCGGGGTGTAGATGCCGTCGCTGTAGTAGCCCTGATCGAGAACGCCCTTGTGGAAGTAGGGCTGATTGTTGAGCATCAGCCGGTTCTTTCCGGCCTTGTCGCAGCCGACGGAGAACTTGCGCATGGCAAAGTAGGAATCAATGCTGTCACCCGGGCAGCGGATGGTCAGATCATAAAGGAAGGGATCTTCCGGAGTCCAGCTGTGCATGTTGGGTATGGACAGACTGAACAGTCCCTTTCCGCTTTCGGAAACGACGGTCTTTCTGCCTTCCTTAACGGCCACTTCGTATTTCTCAGCCGTGCCGTTTACCTGAAGCTTAAGCAGCTGACTGTCGTAGTCGATGTCAATTCTGATTCCCTCGATGTGCTGACTGGGGAAAGACTCCAGCCAGACAGTCTGCCAGATGCCGGAAGTAGGCGTATACCAGATGCCTCCCCGGCTTGAGGACTGCTTGCCGCGGGCGTAGTATCTGGTGTCGGTATAGTCTCTGACGCTGACCGTCAGCTCGTTTTCCGGTTTGAGATAAGGAGTGATGTCCACCGAGAAGGGCAGATAGCCGCCTTCATGTTCGCCGGCCAGCTGACCGTTGACATAGACCCTGCAGATCTGATCAACAGCGCCGAAGTTGAGCCGGACGAGGCCCTTGTTGAAACCCTCGGGTAATGTAAAGCTGCGGCGGTACCAGAGAATGTCCTTCGGCGTAATGGTCCTGTTTACCCGGGAAAGAACGGATTCAATGGGGAAGGGTACCAGCACTTCGCCGTTGAAGGACTCAGGGATCTCCTCAAAGGAGGTGATGGCGTAATGCCATAAGCCGTTGAGATTGATGTAGGAATCTCTTTTGAACTGCGGGCGGGGGTATTCCGGAAGGACGCTGTCTTCCTTCAGCTGTTCACCATAGCTGGTCAGCAGGCTGTAGTGCTTCTGGGAATCGGCTTTCTTCTGCTTCTTAAGCAGAAACCAGGGAATGATCAGCAGGGCTGCCACGATGGCCGCCGCCAGCCAGATGGCCGGTGTCGGGACCTGCTTGACAGTTCCCAGGTCTTCGTAGGTCTCGTTGGCATTGTTGATGACGGCGGCGCCGATATAGGGGCCGATGATCATCGGCAGCATGACGCCGAAGATCATCCTGATGCCCTGGAAGCCGCCGGCGCTTTCCCGGGGAGTGTTGTCTCTGATGGCGCCGTTGATCAGGGCGGTAACGATCAGGTTGCCGCTCATCATCACGATGCCGGAGAGTATGACGCCCAGGGAACGGCGGGCAGTGTACATCAGGATCAGTCCGACGACCAGAAGGATGACGGACGGAATGAAGAACAGATCAGCCCCGGCGATGTCGATCACCCGGCCGGCCAGAATGGAGACCACGCTGGCCGTCAGCAATACGACGCCGAGGATGACGGCGTAGTCATTGATGCCGAGATAACGCTGGATGTAGATGATCATGTAGGGCATGAAGATCTGAGTGGAAATGCTGAAGACAAGAAGGCACAGCAGAGCAAGGTAAAGAGCCTTGTTTTCCCTGATCACTTCCGGGCGGAAGCCGGAAATAAGGCTGCTCATGAAGGAGTTGGAATTCTTTCTGACCGTCGGGCTGTCCTTGATGATGAAGACGCCTAACAGACCGCCGAGGGAAACCAGCGAGCCGATGATGATGAAGAAGAGGTCCCACTTGCCCTGCTGAGTCAGGGAGTCAAGCAGACCGAAGACGATCAGCATGCTGGCCAGCGGCAGGGTAGCCAGGACAGTCTCGTACTTTCCTCTTTCCTTCGGGCTGACGCTGTCGGTTACCCAGGCGTTGAAGCAGGCGTCATTGGCAGTTGAGCCGAAGAAGGTCATGACGCAGTCCATGATGATGGCCAGCAGGCCGGCGGTGGAAACCACGGCAGCAGCCGGGAACAGTCTGGCGACGTTTTCCAGATTTAAAAAGGCAAAGGCGATCACCGAAAGGCCCCAGATCACATAGCCGAGGCAGATGAAGACTTTGCGCTTTCCCGTTTTATCAGATAAGGCTCCCATCAGCAAGGTGGTGAGCGTGGCGGTAACGGCACTGGCGGCCACCATGGCCGCGATCGTGCTGACGCTGCCGTTCAGGGTGTTGTAGACAAAGACATTGAAATACATGTTTTCAATGGTCCAGGCCAGCTGTCCGAGCAGTCCGAACAGCAAAAGAGCCAGCCAGATTCTGGTCTTATCCTTCATAAGCGTTTCCTCCCATAACAAGCACTGATTCAGGCGTTATCAGCGGTTTCTTCGTTCTTCTTTGCCGGTAAGAGCTTCTTCAGCTCGGTGATGGTCAGGTCAACGGCATGCTCCTTGTTGGAGATGCGGACGGAGTTGTTGAGGATGTTCATCGTGGTGATGCGGAACTTTTCGCCGTTGTAGTAAACGGCGGTGTTCAGCTTGGGCAGTCCGGCGCGCAGTTCCTTGTAGGCTTCATCTTCATACTTAAGACAGCACATCAGCTTGCCGCACTGGCCGGACAGCTTGGCGGTGTTGAGCGCCAGCAGCTGGTTTTTGGCCATGTTGATGGAAACGATGTCGAAATCGTCCAGAAAGCGGGAACAGCAGGTCTCCATGCCGCAGCAGCCCAGGCCGCCGATGATCTTGGCCTTGTCGCGCGGTCCGATCTGACGCAGTTCAATGCGGCAGCGGAACGTGGAGGCCAGAGCCTTCAGCAGTTCGCGGAAGTCCACGCGGTCATCAGCCACGTAGGAGAAGATGACCTTGTTGCGGTCCAGGGTATACTCGGCGGAGATCAGGTACATGTCCAGTCCGCACTGTTCAATGCACTTCTGGCACTTGGCCATCAGTTCCGGAGCCTCTTCGCGGTTTCGCTTATCGTGAGCGATGTCGTCAGGCGTAGCGGTGCGCAGGATCGGCTTCAGAGTGGCGCCCTTGTGATGAAGGGAAGCGTCGCGCAGATCGCTGATCAGCTCTCCCAGTTCCACGCCTCTGACCGTCTCTACGACGACCTTGTCGCCATAGTGCAGGTTTTCGTTATCGGTTCCGAAAGTATAGGCCTTCTTGGACCCGTTGAACTTGACAGCTACGCAGTATTTGAACTGCTGCTGGTTTTCTCTTGTTTCGCTGTTAGCCATGTTTAAACCTCCAATAATTTATATAGCATCTGGTCAATGAGCAGAAGCCCGTTGGCGGCCATGTTGAAGCCGTCCCGGGTTTCGGCGATTGCCTTCAGGTAATCAGCATAATTAAGATTGCCGGCCTTTGCCTTCTGCATCAGCTGGCGGTAGTTTTCGTCCTGGCTGTCATAGCCGTCCAGGCAGTCGGAGACAAACTGCAGGCAGATGTCCAGGAAATACCGGAAGGTATCCCGGGCAGCGTTGCGGTCGCTCTTATTGAGCCGGGAAAAGCGATCCTGCAGGTAGAGGACGGCTTCCGGCCGGCTGTCCAGAAACAGCCTCTGGAACTCTTCAAAGCTGACCAGCGCGTTGGTGAACGGTTCGCTGGAACTGACCGTCTCGATCTGGTCGGTACTGTCGATCAGCCGGGAAACGAAATGGGAAGTGAGTTCGTCCAGTCCCTTTTCCCTGGCCACATCATGGAACTGCTGCTGGGAAAGGGGTCGGAAGCTGACGGTCTGACAGCGGGAGACGATCGTCGGAAGCAGGCGTTCCGGCTGGGATGAAATGAAGATACCGGTCATCTCGCCTGCCGGCTCCTCAATGAACTTGAGCAGGCTGTTGGCCGATTTCAGAGTCAGCGTTTCGCAGTTGTCGATGATGAAGATCTTATGGCCGTTTTTCTCCAGGGCAGTCTTCTCAAAGCGGGTCTTCAAAGCCTCGATCAGCTCAACGCGGATGGGCTTGCCCTCACCGTCAATGTAAATCAGGTCGGCGTAGTTGCCTTCCTGTATCCGCCGGCAGGTGGCGCACTGTTCGCAGGCCCAGGCATCGCCCTTTTCACAGACCAGGGACTGCGCCAGAAGCAGGGCGGTCTCCTTCTTCGGGGTACCCTTGGGTCCGGTGAACAGATAGCAGTGCGACAGCTTGTTGTCCTTCAGGGAATTGGTCAGTGTCTGATAGACGGTCGGCTGCTGGCTCTGCAGGGTTTCCCTAAACATCGTGCTCCTTCAGGAATCCGGCGATCAGCCGGTAACAGTCGTCGGCTACGGCCTGCCGGCTCCGGGAAGCGTCGATGACCCGGATCCTTTCCGGATACAGTTCAACAAGCTTCTCATAGCCTTCCTGAACCTTCCGGTGAAAATTCAGCTTCTCAACGTCCAGGCGGTTGATCTCGTCCCTGCCGCTGAGCCTTTTCAGACCTTCCTGAGGATCAATGGAAAAATAAACGGTCAGATCCGGCATGTGCCTGTCGATGGCGAATTCGTTGATCTTCATGACGTTGTCCATGCCGATCCCCCGGGCGTAGCCCTGGTAGGCCAGTGAGGAGTCGATGAAACGGTCGCAGATGACGGTCTTTCCCTGTTCCAGGGCAGGAATGACCTTTTCGACCAGATGCTGGCGGCGGCTGGCCGCAAACAGCAGGGCTTCGGTCCTTTCGTCCATGGCCGTATTGTTGATGTCGAGAATGACTCGTCTGATCTGTTCGGCGATGTCGATGCCGCCCGGCTCCCGGGTGTAAAGCACGTCAAAACCGTCTTCCGTCAGCTTGCGGATCACGGTCTTGGCAGCAGTGGTCTTCCCGGAGCCTTCGCAGCCCTCCAGGGTAATGAACAGTCCTTTTTCCATCTTGAACTCCACCTTAAATTATAACATATGTCACCGGTTCAGGGCTTTTTCCATTCTTTCCAGAGCTTCCCTGAGCTGACTGAACGGCAGCGCGCAGTTCATGCGCTGGAAGCCGGCGTACCGGCTGCCGTAAAATTTTCCGTCATTCAGCTGAACATGGGAATCTTTAATGAGGAAATCATTAAGTTTTTCCGGCTCAACGCCGCAGCCGCGCATGTCCAGCCATAACAGATAGGTGCCCTCATTGGGGTAAACGGTTATCTGGGGCAGTCGCTCCCTGATGAACTGACAGGCGTAGGCGCAGTTGGCGCGCAGATAGCTGATCAGGCTTCTTTCCCATTCTGCGGAAGAACGATAAGCCGCCTTGACGGCTTCCGGAGCCAGACTGTTGATGCTTTCCAGTCCGCTCAATTCGGCCTGCTTATGGTATTTTTCGCGGCATTCGGGATCGGTGATGAAACCGAAGGACATCTTCATGCCGGCCAGGTTGAAGGTCTTGGTGGCGCTTAAGAAGGTGAAGGCATGAGAGCGGGTGTATTCGCTGATGTTAAGAATCGACTTCATCGGCTTGTTAAGGGCGAAGTCGGCGTGAATCTCGTCATTGATGATCCAGAGATGGTGTCTCTGACAGAAATCAGCGGCTTCCCGCAGTTCGTCTTCGTCGAAGATACGGCCGGTGGGATTGTGAGGGTTACAGAAGATGAACATGGTGGTGCTTTCATCCACAGCGTCCTCAATGGCGGCCAGATCCATTTCATAGCGATTGTTTCTGATAACCATCGGGCATTCCAGAACCTGGCAGCCGTTTTTCTCGATCAGCGGCCGGAAGGGCGTATAGTAAGGTGATGGTAAAACGATCCTGTCGCCGGGCTTGCTGAAGGCGCGGATGACATTGTTGATGGCATAGACGACGCCGGTGGCGATCACGATGTCATCGGCGGTGATGTTGTAGCCGCGGGCATTATAGCGTTCCACGATCAGTTCTCTCAGGCCGTTCAGGGGATCCTCGCAGTAGCCGAATGCCCGCTCATCGAGCTTTTTGCGCATGGCGGCCAGTATCTCGTCGCTGCAGGGAAAATCCATGTCGGCGATGCCCATGGGTATGATATCGTTGTCTTTCCCGTATTCGCTGACCAGAGAATCCCATTTGTGACAGTTGGTTCCTTTACGCTGCAGGATGGTGTCAAAATCGATCATGTTTATGCCCTCGTTTTCCAGTTAGATTATAACATGACCTATAGGATGCTGATTCTGTTTTCCGGAGAAATGGAGTAATATTAAGGAGAGGAAAAACCAATGCGCGTAATATCAGGAACCGCCCGTAACCGCCGTCTGGAGGCGCCCAAGGGTCTGGATACCAGACCGATCACCGACCGGATCAAGGAATCGCTGTTCAACATCTGGCAGTTCAGAGTAGAGGACAGCCGTTTTCTCGATCTCTTTTCCGGCAGCGGCTCCGTAGGCATTGAAGCCATGAGCCGGGGAGCGAGACTGACGGTAATGGTCGATGCCGGAAGGGAAGCGGTCAACGTCATTAAGAAAAACATCGACAGCTGCAAGCTGAAAGATGTCCATCATGAAGTCTGTAAGGAGGATGTCTTCAGCGCAATCAGAAGACTCGATGGTTTGGGATATAAGTTCGATCTGATTTACGCCGATCCGCCCTTTACCCAGCCGGATCTCTATGAACCGCTGATGCAGGCGCTTGGCTCCAGCAGTCTTCTTGATGAAAACGGATCTTTAGCCATCCGGAGCGAAAAGGACCTGGAGCTGGCCGAAGAATATGGCAACCTGGTTAAATACCGGGAGAAGACCTACGGCATTTCCCACATAAATTTTTACCAATCAAGTAAAAAGACAACATAATAAACCTCCTGCTCAAGCAGGAGGTTTTCACATATATTAATAGAACCGAAACGGAAGACTGCATAAGCAGAGATTAAGAAGAGAATCTGTCCCTTACGATTGCATTATGTTCTTCAATGGAAATACCGTGTTCTTCCTGAATGATCAAAAGGATGCGGCGAAATCTTTCCACCGTTTGAGGACTATATTTCTCTTCGTTGGCTTTACTTATCAGATATTCATAAGCGGAACGAAGACTATAGGTGCAGGAACTGTTTACGTGGGCAAGAGACGAAGCTGCAGAGAAGATAACCATTGAAATGATCTTCGGAGCCTTTCCTCCCATCATTCGGCGGAGATGGTTTATGTGGCCTTGGTTTTGTCTGACTGGGTTTTTAAACTCTTTGTCCTCTTGCCAAGGCTCTTTTTCGGCGCGCCAATAATCATCATTATCGTTTCCGTAAATTAAACCCTTATTTGCTTTCGTTTCTATGACAAATAGCCCGCCTTTGCAAATCAGCAAATGGTCTATATTTGTTGAAAAGCCCTGTTGATCAGCGAAAGTATAATCGTTAAACACATGTCCACCGCAGGATTCAGCAACCTTTTTCAGCATAAGACTGACCTGCTGTTCTCCGCGTTTTCCAAAGGTCTCTTGTTCGCTTAATGGCTTTTTCGGAATGATTGTCTGATGCGTCACAGTAGGGCTTTTGTTGCGGCTTTGGGGCCGGCAGAAAACAAAGCACACAAAGAAGGCAAAGAAGATTAAGATAATATAAAGCAACACATCAATCATCATATGATTTCCATAACGATTATAACACATGAAAAAAGAACCAATCTGTGAGACAGGTTCTTTTGTTTGCAATGGCGGAGAGCATGAGATTCGAACTCACGGATGCTTTCACATCGCCACCTTTCCAAGATGGTGCCTTAAACCGCTCGGCCAACTCTCCAAGGTGCATAACCATTATATAGTATTTTGGTGAAAAAGCGAGAAAAATTTTCGGAGCTTCGCAAAAGAACGGAAATACCGGGTATGGTAAAATGAAACGGGAGGCAGAAACCATGAACGACAGGAAAAAGCTGCTGATGTTTAAAATCACTTTCTTCATTGAATACGTAGGGCAGGCGATCGCCTACTGCCTGCCGATACCGTATCTGACCAATATCGGCTACAGCGCCATGCAGAGGAGCGCCATTCTTTCCTTCGGCGCTGTTCTGGGAACCGTTCTGCAGTTTTACGTCGGTTACCTGTGCGACCGAAACCGGACCATCAAGCGCTACCTGAACATCATGAACGTCGTGTTTGCGCTCTGCTGCGTTCTGCTTTACCGCTACAGCGAATACAATTACCTCTTCCACTTCATAACTGCTTCATTAGTCATCATGTTCTTCAAGGTTGTCATCAACGTCTATGACAGCTATGCGCTGGAGAGCGGCGAGGAACTGAAGAAGCGCTACGGCATCATCAGAGCCTATGGATCCATCGGCTGGGCTGTCGGCTCGGAAATGATCAGCCGGATCGTCGAGAAGGGCACCTATAAGATGCTGGCGCTGGCGGCCGTCATCGCCATTGCCCTGCTGATCATGGTGAACACCATGATGGACGACGCCATCAAGATCTCCAACGAGAAGATCAACTGGAACGACGTCGGCAGGCTGATGAAGAAGAAAACCTACGTCCTGATCGTCGCTTCCCTGACCTTCTGCTACACGATGATGGTGGCCATCGACTTCATCATCGTTGACAAGATCCTGTATGTCGGCGGCGCAGAAAGACACGTATCCCTGTTCTGGTCGGTTATGGCAATCTGCGAGCTGCCGCTGTTTTTTACCGGCAACAGACTTGTCAGGCGCTATGGCGCCATTGCGGTCTACGGCCTTTCCGTGATCATCTATTCCCTGCGTTATCTGCTTTACGGCATGTCTGACAATCTGAATTTCGTGCTGGTTCTGTCCGTTCTGCAGGGACTTACCTTCCCGCTGACCATGGTCGCCACCAAGGAACTGGTGGACGATGAGTCGCCGGAGAGCCTGAAGTCTTCCGGCCAGCTGATCGGCCTGGCCATCTACAACAACATTCCTTCGCTCATCGCCCCGCTTCTTACCGGTTATCTGGAAGACAGCGTCGGCATCAACAGCGCCCTGTACACTCTGGCCGGATTCGGACTGGTCTCCCTGGCGCTGCTGTGGATGTATTGCCGGGAAAAGAAAAAGACAATTGCATAGCAGGAACAGCTGTATTAGAATAACAGGTAAGGAATTCAGGGTCATCCAATCAAAGGGATGACGGATGTAAGGACTGCTTATGACCAGAGTTTTAACGAAAGACAAATTCGAAGAAATCGTCCAGGCTTTACATAATGACTGTATTTTAGCTTTTCCCACCGATACTGTTTATGGTATCGGTGTTTTATGTAACCGCAAGGCCGCGGCGGAAAGAATGAAGAACGCCAAGAAGCGTCCGGAGACCAAGCCCTTTCCGGTGATGGTCGCTTCCCTGGCTGACCTGGAAGCCATTGCCTGGCTGTCAGACAGAGAAAGAAAACTGGCTCTGCGCTTCATGCCGGGAGCCCTTACCATGGTACTGAAGAAGAAGGATGTCATCGACAACGGTCTGGAAACCGTGGCCGTGCGCATTCCCAACGACCTGTTTGCCCTGAAGCTTCTGGAAAGAGTCGGCCCGATGTATGTCACCAGCGCCAACCTGTCCGGCGAACCGGCATGCAACACCGATGCGGAAGTACTGCAGCAGCTGGACGGCCGCATTGACCTGATCGTGGCCGGCGAGGCCTTCTCCAAGACGGCCAGCACCATCATCGACTGCACCGGCGAAGAGCTTAAGCTGCTGCGCCAGGGCGATTTGAAGATTGAGGATATCAATAAAGCACTGCTTTAGGATTATAAATTGAGGAGGTAATCACGATGCTGCATTTATTAGACCACCCGTTAATCAAGCATAAGCTGACCATCATGCGCCGCAAGGAAACCGGAACCAAGGACTTCCGGCAGAATCTGGACGAAATCGGCGGTCTGATGGTTTATGAGATCATGAAGGATGCTGCTCTGAAGGAAGTCCCGATTGAGACCCCGATGGGAAAGGCCGTTGGCTATGAACTGAGCAAGCCGGTCGTCCTGGTCCCCATTCTGAGAGCCGGTCTGGGCATGGTTGACGGCATTCAGGCCATCATCCCGACCGCCAAGGTCGGCCATGTCGGCCTCTACCGCGACGAAGAGACGCTGGAGCCGCATTCATACTATGCCAAGTTCCCGCCCAACATCGCTTCTGCCAAGGTCTTCGTTGTTGACCCGATGCTGGCAACCGGCGGCAGCTCCACCGCTGCCATCAACTTCGTCAAGGAAGCCGGTGCCACGGATATTACCCTGGTCTGCCTGGTCGGCGTTCAGGAAGGCATTGACGCCGTCGAGAAGGCTCACCCGGATGTTGACATCTACCTGGCTGCCAGGGACGAGAAACTGAACGAGATCGGCTACATCGTTCCCGGCCTGGGCGATGCCGGCGACCGCATCTTCGGAACCAAGTAGCTTCATACGGATCCCGGGCAACCGGGACCGTATTTTGAAAGGAAGAGGGACTTATGAAGGATTTTCGGGTAATTGACATGCACTGCGACACCATTCCCGAGCTTCTGAGAAGCGGGAAGCCCTTTACGGAAAACGACCTGCATGTATCGCTTAAGAAGCTGGAAGAAGGCCGGTACATGGCCCAGTGCTTTGCCATGTTCGTTTATCTTGAAGGTGATCTGCACCCGTTTGCGACCGTTAACCGTTATATCGATAAATATGATGAAGTCATGGCGGAAAATCCCGGACGCATCCGCAAGGCGACTACGGCTGAAGAGATCGAGGAAAACGCCCGTCAGGGCATCATAAGCGCCATCCTGACGACGGAAGAAGGCGGGATCCTGGAAGGACAGCTGGAGAACATTGACAAGCTGTATGACCGGGGCGTCCGGATGATGACGCTGACCTGGAACTTTGAAAATGAACTGGGATATCCCAATTATCTGAGCAGGGAGCTGATCAAAGCCGATACGGAAAGAGGGCTTAAGCCCTTCGGCTTTGAAGCGATCGGCAGGATGTGGGACAAGGGCATCATCGTAGACGTTTCCCATCTCAATGACGCCGGCATCTACGATGTCCTTTCCGTTGCCAGAAAGCCGATCGTGGCCAGTCATTCCAACTGCCGGGCCATTAAGGACTTCCCCAGAAATCTTACCGATGACATGATCCTGAAGCTCAGGGACAACGGCGGCATCATGGGGCTTAACTACTGCCCGGAATTCATCAGCGATAACACTGACAGCGATCAGCTGGACGACATGGTCAGACACGTGAAACACGTCAGGGATCTGGCCGGCATTGAGACCATCGCCCTGGGCGGTGACTTTGACGGCATTGAAACCCCGAAAGGCCTGACCGACTGCGGAAAGATGAACCTGCTGTATGACGCGCTGGTAAGAGAAGGCTTCACGCAGCAGGAGATCGAATGCATGTTCTACCGTAATTTCCTGAGAGTTCTGAAGGCAAATGAGGTTCAGGACATTAAGAAATAGAAGGATAAAGGCGATGCCGGACAGCATCGCTTTTCTTTTGCCTGAACAAATGTGATAAATTAATAGTATGAACATTCCCGAAAAGGTAAACAGTATCCTTGAAATTCTGGAAGAAAACGGCTATGAGGCCTATGTTGTCGGCGGCTGCGTGCGTGACAGCCTTTTAGGCCTGCAGCCGCATGATTATGACATTACTACCAGTGCCACGCCTGAGGAAATGCACCGGGTCTTCCCCCGCTACAGCGATACCGGACTGCAGCATGGCACCGTTACCGTGATCATCGATCACCAGGGCTTTGAAGTGACCACCTACCGGACGGAGAAGACCTACAGCGATCACCGCCATCCTGATGAGGTTAGCTTTTCCCGGGACATCCGCGATGATCTCAGCCGCCGGGACTTTACCATCAACGCCATGGCTTACAACCGCAGCGGACTGCTGGACCTTTTCGGCGGTCAGCAGGATCTGGAAGCCGGCATCATCAGAACGGTAGGCAATGCCGACGAGCGCTTTGAAGAAGACGCCCTGCGCATTCTCAGGGCGATCCGCTTTGCCAGCCGCTTTAACTTTGAAATCGAGGAAAAGACCAGAGAAGCCATCTTCAGCCACAGGGAAGACCTCCGCTACGTTTCTCAGGAAAGGATCCTGAAGGAAATGAACGAGATCCTCTGCAGTCAGTACGCGGAGAGATATCTGCTGGATTATGCGGAGGTGTTTGAGGTCATTGTGCCGGAGCTGACGGCGATCATGGACTTTCCGCAGAACCACAAGTATCACATCTATGACCTCTGGCATCACACGGTCAGGGTCGTTGCCGAAAGCCCGGCCAAGCCGGCCGTGCGCTGGGCCGCGCTGCTGCACGACATCGGCAAGCCCGAGGTCCGGACGGTCAGCGAAAAGGGCCGCGACCGCTACATCGGTCATGCCCAGGCTTCTGCCCGGATCGCGGAAGCCGTCCTGGAGCGGCTGCACATGGACAGAAAGACTTCTGATGAAGTGCTCATGCTGATCAGAAACCATGACCAGCTGCCCAAGGCAGCCAGGCTGCTGAACAGAATGGGTGAGTACGCCCTTGATCTCATTGCCCTCAAGAAGGCTGACTGTCTGGCCCAGAACACCGAGTACAGCCGGCCTGAACAGTGCGACGAGCTGGAAGCCGAAGTCAGAAAACTGATCGAGGAAAAGGCGCCGGTCAGGATCGCCGATCTGAAGATCAGCGGAAAGGACCTGATGGAAATGGGTTACCAGGGCCGGGAGATCGGCGATAAGCTCAACGAGATAATGGACCGGGTGCTGGAAGGCTACCCCAACGAGAAAGAAGAACTGCTTAAGCTGGCAGAGAGAGGTTAACAGCATGGAAAAGACGATATATCTGGCCGGAGGCTGCTTCTGGGGAACGGAAAGAGCGATGCAGCTGCTGGATGGCGTGGTGTCCACGACCGTCGGCTATGCCAACGGGCATACGGATAATCCGACCTATAAGGAAGTATGCACCGACACCACCGGCTACCGGGAAACGGTGAAGGTTGTCTATGACAGCCGGAAAATCTCCATGAGGAAGATCGTCGATGCCTTCTTCATCTGCATAGACCCGACGCAGAAGGACCGCCAGAAGGAGGACGTCGGCACCCAGTACCAGACCGGCGTCTACTATGACAACGAAGCGGATCTGCCCCTGCTGAAAAAGATCTTTGCGGAAAAGAGAAGAAATTACGAAGAGTTTTACGTGGAACTGAAACCGCTGGAGAGATTCTTCGATGCTGAGGAATATCACCAGGATTATCTGATCAAAAATCCCCAGGGCTACTGTCATGTCAGCCCTGAGGAGTTCGAAGAGGTCAGAAAGTTAAATCAGGAAAAGGACCGCCCGCGCGTCTATTTCGCCGGGTCCATCCGGGGTGGCAGACAGGACGCGGATCTGTACCGTCAGATGATCACTCATCTGCTCAAGAGCGCAGACGTCCTGACCGAACACGTCGGCAATCTGGACCTGGAGGTCAGACCGACACCGCAGGAGATCTATCAGCAGGACATGTACTGGCTCAGCGAAAGCGATCTGCTGATCGGCGAGGTCAGTACCCCTTCCCTGGGAGTCGGCTATGAGCTGGCCTACGGCGAGAAGATCGGGGTCCCCTGCCATCTCTTCTGCCGCCGGAGCATCAGCCTGTCAGCCATGCTGACGGGCGATCCGTATTTCCGCATTTACTATTACGAAGAGCCGGAAGAAGTGTTGCGGAAGATCGATGAGATCCTGAAGAAATACTGAGACATCAACGGAAAATGACGGCGGCAGAATCACGGCTGCCGCCTTTTCTGTTGCGACCGATTTTTAATGCAAAGGAAAGCCAATTATGCTAGAATCTCATTGTATTCAGAACAGGAAAGGAGATAGCAGGATCCATGCACTACAGGCCTAAGGTGCCCGAATCGCGGGCTGCAGCATTGTCTTGTTATCATGTTTCTGAATGGGCACGGATCTGATTCTGCATCCCGGTCCGGCGGCTCTGCTGACAGGCCTGCTGTTAGGCGTCCTGGCCAGCCTGATCCACCGAAAGCTGGTTGAATTCAGCATCAGCAATGCGATCAAGAGACACGATAAAGCGAAAATATCTTTCCTGGCAGGAAGCGTACTGAGGATCGCCTTGCTGGCGATGCCGCTGCTGATCGGAACGGTAATTCCCCGTTACGTCAGCGTACTGACGGCCTTCCTGGGACTGATGTCAGTAAAGCTTTATCTGTTTTTTAGGGAAATCATCAAGGAGAAAAGGAGGTGATGTCATGGAGATCCAGCCAACCGTATATTACATCTGGGCAGTAACCGGACTCATTGCGCTGCTTCTGCTGCTGGTCAACGGCAAGCTGCGTAAGTTCGACCCGCTGGACAAGCCGACCGGAGTCGTGCTGGTCTGCATGATGGCCGCTCAGGCGATTGAAAACATCGTCAGGGAAAAGACCAATGAACGGCTGACCCGCAAGCTGTCTCCGTACATTGCGACGGTGAGCATCTACATCTTCATATCCAACATCGCCGGCCTGTTTTCCCTGGAATGCCCGACGGCCAACTACAGTGTCACCCTGACGCTGGCGGCCATCACCTGCGTTCTCATCGAAGTATGCTCGGCCCGGGCAAGAGGACCGAAGAAGTACCTGAAGAGCTGGTTTGAGCCCTTCGCCCCCTTCGTTCTGATCAACATCATCAGCAAGATCTCCACGCTTGCGTCCCTGTCACTGCGTCTGTTCGGCAACATCATTGCCGGAAGCATCCTGATGAAGGTCATCTATTCGATGCTGGCCGCCGTGTCATCGGCAATCCCCTTCCTGCACAACTTCAACCTGTTCGGAGTCGCGATTGCCCCGGTTCTGCATTTCTACTTTGACCTGTTCTCCGGAGCAATGCAGACCTATATCTTTGTAATTCTGTCAGTATCATTCATTGGTAAGGAATTACCGGAGAATGAATAAATAGGAGGAAAATTATGGAAGTAGCACTTTTAGCGTTCGCTGCCACCTTATCCGTCATGACCGGTGTCGTCACCGGCATATTTGAAGGCAAGATCGCCATCGCTGCCGTTGAATCCATCGGCAAGAACCCGGATGCTGCCAGCAAGATCCAGGGCATGGCCATCATCGGCGCCGCCATTTCGGAAACCTGTGCCATTTACGGCCTGCTGGTTTCCTTCCTGATCATCTTCGTCTTAGGCAACAAGTTATAAGAGGCAGGTAATTATGAACATAGATATTGATGTATTAAGTCAATTAATGCCAAATATCTTGACTGTAATTACTCAGCTGTGCGCCACTGCGGTGCTGTTTCTTCTGATGTACAAGCTGGCCTGGCAGCCGGTCAAGAAGATCCTCGATGCCAGAAGCGAGTATGAGGAGAAGCGGCTTACCGATGCGGAAGCATTGAAGAACAAGAACGAGCAACTGAATGCCGAAGCCAGCCAGCAGATCGAAGAGGCCAACGTACAGGCCCAGCAGATCATCTTCCATGCTCAGGAAGAAGGCCAGAAACTTAAGGAAGCCATCATTGAAGAGGGCAGACAGAAGTCTCAGCAGCTGGTCGAGGATGCTCAGCGTAATATCACTCTGGAAAAGAACAAGATGTTGGAAGATATGCATGAAGAAGTTGTCGACATCGCTCTGAGCGCAGCGGAGAAGCTGCTGCAGCAGAAGCTCGACAGCAAGTCCGACCGCGACAGCGTTGAGGGCTTCATCAGGGAAGTCAGCCGCCGATGAGCGAACGGACCAGGCGATATGCCCGCATGCTGATGGATCTGGCCAAGCAGGAAGGCAGAGAGGAACTCTTCCGCAGCGAGCTGGAGAAGATCAGCGATCTGTTAACCAGAAACAGCGAATTGTCTTCATTTCTAACATCTTCTGACAATAGCGTAAGTGATAAGAAAGCAACATTACAGCGATACTTTGGAAACACCCTGGACAAAGGCGTTCTGGACGCCTGTTTTTCCATTGGCGCTCTGAGGGAGAGAAACTACAATGAAGTAATGCTGATAAACGACTTCCTCACTTACTACTACCAGCTGCAGGGCAAGCACCACGGTGTCATCTATTCCGCCCGCCGGCTGGATGACAGTCAGATCGCCGCCATTGAGGATGCCGTTTCCCGGCAGGTAGACCAGAAGGTCAAGCTGGAAAACCGCATTGACGATAGTCTGATCGGCGGCATCAAGGTCGTCGTCGGCAACAATGTCTGGGATGGTTCCTACCGCAGCCGGATCCGGGAAATGAAGGAAGAACTGCTGACCTGGGAAGACGACAGCGAGGCTTCCGCCCGGGACATCAACGAAGACATCCGCCGCCAGCTGGAAGCCTATGACCGCGAGAACATCACGGTCAAGTCAGCTGATACCACCGGCTATGTGACTTCGGTCGCTGACGGCATCGTCACCATCAGAGGAGTAAACAAGGCCATGAGCGGAGAGCTGCTGCGCATCGGCGAGAGCAACGCCATGGTCATGAACCTGGAAGAAGAAAGCGTCGGAGCCGTCCTGCTGGACGATTCGACGGAAGTAAGAGAAGGCATGGAAGTCATCTCCACCGGCCGCGTCGTCGAGACGCCGGTCGGTGACGAGCTTCTGGGCCGGGTCGTTGATGCGGTCGGCCGTCCGCTGGACGGCAGAGGCGCCATCAAGGCCAGCCGCTACATGCCCATTGAAAGGCCGGCTCCCGGCGTCATTGACCGTCAGTCGGTCAACGAACCGCTGCAGACCGGCATCAAGATCATCGATGCCATGGTGCCCATCGGCAAGGGTCAGCGTGAGCTGATCATCGGCGACCGCCAGACCGGCAAGACCGCCATCGCCATCGATACCATCCTTAACCAGCAGGGCAAGGATGTTAAGTGCATTTACGTCGCCATCGGTCAGAAGAATTCGACCGTAGCGCAGATCGTGGAGAAGCTCAAGCAGAACGGCGCCATGAACTATACGACCGTTGTGGTGGCCGGGGCCAGCGAAATGGCTTCCCTGCAGTATGTCGCGCCTTATACCGGCTGCACCATCGGTGAATACTGGATGAACCGCGGTGAGGACGTGCTGATCGTCTACGACGATCTGAGCAAGCACGCTGTCGCCTACCGCACCCTTTCACTGCTGCTGAGAAGGCCTCCGGGACGTGAGGCCTATCCGGGCGATGTCTTCTACCTCCATTCAAGACTGCTGGAGAGAAGCGCCAAGCTCTCTGACCGAAACGGCGGCGGTTCGCTGACCGCCCTGCCGATCGTCGAGACGCTGGCCGGCGACATTTCCGCCTACATTCCCACTAACGTCATTTCCATTACCGACGGTCAGATCTTCCTGCAGACCGAGCTGTTTAACAGCGGCGTACGGCCGGCCGTTGACAGCGGCTTAAGCGTCAGCCGTGTCGGTTCCGCTGCCCAGAGCAAGGCCATGAAGAAGGTCGCTTCCTCACTGAAGCTGGACCTGGCGCAGTATCAGGAAGTTCTGGACTTTGCCCAGTTCGGCTCCGACCTTGATCAGTCGACCAGAAGGACGATCAATCACGGTCAGCATCTGACCGAACTGCTCAAGCAGCCGCAGTACTCACCGTTTGCTCAGGAAGATCAGATCGTCGTCCTGTTCGCCAACCAGCGCGGCTACATCGACACCATCCCGCTGAACAGAGTCAGGGATTATGAAAAGTCGCTGCTGATGGAGATCCATTCCTCTCATCCGGAACTGGTGAGCCAGCTGGCCACCGGTGAAAAGATGTCTGATGAACTGACCGAGGAACTCAACCGGTTCATCTCGGACTTTACGACGCGTTACAAGACGGCGGTGAAGTAAGATGGCCGGACAGATCAGCAAGATCAGAAGACAGCTCAAGACGGTCAGATCGACCCGCAAGCTGACCAACGCGATGGCGCTGGTTTCCACCGCCAAGATGCAGAAGCAGAAGAAGGCGATGTTCGTCAACAACGACTACGCTGAAGCCTACTACCGCTTTGTTCTGGCCGCTCTTTCCGCGCACCGGAAGGAAGGAAAGGAAACCAACCCGTATCTGGTCCCCTCGGCGGTCAACAACCCCCTGCACATCATCATCTCCTCCAATTCCGGACTGTGCGGGTCCTATAACCTCGACCTGTTCCGCTACATTGAGGAGAACATCTCCAAGGATGAACCGCTGTTTGTCATCGGAACCTACGGCATCAAGTGGCTGATGAATAACGGCTACATGGTGGTCAAGAGCTTCAGCGACCTGGATGACCTGCGGCCCTCGCGGATCAACGGCCTGATCTACGACATTCTGAAGCTGTACGCTGCCGACGAGATCTCCTCGATCGACATCATCTATACCCAGTACGTCAATTCGCTGTCCTTCGTACCCTCGACCTACAAGCTGCTGCCGATCGAGGTCGGCGAAGACATCGTTGAATCGGAGATCATTCTGGAGCCCAGCCGCGATGAGGTGCTTAACCGCCTGATCCCGATGTTCGTCTCCTCGATGATCTATTCCACCTTCCTGCAGGCCAAGACGTCCGAGCACGCCGCCCGCAGGAGCGCCATGGATGGAGCCAACCGCAATGCGGACAGCCTCATCAGCAAGCTGGAACTCGAATACAACCAGGCCAGACAGGCCAGCATAACCCAGGAAATGACGGAGATCATTTCCGGCAGCAACCTCTAGAAAGGAGAACAACATGGCAGATAACATTGGCGAGATCGTCCAGATCATCGGCCCGGTAATCGACATTCACTATGAACGGCGGCTGCCGAAGCTTTACAGTGCCATAAACATCCCCTTTGAAGAGGGCAACATCGTTGCCGAGGTCGAGCAGCACATCGGCGATGACAAGGTAAGGTGCATAGCGCTCTCCCAGACCAGCGGTCTGGTCAGAGGAATGAAGGCCTATGATACCGGCGATTCCATCAGGGTACCGGTCGGCAAGCAGGTTCTGGGCCGGATGTTCAACCTGCTGGGCGAACCCATTGACGGCTTAGGCGCCATCCCCGGCGACATCAGAAGGATGCCGATCCATCGCAAGGCTCCCAGCTTTGAGGAGCAGCAGACTTCCGTGGAGATCCTGGAGACCGGCATCAAGGTCATCGACCTGCTGTGCCCCTATATCAAGGGCGGCAAGATCGGCCTGTTCGGCGGCGCCGGCGTCGGCAAGACCGTTCTGATGCAGGAAATGATCCACACCATCGCCATTGAGCATAACGGCCTTTCCGTGGTTGCCGGTGTCGGCGAGAGAACCAGGGAAGGCAACGACCTGTACTATGAGATGCAGGAATCCGGCGTTCTGGAGAAGACCGTGCTGGTCTACGGTCAGATGAATGAGTCTCCCGGCGCCCGCATGAGAGTTGCCCTGAGCGCTCTGACGATGGCTGAGCAGTTCCGTGACGAGGACCATCAGGATGTCCTGCTGTTCATCGACAACATCTACCGTTTCTCCCAGGCCGGTTCCGAAGTCAGCGCCCTGCTGGGCAGAATGCCTTCAGCCGTCGGCTATCAGCCGACCCTGGCTACGGAAATGGGTGAGCTCCAGGAAAGAATAACCTCGACCAAGAAAGGTTCGATCACCTCCATCCAGGCCATCTACGTACCTGCAGACGACCTGACTGACCCGGCTCCGGCCACGACTTTTGCCCACCTGGACGCCAAGACCGTTCTGGACCGCAAGATCGCCGCTCTGGGTCTCTACCCGGCCGTTGACCCGCTGGAGAGCTCCTCCAGGGCCCTGGACCCCAACATCGTCGGTCAGGAGCACTATGAGGTAGCTCAGGAAGTTCTGCGCATCCTGCAGAAGTACAAGGACCTGCAGGACATCATTGCCATTCTGGGCATGGACGAACTTTCCGACGAGGACAAGGTAACCGTCTCGAGAGCCAGAAGAGTCCGCAACTTCCTTTCCCAGCCCTTCTTCGTTGCCGAGAAATTCTCCGGCTACGAGGGCAAGTTCGTTACCATCGAAGACAACATCAGAGGCTTCAAGGCCATTCTGGAAGGCCGGTATGACGATTATCCGGAAGCCGCCTTCACCTTCGTGGGCACCATTGAGGACGTGGAAAAGAAGGCCGAGGGGATGATGTAAATGCTGTTCAAGGTAGACTTCATCACCTACAACGGCATTTACCGTTCCATTCAGACCGACAAGCTCTGTCTGCCGGCCATTGACGGAAGAAGGACGCTGCTGTCCAACCACATGCCGACGATGATACCCATCGACATCGGCGTCATTGAGACCAGCAGGGATAACAAGTCTTCCTACTGGGCGGTCTCTGACGGCATGGTCATGTTTGAGAACAACGTGGCGACGGTGCTGTGCGACGAGATCATCAACGTTGAGGAGATCAACATTGAGGAAGTTCAGGCTTCCATCGCCAAGGCGCAGAAGAAGCTTGAGGGCGCCAGCCGTGAAAGCGACATCATGAGAGCCCGCATTGCCCTGGCCAGGGCAGCCAACCTGATCGACCTCAAGAACAAGTATTTCAATTAAGACGAAGGCCTGATGAAGCAGGCCTTTTTACGTGCTGATATGGTAGAATATTACCAAAGGAGAATCCCATGTTTGAAGATACGATAGCCGCCGTTTCCACCAGCATGCTGTCAGCCGGTGCCATATCAATTGTCCGCCTGTCCGGGAAGGACTGCTTTGACGTGCTCAACCGGGTCTTCCAGAGCAGAACCAGGGAATATGAAGGCTATCGGATCTATTACGGCCACATCGTTGATCCGCAGAACGGTGAAACCGTCGATGAGGTGCTGGTCAGCACCTTCCTGGCCCCGCATTCCTTTACCGGGGAAAACATGGCTGAGATCAACTGCCACGGCGGTCTTTACGTCACCAGAAGAATACTGACTTTACTTCTGGCCTGCGGAGCCAGACAGGCCGTCAACGGCGAGTTTACCAAGCGGGCGTTTCTGAACGGCCGCATCGACCTGACGCAGGCTGAGGCCATCAACGACCTGATCACCGCCGACAGTCACGGCAGCGCCAGACTGGCGGTCAACTCCCTTTCCGGCACCGTTTCCCGGCTGCTGGGACCGCTGATCAGTGATCTTGAGCAGGTGATCGCTCACATTGAAGTGAACATTGACTATCCGGAATATGATGATAACGGCGTCATAACCGCTGAAGAAATAAGACCGCTGATGGACGACTGGATCAGCCGCTGCCAGCGGATCCTGGAGACTGCTGAGAGCACCCAGATCATCCGGGAAGGCATCAGGACGGTCATCGTCGGCAAGCCCAACGTCGGCAAGAGCAGCCTGCTTAATGCCCTGCTGGCGGAAGATAAGGCCATTGTTTCCGAGTATGCCGGTACGACCCGCGACCTGGTCGAAGGCGACATCCATCTTAAGAACGTCACCCTGCACCTGATCGATACCGCCGGCATCCATGAAAGCGAAGACTATGTGGAGAGCATCGGCATTCAGAAGTCCCTGCAGGCTCTGGACAGAGCTCAGCTGGTCATCGTCATTCTTGACGGCTCGGCCCCGCTGGACCGGCAGGACCGGGAGATCCTGGAGAGAACGGAAGGCAAGAACCGCATCGTCGTCTACAACAAGGCCGACATCGAGAAGCGGGAAGGAGAGATCTGCGTCAGCGCCCTCAACGGCGACATCAGCCAGCTCACCGACCGGATCAACGAGATGTTTGCCCGCAATCAGCTGGCCCTTGAACAGCCTTCTCTCACTAACGAGCGGCAGATCTCGCTGATGCGGCAGGCCCGGGAGAACATCATTCAGGCCCGCAGTCAGATCGACGGCGGCGTACCGCTGGATCTGGTAAGCGAATACATTCAGGCAGCCTACCGCTGCCTTAGGGAAATACTGGGGCAGTATGCCCGGGAAGACCTGCTGGACGGCATCTTCTCGCGCTTCTGTGTGGGTAAGTAGCCATGGGTTACTGGATCGATACCCACTGCCACATGAACGATGAGGCCTACCGCCAGGACTTTGATCTCTACATGCGGCAGGCTCAGGAAAACAGCGTTCTGCGCAGCAATGTGGTCTGCCTTAACCGGGCAGATCGGGAATACACCAGGCAACTGAAGGAAAGATATCCGAACCTGGACATCACTTTCGGCTGGTTCCCTGAAGACGTTCAGCATCTCAACGATCAGGACATGGACTATCTGGAGTCCGTCATCGATGAAAGCATCGCCGTCGGTGAGATCGGTCTGGATTATTACTGGAACAAAGAGGAAAAGGAAGCCCAGAAGCAGATGTTCATCCGGCAGATCGAGATCGCCAACCGCCACGGCAAGCCGATCATGATCCACAGCCGCGATGCGGCTCAGGATACCTACGACATTCTGAAGCAGCATGCCCGTACACCGGTCGTCATGCACTGTTTCTCGGAATCGACGGAGATGATGAGAGAGTATCTGAAGCTGGGATACTACATTTCCTTTGCCGGCACCGTCACCTTCAAGAACGCCAGAAGCCCCAAAGAAAACGCCCTGGAATGTCCCCTGGACAGGATGATGATCGAGACGGACTGCCCGTATCTTACCCCGGTTCCCTTCCGGGGAAAGATGAACCAGACAGCCTATGTGAAATATACCGGCGAGTACATCGCCGCTCTCAGAAACATCAGCATTGAAGAGCTTCAGCAGCAGCTGGCTTTGAACTATGACAACTGGAGAAACGGATGAAGAGAGTTGAAGAGCTTCTGGTAGTGGAAGGAAAGCATGACGAGGCCCGGCTCAGGAAACTGTTTGACTGTGACGTGCTGTGCACCAACGGCCTGGGCTTTGACGATGATCTGCTGGAGATCATCCGTCAGGCCAGCGAAAGCCGGGGCGTCATTGTCCTGACCGACCCCGACCATCCCGGCCGGCAGATCCGTGACGCCATCATGCAGAAAGCGCCGAAATGCCGGCACGTCTTCATTGAGAAGAAGGACGCTGTTGGCAAGCGCAACGTCGGCATTGAATACGTGGATGACCGTATCCTCAGAGAAGCGCTGGATCAGACGGTCAGCTTCGGCGAAACCAGAGAGAGCATCAGCCGCCGTGAATACAGCAGCCTGGGCTTAAGCGGAAACAGCGCCAAGAGAGATTATGTCAGTTCTCAGCTGCATCTGGGCAGATGCAACAACAAAAGACTGTGGAAGTACCTCAACATGCTGGGCGTTGATTATGAGAAGGTAAGAGAGATTGCGGAGAGCTATGAGCGAGAGAGTGATCGGATGTAAGAGCGAAATAACCCGTCTGATGAACAGATACGGTCTGACCGCCCGCAGGCAGTACGGTCAGAATTTTCTCGTGGAACCGACGGTGATCGGTAAGATCGTCGATCAGCTCAGCGAAGATGACACCGTCATCGAGATCGGCCCTGGCCTGGGTTCCCTGACGCTGCCGATGGCTCAGAAGGTCAGGAAGGTAATGGCCTATGAGATCGATGAAAGACTGTGCGAAGTGCTCAGGGAAGAACTGAAGGATCAGGACAATCTGGAAATCGTCAATCAGGATATCCTGAAGGCTGATCTGGAGAAGGTTTTGAAAGGCATTGAGGGGAACATCGTCGTGGTATCCAATCTGCCTTACTACATAACCAGCGAGATCCTGCTCAAGCTGTTGACCGGCAGCGGCCGGATCAGCCGGATCATCGCCATGATGCAGAAGGAGGTAGCTGACCGCTTCCTGAAGAACCAGGCTGACAAGGACTACGGACCTCTGCAGGTCATCGCTCCCTATTACAGCGACATCAGCCTGCTGAGCCGGGTCAGCCGGCGCAACTTCCTGCCTCAGCCCAAGGTAGACAGCGCCGTGCTGATCTTTGACATCCGCAGACACCATCATCCGGTTGAGGATGAAGAAAAGCTGCTGGACATCATCAGGGCAGCTTACAGTCAGAGGCGGAAAATTCTGCTTACCAATCTGGTTAACAGCGGTTATCACATAAATAAACAACAATTAAATGGTATAAATATTAGGGAAACCGCCCGATGCGAGCAGCTTTCCCTTGATGATTACATCAGTTTATACGAGGTGCTTAAGAATGATTAGAAGAGCCTACGGCAAGATAAATCTGTCCATTGACGTCCTGGGCCGCAACGAAGACGGCTACCATGATCTGGACATGATCGAACTGCCCATCGACCTTTATGATGAAATAGAAATGACGGTAAGCCAACAGCCGTCCTACAGCTGCAACATCGATCTTCCCTACGATGAGAAGAACCTGATCCACAAGACGGTCGAAGGAATGCGCCGGAAGTACGGCTTCAGCGAAAACTTCGACATCAGGGTCAGCAAGAACATCCCGATGAATGCCGGTCTGGCCGGCGGCAGCTGCGACGCAGCCGCCGTCATTCATCTGGTGTCCGATCTGCTGAATCTGAATCTCAGTGAGCAGGAGAAATGCGATTTCGGATGCACCATCGGCGCTGACGTCCCCTTCTGTCTGGTCAACAGACCGGCCCGGGTAAGAGGAATCGGCGAGATGATCGAGACCTTTGAACTGCCGGAAAGCTACGACATCCTGCTGATAAAGCCGCAGGACGGCGTCTGTACCAGGGAAGCCTTTGAAACTCTGGACATCGCCAGAGCCCAGCATCCCGACATCGGGAAGGTCCAGCAGGCTCTGCAGAACCGCCAGCCTCTGGGCGGTCTGTTGGGCAACAGCCTTCTGGAGAGCGCGCAGCGTCTTCTGCCGGTCATCGGCGAAATCATTGAAGAATGCCGCAGCCATGGATTTGAGAGCGTCATGATGAGCGGCAGCGGCTCAACCTGCTTCGTGTTGCAGGAAGACGGACAGGACATTTCCCGGCTTTATGAAAGCATGAAGGACCGCTATGACTTTGTCCGGAAAACAGCGATTTTAACGGCATGAAATGCCGTTTTTATGTTAAAATATAATATGTAGACTTAAGGAGCATTTTATGACATCTGCGATTGTTATGGCTGCCGGAAAAGGTACCAGAATGCACTCCCGCCATGGGAAGACCATGCATAAGCTTCTGGACAGACCAATAATTGAACATATCTGTGATACCCTGGAAAAACTGGAGATCGAAAACCGGGTATTTGTCGTCGGCTTTGACGGCGACAGCATCAGAGAACACCTGAAGGACCGCTGCGATTATGCCGTTCAGGATCCCCAGCAGGGAACGGCGCACGCCGTCATGCAGGCCGTCCAGCTGAAGGACAAGACCGGAAAGACCCTGATCATCAACGGCGACTGCCCGCTGATCAGTGAAGAGACCTACCGGAAGCTTCTGGACACCGCGGATCAGTATCCGCTGGTCGTGCTGACCACCGTACCGGAAGACCCGGCCAGCTACGGCCGCATCATCCGCAATGAGAACGGCGACGTGGAAGCGATCGTGGAAAAGAAGGACTGCAATGAAGAACAGCTTAAGGTAAGAGAGATCAATGCCGGCATCTACTGCGTAGACAATGAACTTCTCTGGAAATATCTGCCGGAAGTAAACAACGACAACGCTCAGAAGGAATACTATGTTACCGATCTGGTGGCGATCTTCCGCCGCCACGGTCATAAGGTCGGAGCTCTGATCGGCGACTGCGAGGAACTGCAGGGGATCAACTCCCATCAGGAACTTGCCCGGGCCGGCAAGTGGCTGCAGCGAAAGATCAACAATTACTGGATGGACAGAGGCGTGGCCTTCATCGATCCCGACAGCGTCTTCATCGGTCCGGATGTCCAGATCGGTCAGGATACGATCATCTACCCCAATGTCCGGATGGAAGGCAAGACGGTCGTCGGCATGGACAACAGCATCCAGGACAACTGCGTCTTCATAAATGCCGTGATCGGAAACAACAACATGATCAACGCCTGCCGGATAACCGATTCGCAGGTCGGCGACGACAACAAGATCGGTCCCAGCAGCCATCTGCGCAACGGCTGTCAGATCGGCAGCAATTGCCGCATCGGCAACTACGTGGAAATGAAGAACACCGTCTTCGGCGACGGCAGCAAGTGCACTCATCTGACCTATGTCGGTGATGCCACGGTCGGAAAGAAATGCAACTTCGGTTGTGGCGTCGTCACCGTCAACTACGATGGCGTGCATAAGTTCCATACAACCATCGGTGATAACTGCTTCATCGGATCCAACGTCAACATCATCGCGCCGGTTACCGTTCACGATAACACCGTGCTGGCAGCCGGCAGCACGATCACCAGGGACGTGCTCGAGGGCGAAATGGCCATCGGCCGCGTCAGACAGGAAAACAAGCCGGAATACGGCTTCAAATACTTGAAGAAGGACAAGTAGTGGAGGGGGAAGTATGGATAACGTTGTGATTTTCTCGTTGACATCCAACAAGAAACTGACTCAGGAAATCGTCAATATTCTCGGCGTTGAGGAAGGTAAGATCCTGGTCAACCATTTTGCGGACGGAGAGATCCTGATCGAACCTCAGGAGACGGTCCGCGGCAAGCACGTCTTCATCATTCAGTCAACCTGCGGGCCGGTCAATGAGAATCTGATGGAGGTCCTGATCTGTCTGGACGCCGTCAGAAGAGCCAGCTGCAAGGAAGTTACCTGCGTCATGCCTTATTTCGGCTATGCACGCCAGGACCGCAAGGCCAAGCCCAGACAGCCGATCACTGCCCGTCTGGTCGCCGACCTGCTGCAGGCAGCCGGCGCTGACCGCGTGGTCGCCGTTGACCTGCACGCTTCCCAGATTCAGGGCTTCTTCAAGATCCCGTCCGACAACCTGACGGCCATGGACCTGCTGGCCCAGTA
>JAFZBT010000081.1 GCA_017561615.1 Erysipelotrichaceae bacterium
CCGAAGGTGTCGACGTCATGGATGTCGTTCTTCTGGGCTACGGCGATGACCCGGATGCCCTGGCGGCCGTTATCCTCGGCCACGCTGCGGGCGATCTTCAGCCAGTCTTCATTGATTTCTTCTGCCTTGCCGTTAATGTCGACGTAGCGGCAGCGGCTGATGACTTCGTCAACGGCGCCCTTGGTGATCAGCTGTCTCTTGACGTTTTTGTCGCGCATGACAACCGACATCATTCTCCGGGAGAAGTCAAACGGTATCTCGTCCTCGCGGACGTATTCTCTCTTAAGACGGCTCAGGCCTTCCTTCTCGCCTCTGGCGATGATGGCCCGGTCCATCAGGTTCTTCATTCCGGTCTGGAAGTAGGCGTTCAGGAAGGCGTGGGAAAGCACGCGGATGTCTTCCTCGCCTTTCGGGTTGAGGTATTTCTCCAGGATGACCTGGTCTTCGGTCAGCGTTCCGGTCTTGTCAGTGCACAGCACGTCCATTTCCCCGAAGGTCTGAATGGCGCCCAGGCGCTTGACGATGGTCTTCTTTCTGCTCATGGAAATGGCGCCCTTGGCCAGCGAACTGGTCATGATCACCGGCAGCATCTCCGGCATTAAGCCGACGGCAATGGTGATGCCGAACATCAGGGAATCCAGCCAGCTGCTCTTGGTCAAGAGGTTGGCCGCGAAGATGACCGGGATCATTACCAGCATGAAGCGGATCAGCAGTTTGGAGATGGAGTCCATGTTTTCGTCGAAGGTGCTCTTGGTATTCTCCGAGGACAGCGACTTGGCCATGGAACCGAAATAGGTGTGATTGCCGGTGGTCAGGATGACGGCCTTGGCGCTGCCGGAAACGACGTTGGAGCCCATGAAGCCGATGTTGGACAGCTCGGTGATGTCGTCAAACTCCTTGCCGTCAATGAACTTTTCCACCGGTACCGATTCACCGGTCAGCTGCGACTGGTCGATGAACAGGTCCTTGAGGTCATAGAAGCGCACGTCGCCGGGGATCATGTCACCGGCTCCCAGCTTCACGATGTCCCCGGGCAGGGCGTCCTCAATGCTGATGGTGACGCTGTAGCCGTTGCGGACGACTTCGATGTTGTTGGAGATCATCTTCTGCAGGGCCTTGGCGGCGTTGTTGCTCTTTTCCGACTGGACGAAGGAGACCGCCGAGGAAATGGCCACGATGATCAGCAGCATCGCGAAGGTGGCGTAGCTGGCCTTTTCGGCCATGATGACATCGGTGACATAGGTGACGCCGCTGACGGCCAGTAAGACGATGTTGAAGGGGTTGATCACGGCATCGCGCAACCGGATGATCAGGGTGTTCTCGTTATTCTGGTTGATGATGTTCTTGCCGTACTTCTCGGTCCCGGCGGCGATCTGCTCGCTGTTTAAGCCGCCGTTGTCAATGTCAAAGGACTCAAAGAGTTCCTCCCGGCTCATCCGGGCGTAGTCGATGAGTTTCTTTTCGACAAGCTTGCTGTCGGCATTGTTTCTGTTCTTTGCCATATAAAAAGCCCCCTTTCTCTCAGGCGGCCTTTCTGTCAGTTAAAACTGCTGTTCTGCTCCAGCAGGCCGCCAATGATATTCAAGTTTCTACTGTGATAATCGGTAGACTGCGACATGCTGAAGTGTCTCCTTTTTTCTGTCTAAATTATACTTCATGTAGCGAAAGGGTGTAAACAATTACAATGCTGCATAGTGAAAAATCTGCGGGAATAATCCAACGGCTAGCATTTAAACCATGCAGATATGAAAAAGTCGGAGATTTTCAAATTGTCCCGATTTCTTTCTTTTATTATCATATGGTTGTAACCGGTTAGGAAAGAAAAGAGGAACAGTAAATGGATAAATACTATACACTGAATGATCTGGCTCTGATGAGCGGCTTTACGACCCGTACACTGCGTACTTATCTGACCACCAACATTCTTCACGGCCAGAAGGAAAACGGAGCCTGGAAGTTCTCCGAAAAGGATGTCTACGACTTCTTCGCCGATCCCTATGTCAAGGAAGGACTGAAAATCAAGAACAGCGCCGTCGTCTTCGATTTCCTGGCTGACAACGCCAAGAGGACCAAACGCTCCTGCGTCATTCTGGACATACCGGCTTCAATGGAGGAAAACCGGGAACTGTCCGACTTCTTCTGCCGGCAGATGGAAAAGGTGTGTGACACCCAGTTCAAGCTTGACTGGGACAACGGTCACTGCCGCGTCATTCTCTCCGGAGCGGAAGAGCAGATTGCCCAGATCATGCAGGAATACTACCGCCGCTGAAGCCAGAGAAGAGCATAGGAAAATCCCTGATGACATGTCATCAGGGATTTCTGCGTTTATCTGATGAAAGTCTGTCGTGGCAGCATTTGTGGTGGTAAAATGAAAGCGGAGGAACTGTTTATGCGAAAAATTATAATTGCGACCATGGCGCCCGTTCTGTGGATTCTGACTCTTTTCGATGCCGTTTCCATTTTTTTCATGTTCAGAGCCTACAAGCGCCAGAAGGCCAGCGAGATCTCGCTGCTTACAGGCATTCTGTGTCTGGGTCTGTTCTATGACTCGCTGATTCTTTCCAGCGGCGCACTGCTGTCATTTGGCCCGCTGTTAAAGACTCTGAGCCAGTTCCGCTACATTCTGCACTGCGTGCTGATACCGCTGCTGTTTCCCATCTGCGGTCACTCCCTGAAGGCTTCCGGGAAAACCATGAAGGTCATCTGGGCAGTTTCCATCGTGATCATGCTGATCGGCCTGTACGCCGGCATTTCCGTCATCACTGAGGAAAGAACGGTCGGAGCGATCAGAAGATACGCCGAATCGGAGCAGACCGGCAGATTCGCCGATACGGTGATCAGCTTACTGGATACCGTTCCTGTCTTCTTCATGATCGGCATCGGAGTTTATCTGTGGATCAGAAAGAAGAATCCCAACATGTTCTTCTCGGGCTTCTTCATGCTGCTGTTCACCTTGCTGGGCATCTTTCTGGGCAAGGATCCCGGCGGCGACCGAACCCAGAGTCTGATGTTCTACATCAGCATGTTCGGCGAATCCCTGATGGTCTACTTCCTCTACCGCTTCATCAGAAAGGAAGGAAAGGCCTGAAGCAGAGCATTAACCTGTCCCGGGGCAGTACTTACGGGCTTGAATAGAAGCGAGAGATGAAAAGAGAGCTTAGCATTCTGTGTCTGTTCATGGTAGCTCTGATCTTCGGAGTGAGCTACGTGTTTCAAAGCGCGGTCAGCAGTCATGTTGACCCCTTTACTCTTAACGCCATCAGATACATCGCTGCCGGCCTTATCATGCTGCCGAGTCTGCTGATAAAAGACGGCTGCGATAACCGGCAGCTGCTGAAGTCGGGTCTGTTGCTGGGAGTGATCGTGTTCCTGGCTCCCAACTTCCAGCAGGCCGCCATGTCCAGCACTTCGGTAGGCAAGGCCGCCTTCATTTCCACCATGTACATCGTCATGGTGCCTCTGCTGGCTTTTCTGTTCTACCGCAAGAAGATGACGCCGAAGGTGATCGTCTCGCTCATTCTGGCCGTCATCGGCCTGTATGTTCTCTGCGATCTGAAGATCAACGACCTGTCCTTCCGGACCCATGACATCTATCTGATGATGACGGCGCTGCTGTATGCCATGCAGATGGTCTTCATCGAGCGCTATGTCGATCAGGTTCATCCCCTCAAGCTGGCGGCCGTCTCCGATCTGGTCGGCGGTCTGCTGTCACTGATATCTGCCCTGATTTATGAAAGCGTGCCGCTGGAGAACCTGAAGGCGATAAGCGGATCACTGGTATTCATGACCCTGGTAGCAACCGTGCTGGGCTATTCCCTGCAGTTTATCGGGCAGAAAGGCGTGGATTCCACCACCGCTTCCCTGATCATGTCTCTGGAATCGGTTTTCTCGGTCGCTTCCGGCTATCTGTTTCTCAATCAGATCCTGACGGTCAGGGAGATCGTCGGCTGCGTCATCCTGTTTGCGGCCGTGGTGATCTGCCAGCTGCCGGAAAAGACTGTAACATAAAGGCAATCAGTTAATTGGCAAAACAAGCGCCTCATAAGGCGCTTGTTACGTGAATCCGAGTACCCCGGGTCCTTCCGTGATATTAAAGCTTTTTTCCGGATAACCTCTGATCAGGATGTCGGTATCATCCGTGACAATATTTGCCCGGAAACCGGGCAGCAGTTTTTGATAGTAGTATTCACAGGCAGACCCAATCAGAATGAAATCATCCTGCAGTCCCTGCTCGTTGAAAACGCGAACGATATCATTCAGTATTTGAAAGTTTTCCAACATTTCTGATGCCGACCGCTTTGAGCATTCTTTCGACATCACGGGCTTCCTGTCTGAGCCGTCTGTTGTCCTGCTTCATTGTTTCCCGGCGGACGATCTCCTTCTCAATAGAAGATATGTCGTAACTGTCTACCGGTCCTAAATATCTGCTGACGATTTTATCCTTATCCCGGTTCTGGAGGTAGTAATACGATCTGTTTCCGATTTTCTTGATTCTGACATTACCCTTGACACACCGGCTGATCAGGATTTCATTTCCCCTGATGGCTGACAGGATTCTGGCGTGATTCTCCATTAAGGCGATTGCGGCATCTGACATGATCATCCCTCCATTTCAGAATCATTATATCTATTAACCTACATTTAATCAAGATAACGATGAATTGTAGGTTAAAACAGCAGCTCAAAAAAAGCTCCCGTACGAGACGTACAGGAGCTGTTAATCATTGTGACATTGCTGATGAGGTCAGTCAATTGTTACGGATCTGTTGCTGACATCCAGAACCTTGATCTCGGTCTGCGCGCCAAGGTTCTTTTTCATCAGCTCGGCCAGTTCTTCCAGAGCGGCTTTCAGGTCATCTGTCCGTGCTGGGTCAACGAGCTCCATGATCATGAAGGCGTTGATGGTGTCCTCGGTAAGAATGGTCCGGACGCCTTCCCGCCAGTTCCAGCAGCGGCAGATCGCGCCCCGGTCGTCCTTGTAACAGATCTCCCCTTCATAGGGCGGCTCTGACTCGTCGGAACCGTAGGTGATGAATTCTTCATTTCCGTCAGCCTTGGTCAGCCGGATGTCGCCTTCAAATCGGTCGATGTCCTCGCCGCCGCAGGGCAGAGCATACTTCAGGGAAATGTAGTTGTAGATATCCACCAGCGGGTTGATGCTGTTGAGATGGTTGCCGTTCTTCACTCTCTTCAGCAGGGCCTCAATGGAGCTTCGGGCACCCTTCTTGGTCTTGAACCTGCTGAAGGCATCGCGCCAGACGGCAACGACCGGATTGCAGCTGAATTCCGGGTTACTGAGATACTTCAGGCACAGCTGCTCACCCTGCTGCAGAAGGGGAAGATACTTTTCTTCTTCCGTGACATGGTTGTCGAGGCCCCTGGCTAC
>JAFZBT010000082.1 GCA_017561615.1 Erysipelotrichaceae bacterium
CCCGGAATTTGCCAGTTATGCCCTGATCTTCGATCCAAAGGCATATGATCAGTTCCTCGGAATGCGTCTGACTGATGCTCACGCCACACAGCAGAATGTGGAAGAATATAAGTTCCTGCTGGTAAAAAGCGGCTACACGGAAGTTCAGGAAACACAGGACGACGGCAGCGTCATAACGGTCTACCGCGAACTGTTAAGAGAAAAATACCGCGCTTACGCGGAGCTTTATCCCCACTACGACAACGGTTTCGTCATGGAAGGCATGATGTACTATGATGAACCGGCGTACGAAGGCATTGCCGCGATCAGCGATGTCCTGCAGCAGCATGGCTTCGCAGAGCTTGACCAGACCGATCTGTTTGAAGGCTGGAACGCGACCGATCAGTCGGCATCCAGGAACGAAGGCTTTGCCTATTTCTTCGACTACGATCTCTACATGCCCTTCATCCTCAGCTTCAGCGACAGGCAGGCCGCAGAAGCTTACTGGAACAATTACGGCAATAAACTTCTGAAGCTGGGGTTTGCGGAAGCGTTCGTGGCGGGCGAGAACGTCAGGGAGTTCAAGCTTTCGGACGGATCCAAGATCTTCAGATCCACTTTCAGCGACGATTCCGTTATCATTGAAGCCAAGAGTGAAAGAAAACTCAGTGCCGAAGAAGTCAATAAACTGGTAGCTGAATACGGTATCCCAACAGCGGAACTCAGCGGGAATGTCGGAGGCAGGGATCAGGCCGGATACCGCTATGAGATCACCGGATTTACCGGACTGTTCGTGACCGCCACTCAGGAATTTGAAAGCAGCGCCAAGGCTGAAGAATTCCTGGATGCCTACGCAGCCAGACTGCAACAGGCCGGCTATGAAATGACCGATCCGCAGAAAGTGGCTTCTGTCAGGGCGTTCCTGTTCCTTAATGCTGAACAGGCCAAATACGTCGGCTTCGATTACTACCCGGGTGACAACGGAGCATCGGTACTGTTCGAGTTCTTCGCCGCCAATGCCGAAGACGAGAGCATGATGACAAAGGCGATCAGGCGCTGACAAAGACCTCGTCCCTGCAGTTGAGAACGGGCAAAAAGCCTGCCGCTGCGTGAACTGATGAAATAAAACGGCATGATCTTTGGGTCGTGCCGTTTTTTAAATGATAATTGAACTGTCTTATGAGGCGCAGCCCGGCTGGCGATCAGTAGATGGTCGGCAGTTCGTCTTCGATGCCGTAAAGAGCGCGGAATTCCCGGAGATCGGCGTCATTTCTGATCAGCATGACTTCCTGAAAACTCCTGGTCTGGATGTTCTGAAAGCCGGCGACCTTCTCGCCGGTGCAGATGCTGCAGCGGATGACCGGACGCACGGCGGCGTGATCATACGTCTTTCTTTCCTTTTTCTTTCCAAACAGCATGGCTGATCCAGCCTCTATTTGCCGGTTTCTTCCAGGATGATGTCGGCAATGTCAGTCTTGTGGACGATGTAGGAACCGTGGCCGGCCTTGGGAATGATGCGCAGCTTGGCATTGGGAATGCTGGCGGCAATCAGTTCGGTCTCCTGCTGCTTGATCACGTCCTTCTCTCCGGCAATGACGGTAGTGGGCACCTTGATCTGGGCCAGGGTATCAGTGGGAATGTGAGGCTCCTTCAGGATCATCTTCAGCTTTGAGTCCTTGGTGAAGAAGTAAAGCACCCTGACCAGAGCTTTCAGGGAACCCTTGACACCCTCCGGGGTAATGTTGGCGCCGCTGGTGATCAGTCTGCTGATCCGATCGGTCTTCAGAACGGAGAGCAGGCCGATGATGCCGCCGTCGGAGAAACCGTAAAAGACGACGTCTTTCAGATCAAGAGCCTGAAGGAAGGCAACAATGTCGTCAACCATGTCGTCATAATGCAGTTCGGGCACCTTGGTGCTCTGGCCATGGTCGCGGGAATCCAGCAGATAGACCTGAAAGTGATCCTTCAGAACTTCAGCCGCTTCTGTGAAGATGGTGTGGTCTTCGCTGTTGCCATGGACCATCAGCAGGGGCTGTCCGCTGCCGCAGGTTTCATAGTATAACTGAATGTTGTTGATATCGATAAACATGTGATTCTCCTTTCCTGTTTATGGACAATTAATATGAAGCAAGGCATTACAGCCGCCGGAACAGATCGCGGTTGGTAATGCCGTTGGCTCTGGCCATCCGCTTCCAGCCGCTGTTGGCAATGGCCATGTACAGCCAGCGGGGGAAGCCGTCAGTACCGGCATAGATGTCTTCGGTATCCCGGTGAGCATTGATTGCCTTGGCGAGGCGGCTGAGGCCCTTGCCGACGGGGGCTAACGGCCAGTTTTCCGGCTTACGGAATTCCAGCAGACCGCCCACCAGTTCCCCGGCACCGACCGCCAGAGCGCCGCCGTAACGGAAACCCATTTCCGCGCACCACTGTCTGACCGCTTCCAGGAGGTTTACCAGCTGCCGGGGTTCGAACAGCCCCATGTTGGCCAGCACGTAGACGCGTTTGGGCGCGCCTTCATATTTCTCCTGCATTCTTTCCATCAGTCTGATCAGCTGAGAGGGCAGGCCGTCCACGTACAGCGGCGTACACAGTACCAGCGTATCGGCATCCCGCAGTGAGTTGATCAGACCGTCAAGATCATTCAGGTGTCTGACCAGGTTTACGGTCTCGGTTTCGCCGTTCAGCTTTTCCCTGAGCACTTCAGCCAGCTTGGCGGAATTGCCCTTGGCAAAGCGCATGCTGGCGTTGAGCAGCACGGTTTTCTCCCCGGGATACTCTGAGTCCGTTATTACCGGTTTGGGCAGAGACTCTCCCTTTCGGAAGACTATTTCCCGGACATGGGTGCGCATGTTGGTGCAGACTGCCCGGACATACCGCTCAGCAGCGGTTTTCTGCTCATCATTCAGATCCTGACCGTAGAAGATAAAGGTAATTGGCTTGTCTTCATCGTAACGTTTCTTATGATGGGTCTCGCCGTTGACCAGTTCAAAGTGCGGAAGCACATAGCCCAGACAGCGGTCGATGACGCTCTTTACCGCACTGGAAAAGCCGCCGTAGGCATAACGGCTGATGATGTGTACTTCGTCGGCATGA
>JAFZBT010000083.1 GCA_017561615.1 Erysipelotrichaceae bacterium
CGATGAACTGGAAGACGAACTTGTTGGCCGGATGGGTGATGATCTGCTCGTCGGTACCAATCTGGCAGATCTTGCCGTCCGGCTGCATGATGGCGACCTTGTCGCACAGCTGCAGAGCGGCTTCCTGGTCATGGGTGATGTAGATGATGGTGGTGCCCAGCCTTCTTTGAATCAGCTGGATCTCCACGATCATTTCCTCTCTCAGCTTGGCGTCCAGGTTGGTGATCGGCTCATCGAGGACGATGATGTCATCCGAGGAAACCAGAGCTCTGGCGATGGCAACGCGCTGCTGCTGACCGCCGGAGAGCTGAGCGGGCATGTATTTGGCATAGTTGGACATGCGCACCTGTTCAAGTACGCTGGCAACCTTGCCGGGTATCTCATCCTTGGGGACCTTTCTCTTCTTCAGAGGATAGGCGATGTTGTCATAGACCGAAAGATGCGGCCAGACGGCGTAGTCCTGGAAGACGACGCCGATGTTGCGCTTTTCGGGAGCAACGTTGATCTTCTTCTCCTTGGAGAAGACCAGGTTGCCGTTGACGTAGATGTTGCCCTTATCGGGATTGATGAATCCGCACAGAGCACGCACCAAAGTCGTCTTGCCGCAGCCGGAAGGTCCGACGATGCCGAGTATCTGGCCCTCTTCGACTTCCAGGTTGAGGCCGTCGACGACGGTGTTATCGCCGTTTACCCGGTCCCTGTATGTAACGGTGAGATCCTCATACTTTAGTTTAACTGTCATACTAATCTCCCTTACTAAGACAAATGCAGGCTTTGCATCGCTGCAAAGCCCGCATAAAACGATAGATTCCTAAGCGATTATTTCTTGAAGATTGAATCGTACTTTGCCAGCATTTCAGTTGACTTGGCAGCCATGTCATCAACGTCGAAGGCGATGGCATGCTCAACGATCCAGCTGGCCGGATGCATGGTGTCAGGAACCTTGGTAGCCGGCTGAACCGGAGTAACGTTCTGTTCTACCAGGATCCTCTGGCCTTCCTCAGGATTCATGATGAAGTCGTAGAGGAGCTTGGCGTTTTCCAGGTTCGGGCAGCCCTTCGGGATGGCGATCGGTGAATAGTAGGCAATGGCATCATCAACGATCTCAGCCCAGGCGAGGTTGGCGCCGTCAGCGATCAGGTTCTTGGCAACGAATTCAACGCCGACACCGATGGCATAAGTGCCGTCAGCGACCTTGTTGTGGGTTGCGGTCGTGCCTGATTCAAGCTTCAGACCATTGTCATACAGAGCCTGGATGAAATCCCAGCCGTAATCCGGATGATTGACCAGAACATACAGCCAGGTCTTCATTGATCCGGAAGCGCCGGCATCGGTCATGACGATCTTGTCCTTGTATTCGGGCTTCAGCAGGTCCTTCCAGTTGGAAAGGGTCTCCTTGACCTGATCGGGAGCATAGGCGAAGCCGATCAGAACGGCACGGGCACCAATGTACATGTTGTCCGGGTCTCTGAACATCGGGTCAACAGTGGCAGCGTACTTTGATTCGTAGGCTACCAGGTTGCCGGCGTTCTTGTATTCAACGAATTCAGAGGCGTCAGCCAGCCAGACGATGTCGCACTCGACAGTGCCGGCCTGCAGCTCGGTGGTGAGCTTGGTGCTGATCTTGCCGGAGCCGGCCTGAACGAAGCTCATGTCGACACCGGGGTATAATTCTTCAAATCTTGCTTCCAGTGCTTCCAGGACGACCTGCTGCATGGAAGAATAAATCATGACCTCACCAGTAGGTCCGTCTTCACCGCCGCCATTGTTGTTTGAGCAGCCGACGAAGCTGAACAGCATGGTTACAGCCAGTAAAGCAGCAATAAACTTTTTCATTATGATTCCTCCTTGTTTATTAGCTTTGTAATTTAATAATAACATACAGAACCGGATTAATAAACAGAAAACCCTTTCATTGTATGCATTTTCCGCATTTCGGCGTCTCTTTTGATCAGCCAGCTGACAACTGTTTCGATCAGTTCCGGCCGCTGATCCTGAAAGGAATGGTCGCTGTCCAGTTCAACGGCAGTCACCTGAGCGCCTCTGGCTTTCAGAACACTGACGGCTCTGTTCATGTGGGTCACCGGCGGGCAGACGCCGTCTCTACTGCCGCCAACAAACAGCAGCGGCAGCTCGATCGCGATCCTAGCGGCCAGCTGTTCAAACCGCCAGTCTTCCAGTCTTCCCTGCAGATCCTGCTTCAGATCTTCAATCGTTCCATTGGGAGTGGCGATGAAATCAAGAGCCTTCGCGAAGACCCCGTCGAACTTTTCTTCTTCCTCTTCAAGTCTCTGCGCCAGATTGCAGGGGGCCAGAAGACAGGCGCCCTTTACCTGAAGACCGTCGGCCAGCGCTCTTAAGACGGTCAGACCGCCCATGCTGTGGCCAATCAGGAAGATCCTGCCGGTATCGGCATGGAGTTCATCCGCATTGTCGAAAAGATACTGAAGATTGGCCTTCAGATCTTCCGTCAGCGTGGAAAAGCGGTAGTTTCCGCCGCTGCCCCAGCAGCCGGCAAAGCCGGTCCGGAAAACCACGAAACCGCATCTCCGCAGTGCCTGGGCCAGATCGTCGAACTTTTCATGGCCGGGAAAGCCGTGCAGCAGCAGTACCACCGGCGCCTTCTCTTCTTCATTGTCAAAACCGGGAAGCAGGATCCTTCCCAGCAGTTTCACCCCGTCATGGTAAACCGCCACGTTCCTTGCTGACATGGGGATGGCCTTTTCGGGCGGGGAAATGTTCAGGTATTGGGCATTTATCATCTTTTTAACGCTCCGTTAAGTATATTATAATGTAGGAAAAGGAAGGCAGACAAGCAGAGAAGAACATGAGAAAGATCTATCTGGTAAGACACGGCAAGCCCTATTTTGAAGGCCCGCGGATCGCCCTGGGCCAGGGCAACGACGTGCCGGTGATTCCCGAATATCTCCAGATGGCCGAAGGCCTGCGTCCTTTCTTTGCGGACAAGAACATTGACAACTGGTGCTCTTCGCCCCTGTTAAGAGCCCGTCAGACGCTGGCGGCCTTCATTCCCGAAGACAAGGAACCGGTGATCATTGACGGCATCATCGAAGCCAATTACGGCAACTGGGAAGGCGTGGACATTACCCTGCTTACTCCCAGCTACGGCCAGGGCTACATCGACTCCTGCCGGGGCGTCACCTATCCCGGCATTCCCGACATCGGCCATCCCGAACACGTCAAGGACGTCTCAACCCGGGCCATCAATGCCATTCTGGAGACGCAGGGCAACTGCGTCATCGTGGCCCACACCACCGTCATTTCCCTGACCTGTTCGGAATTATACGGACTGGACTGGACTGAATATAAGCAGTATAAGATACCCTATCTTTCCATCACCGAGCTGACCGAAGAAGACGGCAGACTGACTGTTGACCGGCTGGCTTACGACTATCTGGGACTGGGGTTATCATGATGAGAGACATCTACCTGGTCAGACACGGACTGCCAGATTTCGGCAATGACAGCAATACCGCCTATTACCTGGGAGGCGGAACTGATGTACCGCTGCTGGCTTCCCAGATTCCCGAAGCCTCACGATTAAGAGAATACTTTGCCGATAAGAACATTGAAAACTACTACTCAAGTCCTCTGAAAAGGGCTTATCAGACTTTGGAAGCCTTTCTGCCAGAGGGCAATAGCTATCAGATCATTGAGGAAGCCCGGGAGATCAGCTATGGCGAGTGGGAAGGCAAGCTCAAGAGCGAATACTTCCCGCTGTATCAGAAAAGCTTCCTGAAGGAAAACGCGCCAGAAGAAGCCTTCCCCAAGGGCGGGGAAAGCCAGGATCAGGCGGCCCGGCGCTTTCTGAAAGCCGTGGAGAAGACGCAGGGCAACTGCGTGCTGGTCGCTCACGGGGCAGTCATTAACTTATTGGTATGTCTTTTGGAAAAGACTCCCTATCATCACTTTCTGGACGGCAAAAACCCCTATCTGGGCATCACCAAGCTGGTTTCGGATGATCGGGGCAATTATGAAGTCATATTCAGGGAATACGTTTACGGCGGCGTGACGCTGCCGGACAGCACATATTACTTACGGGGAGGTAAGGACTGATGGAAGGAATCGAAGGACTGTTCATGCTGATAGCGGGAGCGCTGTTCATGGTTTATGGGGTACTGATCAAGGCTAACCCGCAGCGCTTCATCACCAAAAAGTTCCGGGATGATGAAGAAAAGGTGCGCAAGCTGGAAGACAACTGGGCCTGGTTCGTCATCATCGGTGCCATAACCATCATACTTGGCATTCTTTAGCATCGTAAGTTCTTAAATTATCTTAAGAGCTTACAACGCCCATAAATTGCAGGTAAAAGAATCTGTAAATTTCCGTGAAATCATAGATACAAAAACGATCTGAACAAAAAGATGGTTTGATAGCAGCACAGCAGTGCTGCTATTTATTGTTTCGCCACAATTGAAAGCTCTATGCTAATACAATAAAATAGAAATGAGGAATATTCTATGAATAAGAAATATATTGTTAAGACACAAGGAACGGTTTTAAATTTTCAGGATAAAGCGTACGAAGTAGTTGCTCGAGACAAGAATGAAGCTGAAGTGATTGCGAAAAACATGTTTGCTGAGGAATACGCTGTTGCTGACGAGCAGTTAAAGGCGGCCGCTTCAGGCATTACCTTTGCGAACATTTTATCAATCATATGCATGTTGACAGCTGTTCTGATATCTTTCGTTCGTTGGCACGATGGCAGAAATATAATATCATTAAGCCCTACGTTAACATCATGCGTTTATGCTGTTTTGCTTTATTCAGCTTATCTTGTGAGATTCAAAGGAATCAGAAACATGTTCCAGTCCTGGCAAGATGTTATCTTCAGCGTTTTGCTCATTCTGCTGTTTTCTTCATTTACACAAGCTATTATGCCATCAGTAGAAATTAATTTTTTGATTGTACATATTTCAATAAGCCCTAAGACTTTATTGCTTGTTTCTATTGCATTCTCTTGGTTAGGAATGAAATTAATCAGTTTGTTATTTATGTTTATAATTGCCTTAATTGCACTTGGAAATCTCGTTAGTCTTGATGCTGCAATGGGAAATCTGTTTGGCCCAATTTATGTTATTACTTCATTCATAGGATTAGTTTCTTATATGAGCACGGAACCGGCTCTTCATCAAGGATTATCAAGATTCAGAAATGATGTTGCCTATTCATCTCAAATACTTAAAAGCGATCTGAGTTATGCAAAGAAAGCTGTAATGGAAAAAACACCAAATTTGAAAATTGTCAATAAAGACACAAAG
>JAFZBT010000084.1 GCA_017561615.1 Erysipelotrichaceae bacterium
AAGCGGTAAGGCAACGGACTCTGACTCCGTCATTCAAAGGTTCGAATCCTTTTATCCCAGCCATTAAAACTAACCCCGTCAGTTACGGGGTTTTGTTTTGCCCTTTTCTGCCGGCGTGATTCATTCTACAATAGATATATGAACAGAGACCTTAAGCAGATCATCGATCACGTCATCCAACAGGCCAGTCCCTACAATGCCCTGAAAAAGCAGCTGGAGTCTGCCGTCTTTAAGGACGGCCGGATCCTGGTCGTCAGCGTCGGCAAGGCCGGCTGGATCATGGCCAGATGCGCGGCTGACTGTCTGGGCGACAGAATCAGCGAAGGCATTGTCATCACCAAGTACGGCCACAGCCAGGGTGCGATCGACGGCTTTGAGATCTACGAAGCCGGCCATCCCCTGCTTGACGATAACGGCATAAAAGCCAGCCAGCGAGTCTGGCAGCTGACCGAAGGACTGCGGGAAAACGACAGCGTGCTCTTTCTGCTTTCCGGCGGCGGCTCCGCTCTCTTTGAGATACCCGCCATTCCCCTGGAGAAGCTTCAGGAAGTCTCCGACCAGCTGATCCGCTCATCTGCCGGCATAGAAGAGATCAACACCATCCGCAAGCGCCTCTCCCTGGTCAAGGGCGGCCGCTTCGCTGAGCACTGCTCGCCAGCCAGAGTCTGTAATTACATCCTCTCCGACGTCATCGGCAACCGCCTGGACATGGTCGCTTCCGGACCGGGAGTGCCCGACAGTTCCTCCGATAAGGAGGCTGAAGAGATCATTGAGAAATACGGCCTTGGACCTCTGCCCCTGCTGAAGACCGTCAGGCAGCTGGACAACATTGAGACCTGCGTCATCGGCGACGTCAACACTTTGGCCCAAAGCGCCAAAGACATCTGCACGACCCTGGGCTACTACAGCCAGATCGTCTCCACCTCGCTGATCTGCCAGCAGCCCAAGGCTGCTGAGATCCTGCTTAACAAAGCCCAGGCCAATCAGAACACCTCGATCTCCAAGGCCTTCATCTACGCCGGGGAGATCACCATGGAAGTCACCGGCTCCGGTAAGGGCGGGCGCAACCAGCATCTGGCCCTCAGCTGCGCCAGAGGATTGAAAGACATGACCTCTACGACCATATTAGCTCTGGGCTCCGACGGAACCGACGGACCGACCGAAGCGGCCGGGGGCTACGTAACCAGCTACAGCTGGACCAAGAGCCGGAAGCTGAAGATCGACATCGACGCTTACCTGCGCAACTGCGACAGCCATGAGGCACTAAAAAGGCTGGACCAGCTGATCGTCACCGGTCCAACCAATTCCAACATCAATGACCTGTATCTGATACTGATAAAAAGATGAAAGCTGCTCATATGAGCAGCTTTCCTTCTTCTTTACTTGACGATCTTGAAATACTTCAGTAAGAGAACGACGATGCCGGCAAAGCAGTAGACTCTGATCACCCAGACCAGCAGACTGAACAGCCAGCCAAGCAGCGGCAGCCATCCGGTCAGAGCGCCGACAAACTTGGCGGCCCAGCCCAAAACCAGATAAACAATGATGACGGCCAGCAGATGATAGATGTCTGTTGCCATGTCATTCAGCGGGAAGAACTTTGAAATCTTTTTCATTTACATACCTCCTTCAGATCGGTAATTACCAGTTCATCGTAACCGGTGGTTTCGTCATACTGACGGCTCAGCCGGTAGCGGTCATCGAGACTGCGCAGCGCCACTTCGGCCGTGGTATTGACCAGACAGCCGTAGCGCATGTGGCCGCCGATGACCTTTCCCTGACGGTCAGCCAGGGAAATGTGCAGGTGGGCACCGTCAGCGCTGACGGTACCGGTGAGCGACACTATTTCGTAATTGTCCTTCAGGTCAGCAGTGCTTTCGCCGTCCGCCAGCCGGAGCGATGCCTCATACAGGCAGCCGACCGTCGTCACGATGACGGCGGAAGTGATGTTCTGCCTCTGACAGAACTGCTCGATTCCCTGACGCAGGTCGCAGCCATAGGTCAGCCTGAAGATGTAGTCCATAGTGAGCCTCCAGTACCTATATTAGCACAATTTCCCCCCGGTGCAAGTAGCGGGGAATTTCATAAATAAAGGCACCTTTCGGTACCTTTATTCATGATACTAATATTCAAGAAGGGGGAAACAATGATTTCTTTTACAACTATGTTATAAACCCCTTTTATGAAATCTATATGAAATTATTTCATTTTCTTCCGAAAACTTCTGTCATTTCCGCAATTTTCCGGGCCAGGGCCTTATTGTACTGACCGCGGACCAGCCGCCACTTCCAGTTGCCCAGGGTGCCCGGGCAGTTGATGCGCGCCTCTTCGCCCAGATTCAGGTAGTCCTGCATCTGGAAGACGACGAGGTTGGATACCGAAGCCATAGCGCCCCGGATGATCGCGTAGTTGAAGTCCTTGTCATCAGTGATGTGAAAGTATTTCCTGGTATATTCCAGATCCTTTTTGGTCACTGAGGGGATCCAGCCCTGGATCGGCGAGTTGTCATGGGTGCCGAAGTAGCAGACGCAGTTGGGGATGAAGTTATGCGGGGTATTGCGGTTGGGCACGTAAGCCTCCATGCCGAAGGCGATGACCTTCATGCCCGGCAGACCGGAATCAGCCAGCAGCCTGTC
>JAFZBT010000085.1 GCA_017561615.1 Erysipelotrichaceae bacterium
CACTGCCCGTCTGGTCGCCGACCTGCTGCAGGCAGCCGGCGCTGACCGCGTGGTCGCCGTTGACCTGCACGCTTCCCAGATTCAGGGCTTCTTCAAGATCCCGTCCGACAACCTGACGGCCATGGACCTGCTGGCCCAGTATTTCCGCAAGAAGAGGATGGGCGAAGTCGTCGTCGTCTCACCGGACCACGGCGGCGTTACCCGGGCCAGAAAGATGGCTGACGGCATTGACGATTCCACCATCGCCATCGTCGACAAGCGGAGAAGCAAGCCCAACGTGGCCGAGGCCATGAACCTGATCGGTGATGTCAGGGACAAGAACTGCATCATCGTTGACGACCTGGTCGATACCGGCGGCTCGCTGCTGGGATGCATCAAGATGCTGAAGGACAACGGTGCCAAGGACATCTACTGCGCAGCCGTTCACGGCGTCTTCTCCAACGGCGCCATTGAGCGCATCGCTACCAGCGGCGTCAAGGAGTTCGTCGTCACCAACACCATCGAAAGAACGCCGGAAGAACTCAAGGACGTTCCCAATCTGGTGATCCTGTCAGTAGGCGTACTGCTGGCCAAGAGCATTGAGGCCATCGCTGAAAGCAAGCCGATTTCCGACGTCTACAACATCTTCAAGAGTTAGAGAAAGCGAAAGACAGCAGGAAGCTGTCTTTCTTTCGGCAAAGAATAATAATGTCAGGGCAATTATGTTAGAATAAAGATACTGAAAAGGTGGAATCCGAATGAATAAGCTTTCAGAAGAAAAGGTTCTGCGCGATCCTGTTCACGGTTACGTACGCGTCAGCGAAGAAGTCATCTGGCGCTGCATGGCCAGCCGCGAGTTCCAGAGACTCAGAAGGATCAATCAGCTGGGCAGTACCTCAATGGTCTACCATTGCGGCGAGCACAGCCGCTTTGCCCATTCCCTGGGCGTCTACGAGATCGTCAGGCGGATGGTCAGCGAGGTCAAGGACCTCAGAAACAGCCTCAGCGAATATGAAAAGATCACGGCCATGCTGGCCGGTCTTCTTCACGACATCGGTCACGCTCCCTTCTCGCACTCCTTTGAAGCCATCATGAAGAGAAAGCATGAGGAATACTCCGTTCAGATCATCACCTCGGACAGTGAAGTCAGCCGCATCATGAAGGAATACGACGAGAATCTGCCCCGCGATGTCGCCAGCGTCATTGCCGGCACGCACCCCAATCCCATTCTCTGCCAGCTGATCAGTTCGCAGCTGGATGCTGACCGGATGGATTACCTGCTCAGAGACAGCTATTTCACCGGGACAAAGTACGGCGAATTCGATCTGGAAAGGATCCTGAGGACCATGAGAGTGGCCGGCGACCGGCTGGTCATCAAGGTCAGCGGCATGCACACCATTGAGGATTACATCATGGCCCGCTACCACATGTACTGGCAGGTCTACTATCATCCGGTATCACGCAGCCATGAAGCGCTGCTTTCCCGTCTGTTTAAGCGGCTGCTGGATCTCTGTGAAAGCGATCCGGCGGTTCTGGACGAATACCCGATGTACAGAGCATTATTAACCAAACCGGTTCTGAGCAATGAAGAATACTGCTGCCTGGATGATGCCACCTGTCTGTATTCCTTCCAGCTGATGGAAAAATCCTCCGATCCCATTCTGGCTGATCTGGCCAGAAGAGCCCTCAACCGCGACCTGTTCGCTTCCGCTCCCGCGGACGAGTATGAGCAGATCAGAAAGCGGGTCCTGGCTGCCGGTTATGACGAGAAATACTATCTTCATACCGACCGGCTGGTCCAGAATCCCTACGAACCTTATTCCGACCGCCAGAGCCACGGCATCTGGATGCTTGATGAACGGGGAAACATTGATGAGCTTTCCCATATCAGCCGGATCGTTTCCGCGATCTGTTATAACAGTGAGAGCGATGAATCGCTGGTGTTCTATCCCAAAGGAGTATGACCATGGTAGAAAAAGTCTATTTTGTCCAAAGCGACAGCATCAACCCCTATCACAACCAGGCGCTGCAGAGATATCTGTTTGAGCACATTCCCGACAACAGCATGATCCTGATGCTGTGGAAGAACATCGACACGGTGACCATCGGCAACCAGCAGAACGCCTACATCGGTCTGAATGTCAATTCCTTTGAAATGGAACATACTTATCTGGCCAGGAAGGAAAACCCGGACCGGATCGTCTACAGCGATCTGGGCTGTCTGAACTTCTCCTTCATGGTCTATCAGAACAATTACAACGTGGTCAATCAGATCAACGTCATCTATCAGGCCCTCAGCCAGCTCGGTCTTTCCATCTACCTGGACAGCGATAACGAGATCATGATGGGTACCAGCCGGATAACCGACAGCTGCTTCGTCAACGTCGGCGAGCGCTGCCAGCATTCCGGCACCATCTACTGGGACGCCGACAAGTCCAAGCGTTCCCGGCTGGTCAGGGACGAAAAGGCCAAGACCGGCCTGGGCAACATCACCGATGTCAGTCCGCTGATCAGCATGGACATGCTGACCAGGAAGATCCTGCAGTCGCTGGCGGACCGTTACGGCCCGGTATACCAGCTTTCCATTGCCGAGGATCTGGAGGAACTGACCGACCGCTTCCGCTCGCTCCGCTACATCTATCAGACGGACAGGCCCTATACCCTGATCCTCAACGATACATACGATGCCGGACACCTGGTCATCTATGTCGACATGCTCAGAAGGAGCATCACCTCGATCAGCGTCTATTCCGACACCACCGATGACGTGCAGTTCAGCGAGACGCTCAATGAGGTCTTTGACGGGTTAAGGATCGATGACGTTCTCTTCCGCCGGCGCCTCAGTCAGGCGGATGACAGATACCGCAACGACATTACCAGGATCTACGAGACCATCCGCAGGGAGAGCTACAGCCTGTGAGCCGGACAATTAGAGCCTTTCTGATCATGGCGCTGGGCAGCTTCCTGATCGGCACGGGCATTGCCTTCGTGGTCGGCGGCGACCTGGGGGCGGATTCAATGACAACTCTGGAGCAGGGTCTTTCCCGCAGCCTCCACGTGGACATGTCGCTGACGCCGCTGATTGCCAACGCGCTCTTCATCGTCGCCCTGCTGGCCGTTGACCGCCGCAGAGTTTCCGTGGACACCCTGCTGACACCGTTTGTGATCACCCTGGGTCTGAAGGCTGCCAGTCTGATCGTTCATCCGGTCAGCGGCCTGCCGCTGCGGGTGATCTGCATGGTCGTCGGCTATCTGTTCGTCGGCCTGGGAATCGGCGTAGGCGCTCAGAGCGAGACCGGTTCAAACCCCTATGACGGCTTCGTGCTCGCTCTGTCGGAAAAGCTCGGCCGGGATTACCGCATCGTGCGCTGGATCATCGACATCATCGTCCTTCTGACCGGCATACTGCTGAAAGGCAGCTTCGGAATCGGAACCTTCTATGCCATCGCGGTGACCGGCGTGCTGGCCAACTTCTTCATCAAGCGGCTCAAGGGCGTTTTCGGAAACTGACAGCCAGTCGAAAAATCAACAGAAAACTCAGCGTCTGCCCCCTGCGGGCAGACGTTTTTCATTGTGAAAAAAGCAACTTTTCAATATTGAAAATAAGGGGTTGCAATTGCTAGATGATATAGTATAATCTTAACTGCTGAAGATAAACGGGAGATGAACGGAATAGAATGAGTATCAGAGCAATCGATGTTGCTTACAACTGCCTGCTTAATCAAAAAGAAGGAATGACTTTCAAGGACCTCTGGGCTGTCGTCAGAGAACAGCTGGGATACACCGAGGCCATTGCCAACAAGAAGGTATCTCAGTTTTACACCAATCTGTCTCTGGACGGCCGGTTTGCCAGCCTGGAAAACAATGTCTGGAATCTGAAGTCCCACTGCAAGTACAACGACGTTGCAGTAAGGGAAGAAGACTTCGAGGAAAACGAAGACGATGATGAAGATGAAGACGTTGAAGAAGAGGAAGAGGAAGCCGAAGCCGAAACCGGAAGCGACGAACTGACCGAAGAGGAATACTGAAATAAGGACAGAGAGCTTAACGGCTCTCTTTCTTCCGGACCGGTTGACAGCTGAAAGCCGTTTGGATATAATGTCTTCGCGAATGGGGGCGTCTTGGTTTCGACAGGGCGCTGTTGGATTCGGATAGCAGTGGTGAGCCAACCTTACTGGCAAAAAACTAAATATAACTGGCAATAGTCAATTATCATTTGCTGCTTAGTTAGCCGATCAAGGCTCGCAGCCGTCAACCCTGGTTACTCCTCTGGGTCAGGGATTGGTGTCAAAGACATAGGATAGGCTCAGCGATTCTCAATAAGCAGAGCCGAAGATCATTGAGAAACCATGCGGTAACGGCCGTCCGTCACTAACCGCATGTAGCATGACGGACTAAACTGTAGAAGTCTGAATGTGGGACACGTTTTGGACAGGGGTTCGATTCCCCTCGCCTCCACCAGAAGAAAGCAACACTTCGTAACGGAGTGTTTTTCTTTGTTCAGAAGAAAAGGCGCGGTTATCCGCGCCTTGCTTTTCTGACGTTCTGAATCAGCCCTGACCGTTGAAGTAGGTGCCGCTGTCATAGCTGGAATCAATGAGGATCTTTTCCAGGAAATCCCCATTGAATACCGTTTCTACGGTAACGATCCTGCCGTTGGAGAGTTCAACGGTATAGCGGTATCTCTCAGCCCAGTAATTACCGTCCGGTACGCTGGCCTTGGTCGGCGTACCCTTGGCATTAACGAAGGTAACATAATAGGTCCCGCTCTCTACGGTGAAGCCGTAGTGACTCTGGCCGTCGGATTTTGACCAGTCGCCCTTGAGC
>JAFZBT010000086.1 GCA_017561615.1 Erysipelotrichaceae bacterium
ACCGTAGCGACCATCGTACCGGCCGTTGTCAACGGCAATACCTGCTACTTCCTCACCGACCTCAATAACAACCGTTACCAGCTGGACATCAACACCGACCTGTCAATTACGCCTTTCATCGGCGTCAATGATACCTATAAGGTAAAGTACTATGAAAACGGCTCATTGAGAGTCATCGTGGAGATTAAGGAGTAACCATGGATACTAAACTACTCAGAAGCAGACTGGAGAATGACGGACTTAAGGAAAGACTGCTGGACATCTATCTGGACGAAAGCCAGCTGGATTATCAGAAGCAGCGCTATCTGAAGGCTCTGGACCGATTTGAAGAACTCTACGGACCGGGTGAGGTCATGGTGATCTCCGTCCCGGGCCGCAGCGAAGTGGGCGGCAACCATACCGACCATCAGCACGGCAAGGTTCTGGCCTGCGGCATCAACCTGGACATCATTGCCCTGATGCGCAGGGCCGATGACATCGACATCGTTTCCGATGACCGTGTCGTCAGGATGCCCATGGATGAGCTGTCCTATGTCAAGAAGGAAGAGCGCACGACCAGAAGTCTGGTCAAGGGCGTGGTCAAGAGGCTGGCCACCCTGGGTTATCAGACCGGCGGCTTCCACGGCTTTCTGACTTCCGACGTGCTGGTGGGCTCCGGCATGAGCTCCTCGGCGGCCTTTGAGGTCATCATCGGCAGCATCATCAACTATCTCTATAATGACGGAAAGATCGACGGCGTGGAGATCGCCAAGGCTTCCCAGTTTGCCGAAAACGTCTACTTCGGCAAGCCCTGCGGCCTGATGGATCAGATGGCCTGCTCGCTGGGCAACCTGATCAACATTGATTTCGCCGACAACGACAATCCGGTGGTTCACCGGGTGGAAGTCGATTTCTCCCGCTTCAGCTATTCTCTGTGCATCGTCGACACCAAGGGCTCTCACGCCTCACTGACCGACGAATACGCCGCCATTCCCGAAGAAATGAAGAAGGTGGCGGCCGTGCTCGGCCACACCTATGTATCTGAGCTGAATTATGAAGACGTCATCGATCACATTGATGAGATCAGGGAAAAGTGCGGCGACCGCGCCGTATTAAGGGCCATTCACGTCCTGAAGGAAAACGGCCGCGTTGATCAGCAGGTCAGCGCCCTTGAAGAAGGACGGTTTGCCGATTTCCTGGATCTGGTCAGGGCTTCGGGAGATTCCTCCTACAAGTATTTGCAGAACGTCTTCGCCTGCAAGGACTACAATAACCAGTCCGTCTCGCTGGGCTTGCTGGTAAGCGAGCTTGCCCTGGGTGACAACGGCGTCTGCCGCGTTCACGGCGGCGGCTTCGCCGGCAGCATTCAGGCCTTCGTTAAGGACAGCTTCGTCGCTGAATACAAGAAACAGATCGAGCGCGTCTTCGGCGAAGGCAGCTGCCATGTCCTGAAAGTCAGGAAATACGGCGGTCTGAAAGTCATCGACTGATTAAAGGCAGCGGATGCCATGATGCGGCATCCGCTTTCATTAGAAAGGCAAAAAAAGAGGAGAGCTGAATGAACAGCTTTCCTCTCTGTCGTTTTTTGGTAATGCGGATCAGGATGTCAGTCTTAATCAGAGTCCCATCTGATTTCCTGGGTCTTGAGATAGTCATAGTACTTCAGGTATGTTCTTACGATGGTCCCGCACTGCCGGCAGACATCCGAGCAGACCTGATGAGTGCTGCATACCAGAAACTCCTTTTCCGAGAGGCCAACCTTCTGGGCGTTCAGACCGCCTGACCAGTTGATACCCTTAATGATGTCCTCGCTGCCGCAATACGGGCATTTGGTATTATCGTAGTTTTCCATAAGAATCTCCTTTCTTCTGCTCAGAGTTCCATGAGCCTGTCAATGGCCTTTTCCACACCGTTTTCCATGTTGGACGAAGTAGTCATCCAGCAGATCTGCCTGATGAAGTCGCTGCTGTTGGCCATGGCGACGGAATAACGGGCGAAGTTGAGCATGGTCAGATCATTGTCGGAATCGCCGATGGCGGCGACGTTTTCCCTGGCAATGCCCATGTGCTGGCAGAGCCACTTCAGGGCCGCTCCCTTGGATGAATTGCGGTCGTTGATCTCCAGGGCTCCGTCATTGTTATCCATGATGTTAAAGCCGGGGAATTCTCCCTGTAAGCGCAGGATCCTGGCTTCGTTCTCCTTGAGGGTACGGACGATGACCTTTTCAAGCGGGAAGTCTTCATTTTCGAAAAGCTTGAAGAGGTTGCGGACATATTTGCCGCGGTGATTGCGGATCCGGGGCTGCAGAATGGCAATGTCGTTGATGTTGCGGCCGCCGTAATAGGACGCATCGCCGCTTTCCAGGCAGATCCAGCAGTCCATGTTTTCCAGAGCTTCCAGAAATCTCCTGGTCATTTCCAGGTCCATGGTCTGATGAAAGACCGTCTGGCGGTTGCGCAGGTCGATGATCTTGGCGCCGTTGGAGATGATGGCGTAGCGCTGGTTGATCTGCAGGACCTTTTCCGGCATCATGATCAGCGGCCGTCCGGAGGCCATGACGACCTCTATGCCGCTGTTGGCAGCCCGCTGAACCGCGCGGAAATCAGCATCGTCGATGCTCTTGTCGTCCTTCAGCAGGGTACCGTCCATGTCGATGGCCAGCAGTCTTATCTCCTTCATTGTCATCACCGTCTTCATTATAACCCATTCGGGCAAAATGGGGAAAATGTATACTTCATTTGAGAAAGCTGAAGAAATCTGTTATATTACATAAAACTGAACATTACGGGACGTGATGCCTTCTGTCGGATTAAGGGGAGAAGAGGTATGACCATGGAAGCTGTACTGATCAAAGGTGACGGAATCGGAAAGGAAATAGCTGACAGCGTTGTCAGGATTTCAGCGGCGTTGGGAACCGGAATCATCTGGAAAGAATACCAGGCGGGAGCGGAATACCACGAAAAGACGGGAAAGCTTCTGGAAGACGGTCTGATTGAAGAAATCAACAGGACCGGCATTGCCCTCAAGGGCCCGACGGCAACCCCTTCGGGCCGGGGATTCCGCAGCATCAATGTGCTGCTGCGCCAGCAGTTTTCCACCTATGCCAACCTGCGCCCCGTCCGCAGCATCCCGGGTGTTAAGAGCAGATACGAGGACATCGATCTGATCGTCGTCAGGGAAAACAGCGAGGACCTCTATAAGGGCGAGGAATACATGAAGGACGAGGATACCGCTCACGGCATCAAGATCATCACCCGAGCGGCATCGGAAAGGATCATCCGCTTTGCCTTTGACTATGCCCGCAATAACGGCCGCCGGAAGGTGACCTGTGTCCATAAGGCCAACATCATGAAACTGACCGACGGTCTGTTTCTGAGCATCTTCAACCAGATCGCCGGACAGTATCCGGACATCGCCGCTGACAGCGTCATCATCGACGCCCTGTGCATGAAACTGGTCACCGATCCCCGGCAGTTTGACGTTCTGGTCGCCCCGAATCTCTACGGCGACATCATCAGCGACCTGTGCGCCGGTTTGATCGGCGGACTGGGGTTTGCCCCCAGCGTCAACATCGGTGACAGCGTCAGGATCTATGAAGCCGTTCACGGCAGCGCTCCGGACATTGCCGGCAAGAACCTGGCCAATCCTTCCGCCCTGCTGATGGCCTTTGAAATGCTGCTGAGGGATCAGGGCATGAACGATAAGGCCGATCTTCTCGATAAGGCGCTTCTGCAGGCCATTAAGAACAAGCCGACCCAGGACATCGGCGGTCATCATACGACAACGGAATTTGTTGAGGAAATACTGGAAAGCGTGAGTTTATGAAGCTGATAGATCATCCGGTAGTTTTAAATGAAGGCAGGATAGAGGAAGCGTCGGTTCAGGACAGAGAATCCGGATTAAGCAAGACGATTGCCCACCGCATTCTGGCTGCCCACAATACTGTAAAAGACGACGGTCTTCTGCATCTTTCCTTTGACTCGCTGACTTCCCATGACATCACCTATGTCAGCATCATCCAGACGGCGATCGCCAGCGGCATGAAGAGCTTTCCCGTTCCCTACGTGCTGACCAACTGCCACAACAGCCTGTGCGCGGTCGGCGGGACCATTAACGAAGACGATCACCGCTTTGCTCTTAGCGCTGCTCAGAAATTCGGCGGCATCTACGTGCCGGCGCTTTTCGGCGTCATTCACAGCTATAACCGGGAAATGATGACCGGCGGCGGCCGGATGATCCTGGGCTCGGATTCCCATACCCGCTACGGGGCCCTGGGAACCATGGGCATCGGCGAAGGCGGCGGCGAACTGGTAAAGCAGCTTCTCAATAAGACCTACGACATCGCTTATCCGCCGGTGGTGCTGATCTATCTGACCGGCAGACCGAAAAAGGGAGTGGGCCCCCACGACGTCGCACTTGCCCTGATCAGGGAGACCTATGACAGCGGCTTCGTGAAGAACTGCGTTCTGGAATTTGCCGGACCAGGCATCCATGAGCTTTCCCAGGATTTCCGCAACGGCATTGACGTGATGACCACGGAAACCACCTGTCTTTCCAGCATCTGGGAGACCGATGAGATAACCGAAGAGTATTACCGGGCTCACAGCCGTCCGGATGACTATAAGGAATTAAAAACCGAAAGCGGCGCTTATTATGACAGGAGCATTGAACTGGATTTGAGCGAAATTGAATGCATGATCGCCCTGCCGATGCACCCCAGTTACGCCGTTGCCATCAACGAACTGAAAAAGGATCCGCATAAGTACTTTAAGGAAGCGCAGGAAAGATGCAACAGCCAGCTCAACGGCAGCGTTAACGTTGATCTGCTCAGCAAGATCGACGGTCAGGGAAACCTGCACGCTGATCAGGCAGTCATTGCCGGCTGCGCCGGCGGTACCTTCGAAAACATCGCCGCAGCCAGTGCCATCATGAAGGATCATTCAATCGGCACCGGCGGCTTCCGACTGTCCGTCTATCCGGATTCCCAGCTGGTAAACAGGGAAATCGCCAGAACGGGAATCCTGACTGATCTGCTGGACTGCGGAGCCGTATACCGCGAGCCGTTCTGCGGTCCCTGCTTCGGCGCCGGCGATACGCCTGCCAATAACGAACTGTCCCTGCGCCACACGACCAGAAACTTCCCCAACCGCGAAGGCTCCAAGCCGGCGGAAGGACAGATCGCCCTGGTCGCCCTGATGGATGCCCGCAGCATCGCTGCCACGGCCGCCAACGGCGGTATCCTGAGAGCTGCCAGCGATCTGGACACTGAAATAAGCATACCGACACCGGCCTATGATACGGCAATCTATGAAAGACGCGTATTTAACGGCTATGGTCATCCTGATGATGACGCGGAACTGGTTTACGGTCCCAACATCAAGCCCTGGCCAACGATCCCGGAACTGTCCGCTGACCTGCTGGTCAAGATCGTCAGCTACATCGACGATCCGGTCACGACTACCGATGAACTCATTCCCTCCGGAGAGACCAGCAGCTACCGTTCCAATCCGGAGCGCCTGGCGGAATTCACCCTTTCCCGCCGCGATCCTGACTATGTCAGCGAGGCAAAGGCGGTAAGGGATCTGAAGTGCGTGACGGAGATTCCCGATTCCGTCAGGGAACTGATCAATGAGCATCCGCAGATGAACATCGGCTCAGCGATCTACGCCAACAGGCCGGGTGACGGTTCCGCCAGGGAACAGGCCGCTTCCTGCCAGCGGGTACTGGGCGGGGCAGCCAACTTTGCCCTGGAGTACGCCACCAAGCGCTACCGCAGCAACTGCATCAACTGGGGCATCCTGCCGTTTGTCATTCAGGACAGGACTCTGGTTGAAAAAGGCGACTGGGTATTCATTCCCGGTATCAGGGAAGCGATAGCCAGCTCGACGGTGATCCGGGCTGAGGTATACGGTAATAACGCCGTCAGATCGATACAGCTGGATCTGGGCGAGCTGACCGATGAGGAGAGACAGATACTGTCAGACGGCTGTCTGATGAACTATTACCGCAGGAAGGGAGGATCAAGATGATTTATCCAAGCATAGCGAAACTGTCGGAAGAGGAGATCACCTCACTTTGCGGCGAATACCGCAAGCACAACTGCATCAACGCCGAACTCAGTGAGCAGTACGGCGTCAAGAGAGGACTACGCAATCCCGACGGTACCGGCGTGCTGGCCGGACTGACCAGCATCTGCGATGTCGTGGGCTACGACCGCCAGGGGGATAAGATCATTCCCATTGACGGCAAGCTGATCTACCGCGGCATCGACCTGCAGGATCTGGTGGACGAAGCGATCAATAACGACAAGTTCATGTTTGAGGAAGTGGCCTGGCTGCTGCTGTTCGGCTCCCGGGCAACCAAAGAGCAGCTGGAAAAATTCCATCATCTGATGGAAGAACACCGGGAACTGCCGGCCGGCTTTGCCGAACTGATGATCATGAACGCGCCTTCCCCCAACCTGATGAACAAGATGGCCAGATCGGTGCTGGCGATGTATTCCTATGATGACTATCCCGATGACACCTCGCTGGAGAACGTCATGAAGCAGTCGATCAACCTGATCGCCCAGCTGCCGACCATGATGATCTACGCCTACCAGTCCTTACGGCATACCTACCAGCATAAGTCGCTGTATTTCCATTATCCCAAGAGCGGACTGTCTACGGCTGAGCACATTCTGGACATTTACCGTCCCGATCAGAACTATACCCACCAGGAAGCCAGACTGCTGGATCTGTGCATGGTTCTGCACGCCGATCACGGCGGCGGCAACAACTCCACCTTCGCTGACCGGGTGCTGTCATCAACCGGTACCGATACCTACAGCGCCATTTCGGCAGCCATCGGATCTCTTAAGGGGCCCAAGCACGGCGGCGCCAATCTGAAGGTCATGGAACTGCTTGATGAGATGATGGCGAATCTGAAGGACACTGAAGACCGTGAAGAGGTCAGAGAGTATCTGCGCAAGGTGATTCGCAAGCAGGCCGGTGACGGTACCGGACTGCTGTACGGCATCGGACATGCCGTTTACACCAAGAGCGATCCCCGGGCTCAGATTCTGAAGAAGCAGACCCGGAATATCGCTTACGAAAAGGGCTTCCGGAAGGAATTTGACCTGATCTGCCTGATCGAGGAACTGGCTCCCGGCGTCTTTGCTGAGGAGAAGGGACAGACCAAGAACGTCTGCGCCAATGTCGACCTGTTCTCCGGTCTGGTTTACCGGGTACTGGGCATTGACGAGAATCTCTTTACGCCGCTGTTTGCGATCAGCCGGATCACCGGCTGGTGCGCTCACCGGATGGAGGAGGTCGAATTCGGCAACCGGCTGATCCGCCCGGCCTACCGCTACATCGAGTCTGTGAAGTAAGATCATTTCTGAACTTTCTTCTTGCATTACCCCATATTTGTGTTAAGATTATAGCAATGAACTTCAAGACGGTGCAGAGACGCCGACAAGTTTGTGCTGTTAAACCTTTTTAGCGAGCAGATCCTGTCGGTGCGACAGGATTTTTTTCAGGGAGAAGAGAAATGAAACTTAAGTCTCAGATCATGAACGAAGAAGACATCAACCGTACGCTGATCCGCCTGGCGCATCAGATACTGGAGAAAAACAACGGGGCTCAGGACATCTGTCTCATCGGCATCAAGACCCGTGGCGTCCCCCTGGCGCAGCGCATCGCCGACAATATTGAAAAGATCGAACATGTAAAGGTTGAAACCGGTGTTTTGGACATCACGCTCTACCGTGATGATCTCAGCAAGATCACCGTTGATCCCGTCGTCAGCCAGTCACATGTTCCTTTTTCTATCGAGGACAGAACCGTCATCCTGGTGGATGACGTCATCTTCACCGGCCGCACGGCCCGGGCAGCGCTGGATGCGCTGATGGCGTTGGGACGGCCCCGAAGAGTGCAGCTGGTCGAACTGATCGACCGCGGCCACAGCGAACTGCCGATCAGAGCCAATTACGTAGGGAAGAACATTCCCACATCATTGAATGAAGTTGTCAGCGTACATCTTCAGGAAACCGATGGTGTGAATGATGTTGTCATATACGAACTTTAAGGAGGGATAAGAAATGACACAGAAAACCAATTCTCAGAGATTTGAAAGCTATCTTCCGGATCAGACACCGCCGTTAGGACGGCTGCTGATGTATGCCATTCAGCAGGTCATCGTCATGTTCCCGGCAACCATTACCGTTGCCCTGATCACCAAGTTCCCGGTCAGCACCACGATCTTCGCCAGCGGTCTGGCAACCGTCGTGTTTACGATCCTGACCAAGGGCAAGCTGCCGATGTACTACGGAAGCTCCTTCGCCTACCTCAGCGCCGTTCTGGCTCTGGCCACCACGGAACTGGGTTGCAGTGTTGATGA
>JAFZBT010000002.1 GCA_017561615.1 Erysipelotrichaceae bacterium
CGTTCGGTGATCGTTTATCAACTATCAGGCCATTTATTGACACTATTTCGTTCATTTTTTTATAATTAAATCAGAAAAAACAAAGCAATCATAAAATGATGCGGAAGAGCCGTTTTCATCTTCACCGGCCGCTCTGCGTCACCACCCGTACATGTCTGAAAAAAAGGAGGATCTCATGAGAGTAGGATGTGTCAGAGAAATCAAGAATAATGAATTCCGTGTCGGCCTGACCCCGGATAACGTGGCGGCCTATGTTCATGACGGAAACGAAGTCTTCATCGAAAAGGGAGCCGGAAACGGATCCGGCTTTACCGATGAGGAATATCTGAAGGCCGGGGCCAGAGTTCTGGAAAGCGCTGAGGAAGTCTGGAAGCTTTCCGAGATGATGGTCAAGGTCAAGGAACCGCTGAAGCAGGAATATCCCTTCTTCCATGAAGGCCTGATCATCTACACCTACCTGCATCTGGCGGCCGACAAGGAACAGATGGATGCCCTGCTGGACGCCAAGGTCTCCGGCGTTGCCTATGAGACCCTGCAGGAAAGAGACAGGTCACTGCCGCTGTTAGTGCCGATGAGCCAGATTGCCGGCCGGCTGTCCATTCAGGAAGGCGCCAAGTATCTGGAAAAGAAGTTCGGCGGCCGCGGCGTGCTGCTGGCCGGCGTTCCGGGAACGCCCAAGGCCAGGGTCGTGATCCTCGGCGGCGGCACCGTCGGATCCAATGCCTGCAAGATCGCCGTGGGCATGGGCGCGGACGTGACGGTCATCGACATCAATCTCAAGCGTCTGGAACAGCTCGACAACCAGTACGGCGGCCGGATCCAGACTCTGGTATCTACCGATTCCAACATTGAAAGAGCGGTCATCGACGCTGATCTGGTGATCGGCTCGGTGCTGATCCCCGGCGCCAGCGCTCCCAAACTGTTCAAGGAAAGATATCTGAAGGAAATGAAGCCGGGCGCGGTCTTCGTCGATGTGGCCATCGACCAGGGCGGCTGCGGCGAGACTTCCCACATGACCACCCATGACGATCCCATCTATGTTAAGGAAGGCATCGTTCACTACTGCGTCGGCAACATGCCGGGTGCCGTTTCCCGCACCAGCACCATTGCCCTGACCAATGCGACTCTGAGATACGGCCTGCAGATCGCCAGATACGGTCTGGAAGAAGCCTGCCGGAGAAACGAGGTCATCTACAGCGGCATCAACACCTATCAGGGCAAGCTGACCTATAAGAATGTCGCTGACAGCTTTGAAGGATATCAGTATACCGATATCCGCACCCTTATCTGAGAAACAAGACCGAAAAGGTCAAAGGAAAATATAGGAGGAAAATATGAAAAAGTTTTTATGCATTGTTCTCTCTTTGCTGATGCTGTGCAGCTTTGCCGGCTGTGGCAAGAAACCGGACGATACCGGTGAACACATCCTGAAGATCGGATATGTTGAGAACCTGACCGGTAAGTCATCCAACTCCGGCTCCCTGTGCAAGAGAGGCATTGACCTCGCTCACGAACTCAATGACAAGGTAACCATCAACGGCGTTGAATACACCGTCGAACTGGTCGTCGTTGACTGCAAGAGCGACAAGCCCGAAGCCGCTACCTGCGCATCCCGTGTCATCGAGCAGGAAAAGGTCGTTGCCATTCTCGGACCGTCCAACTCCGGAACCAACATGGCCATGAGCCAGATCGTTGAAGATGCCGGCATTCCGGCCATCTGCGGCACGGCCACCAACCCGCTGGTAACCCAGGGCTACAAGTACTACTTCACCGCCTGCTTCACCAACAACTTCCACGCTACCGTCATGGCTCAGTTCGCTTATGAGCAGGGCTGGCGCAAGATCGCCGTTGTCAAGGAAATCGACACCGAAGCTGCCGTTGACTGCGCCAACAGATTTGAAGAGATCTTCAAGAAGCTGACCGGTGATCCGGACTGCATCGTTACCGAAGTCGGCTACAACGTCGCTGACCAGGACTACAACGCTCAGATCGGCGTTCTGAAGCAGGCTCAGTTCGATGCCATCTTCGCTCCCAATACCGCTGCCAACCTGGCCATGATGATGGCTCAGGCCGACACTGCCGGTCTGGATGCCAAGTGGATGGGCATTGACTCCTGCGAAGTTGCTGCCTTCATTGAGATCGGCGGCAAGTCACTGGTAGACAGAATCTACTTCAGCTCCTTCTTCGATTCCGGTACGGCTCAGACTCCGACCACTCAGAAGCTGTTCGATGAATACGCCAAGAGATATGACGATGTCATCGCTGCTCATACAGCCATGAGCTTCGACGCCTACAATCTGCTGATCGAAGGCATCAAGAAGGCTCAGTCCTTCGATGGCGACAAGATCGTCGCTGCCATGGAGGCCATCCAGAACTTCGAAGGTGCTTCCGGCTACCTGAGCTTCAACGAGAACCACAACGTTGAGAACCAGGCCGTCATCAAGACC
>JAFZBT010000087.1 GCA_017561615.1 Erysipelotrichaceae bacterium
AGGGATAGAGATATTGTATCATTTTTTACAAACATTTGGTTTTCTGATATGCCATACGAATAAGGCATAACAAGATAAAAAAGAAATGATCTTTGAGAGTAGACTCCATTTAGTTCGTTTGATCAAAAGGACGAAAGAAGTGATTAAGCAATCACTTCTTTTTTATTCCTTGATCCGTTTGTTAAATGGATTCAACTTATTTAGAAACCTTTTGATGCTCCTTGGTAACCACGTGATAATACATCCTATCTTATAAGATAAAGATTGTTCGATTTTCTTTCTTTTTCTTTTTTCAATTTTCATCTCTTTCTGTAATGCATCTTCATTCTGACGAGAAATCTCATTATTCCTTTTCTGTTTGGCTGAAACTTTAGCTTCTCTATTGAATAGATAATTATTAATCCACTTTAAAAACCTTTCAGGAGTATCAGAATAAAGGTGTTCGACTGCTTCGCTGTGGTATGAGATATAATAGTAATCCTCCGGCCTGTCTTTGAGTATTGCCAGTCTTTCGAGGTTACCGCTCTGTAAGAACAGATAAGCTTCCTTATAAGCTTCCCAATCTGTTGAATTGTTGAAGAGATACAGAATGCTTTCCAGGTCACGATTGGAAAAACTGCGTTCGGGGAACCGGTTTGCTTTTCTTAGACTGTCTGCTGTATCCAACCATGTCTGTAAAGCGGTCATCAATCCCTTGGAAACGGTTGTCACCAGTCCAGACTTCTTGCTCTTGCGGTAACAGACCAATTGCTTGTCGACCAGCGTTATCCTGTCAGCCAGGCAGAGAGCATTCTCAACAAAATAGACGTCGTTCGCATTCCGGCAGTTTTGGAATCTGATGCCTTTTTCTCTGACGAAATCAGCCAGAAACATCTTGTTCCAGGGTGCTTCAACAGTAATGCTCATGACGTGATCGGGATCCGTTTCAAAACTGAAGGGAATGGTTTCCGGAATTTCTTTCTTACGGATGTATCTCATACTTGGTGCTTCAAAGTTTCCGTCTTCGAAGTACTGCCTGCCTGAACAGATGCAGACATCAGCGGAATCCTTTTCGCATTGCTTGTACATGTCTTCCAAAGCAGTTGGATAGAAGTAATCATCGGCATCCCAGAAGATCAGATACTTTCCTGAGGCGTTATTCATGCCGAGGTTTCTTGCCTCACCGGCATACTTATGCTCCTGGTGAAGAATTCTGAGCCGGTTGTCTTCTGAAGCGAGTCTTTCAAGGATCTCTATGCTTGAGTCAGTTGATCCATCATCAACACATATAACTTCAAAGTCCTTAAGAGTCTGCGCAAAAATACTGGCAAGACACTCTTCCAGATACTGCTGAGCATTGTATACGGGAACGATTACTGAAACTTTCAGCTGATCCATGCTTATACCTCTTCGAATACTATATATTTATTATATAGAAGTACCTCTTTCACAACAAGCACCGCTACTGGTGCATTTACCTGCATTACCGCTCATTATCGGGTTATAATAAACCAAACGAACCGGAAAGAAGGTGCCCTCATGAAACTGACAGAGCAGGAAATACAGCAGCTCATCAAGAAGAGAAGAAGAATAATGCATCCGGATCTGGACCATTATGACGGTTATCAGACTGATCAGGAGCTTAAGAAGCCTCAGCCTCCCTTAGTCAAGGCAGCGATGAGAGAAACCTCGATTGCCCTGCCGCTGGACTTTGAGAAGCTGGACATTGATAATGACTTTCTCCATGTCATCAACTCCCGGCGTTCTCACCGCATCTACACGGAAGAGCAGATGACCTTAAGGGAACTGTCTTTCCTTTTATGGTGCTCCCAGGGCGTCAAGGAAGTCAGGGGCAAGTCCTATGCCACGCTGAGAACCGTACCGGGCGGAGGGGCCAGGCATCCCTTTGAAGTCTACATGGCCATCCAGAACGTTGAGGGTCTGAAGAACGGCTTCTACCATTACCTGCCCATGAAGCATCACATTGAATGCCTCTTGGAGCAGCAGGACCTCAAGGACTTCATCGGTCAGTCACTGGAAGGCCAGATCTGGGCAGCCAAGGCCAACGTGGTCTTCTACTACAGCTTTGTCGCTTACCGGGCGGAGTGGCGGTATGGCATCCATGCTCATCGCATGTGCATGGCCGATGCCGGACACGTGACGGAAAACGTCTACCTGGCCGCTACGGCCATCGGCCTGGGCGGCTGCGCCGTAGGCGCCGTGGATGGTCCGATGGTAGATGCGAAGCTGGGACTGGATGGGGAAGAGGAGTTCATCTGTTACTGCATGCCGGTAGGAAAGATTTCGGAAGAAAACCGGCAGAAGGAACAGGACTTCTACCGCTTCGTTGAGGAAGAAGGCCTATAGAACAGGAAAATGGCTGGAGCTTTAGGACTCCGGCTTTTCTTTCGGAAATAAAAAAACAATCCCTTCGGATTGCCATCTATCTGTAAAGCCTCTTTCAGCTGCTTTTGTTAATGGAGCGAGTGACGAGAATCGAACTCGCGTAGTCAGCTTGGAAGGCTGAAGTTCTACCATTGAACTACACTCGCACAGTCTGGTGACCGATATGGGATTCGAACCCATGACCCCCTGATTAAAAGTCAGATGCTCTACCGACTGAGCTAACCGGTCATGGCTGGAATGGGTGGATTCGAACCACCGAGTGCCAGAGTCAAAGTCTGGTGCCTTAACCACTTGGCTACATCCCAAAGAGTGGTGGGAGGGGGCAGATTCGAACTGCCGAACCCATAGGGAACAGATTTACAGTCTGCCGCGTTTAGCCACTTCGCTACCCTCCCAGACGGATCGAATACACTTAATGGTGCCGGAAGCAGGACTTGAACCCGCCACCTACTGATTACAAGTCAGTTGCTCTACCAGATGAGCTATTCCGGCAGATGGTGGAGGTTAACGGGCTCGAACCGCTGACCCTCTGCTTGTAAGGCAGATGCTCTCCCAACTGAGCTAAACCTCCATGCAATCCCCACGTGCTTTACAAATATACCATAATAATCTGCTTTACGTCAACAGATTTTGTCAATGTTTGACGCAAAAAATCATGGCTGGCAAATGGCATGATGACCGGCATCCGGGGTGCCTGTAAGGGGATTAAATGCTATAATAGAAAACAGGAGGTTTCCGGATATGAAAGTATTCAATACCAGAGCATTAACACGCAAGCAGCGTTTTTCCAAGGCTCTTCTGGTAGGCATCGGATGCGCGGTAATTGCCGCTGGAATCCTGATCCTGATGGCTTACCAGTTTGGCCTTTACATGTCATTGTTATTTGTCGCCGTAGGCTTCGGCATCGGCATGGCCATTCAGTACTTCGGACGCGGTGTCCAGGTACAGTTTTCCCTGCTGGCTGCCGGTCTGACCCTGGCGGTAATCGCCGTGGTCGACTTCTTATGCTTCGGCATTACCGGCACCCTGGAGATCCTGACCCAGGACGGCATCAATTCCCTGTGGGAGATCGGCTACCGGGCCGCTGCCCTGTATCTGGCTTACCGCTACGCCCGGGTAGTATAGAAAGGGAAAACCCATGAGAAGATACGGAATACCCCTTTTAACCCTGTTGCTTGGCTATCTGGTCTATTACCTGGCCAGACTCTACGTGCCCGGCAGTTTCAAGAGCGAAGTATTATGCATATTGCAGGCCCTGGCTCTGTTTGCCTTCGGCGCCAGCATGTCCACTCATAACCGGAAGAGCAGCACCTGGGTAAAGAAGACCGCCATCATCGTGGCCATGGTCTTTCTGATCGCCGGTCAGCTGCACCTGCTGGAAATCTCGGAAATCAACATCATCATTGCCAAATTAGGCCCCAACAGCTTCCTGTTCTGCATGCTGTACACCTATTTCGGCTTCATATTCTTCTAGAAAGGAACAACCATCATGCAAAAAGGACAGAAAATCCACGGCTTCATCATCGACGACATCCGCCCGGTTGAGGAGATCAAGGCCGAAGCCTGGCAGCTGACCCATGAAAAGACCGGGGCGAAGCTTTTGTGGCTGAAGAGAGACGATGAGAACAAGACCTTTGCGATCGGCTTTCAGACCATCCCTTCCGACAGCACCGGCGTCTTCCACATCCTGGAGCACTCCGTGCTCAACGGCTCGGAAAAGTACCCGCTGAAGGAACCGTTTGTCGACCTGCTGAAGGGTTCGCTCAACACCTTCCTGAATGCCATGACCTGGCCGGACAAGACCATGTACCCGGTTTCCAGCCGCAACGACAAGGACTTCATCAACCTGATGCGAGTCTACCTGGATGCCGTGTTCGCTCCCCTGTGCATCAGCCGGGAGAACATCTTCCGCCAGGAAGGCTGGCATTATGAGCTCAGGGACAGTGAATCTGATCCGCTGGTCAAGGGCGTCGTCTATAACGAGATGAAGGGCGCCTATTCCTCCCCGGAAAGACTGGCTTCCCAGACATTGATGAGCCAGCTGTTTGCCGACAGCAGCTACGGCTTCTCCTCCGGCGGTGATCCCGAGGTCATTCCGACCCTCACCTACGAGAAGTTCGTGGAGAGCTATCATCAGTTCTACAACGCCACCAACGCCACCATCATCCTGGACGGCGATCTCAACCTTCAAGAGGTTCTGGCCATCATCGATGACGAATACCTTTCCCAGAGAGACTATACCCCCAGGACAGTCACACTGACTCACCAGCAGCCGGTCGTCTGCCCGCTTCAGACCGTCGAGTTTGACGCTACTTCTACGGAAGACAAGACCATCATCGACTATGGCTACGTGGTCGGCGACTATGATGAATACGAGAAGAACGCCGCCTTTGCGCTGATCTCCTCGGTGCTGGCTGACGAGAATCAGTCACCGCTCAAGCAGGCCATCCTGCAGTCCGGGCTGGCTCAGGACGTCACCATGTCCATTGACAGCGAGACCTTCCAGCCTTATGTCGAGATCATGGTCATGAACACCAATCCGGAAAACGAAGCGAAGCTGAGCGCCATCATCAGGGAGACCCTGGAGAAGGCAGTCAGAGAAGGACTGAACCGGGAAGAAGTCACGGCGGCATTGAACCTGATGGAATTCAAGGCCCGGGAGAGAGAATTCGGTTCCGCTCCCAAGGGACTGGTATTTGCCATCCAGTCCACCGTCAGCATGTACGGCGGCGACCCGCTGGACGGTCTGATGATCGATCACGTTTACCGCTCGCTCAGAGAAAAAGTCGAAAACGGCTACCTCGAGCAGCTGATCGACCGCTATCTTCTGCATTCTGACCACTGCGGCGCCGTCATGGCCACCCCAGCCATCGGTCTGGAAAGCCGCAGCCAGCAGAAACAGGCGGAAAAGATGAAGGCCTACAAGGCTTCCCTGACTGCACAGCAGGTCAGCGATCTGGTCAGCTGGAATCAGCAGTTTGACGCCTGGCAGCAGTCCACCGACACGCCGGAAGCCAAGGCCACCCTTCCCAAACTGGACCTCAGCGACATCTCCCCGGAACCGCTGAAGCTCGACTTCACCCCCGGCAAGCTGGAGGGAACGGAGATCATTGAATATCATAATTCCACGGAAGGAATTCAATACTATACTCTGTACTTCGATCTGAAGGACATGAGTCTGGCTGAGCTGCAGAAGCTAAACCTGCTGACCGTCCTGCTGTCGCATCTTTCCACCGGTGAGCATGATGTCAGCGACATCAACCGGCTGAAGAAGAACTATCTCGGCGCTCTGAACTTCTCCGTCAGCGTCTTTGACGATTACGCGACCGACGACTATCAGGTCAAGCTGGCCGTCAACTTCAGCTGTCTGAAGGAGAACGCTCAGAAGGCCTGGCAGCTGGTCCGGGAGATCATCACCGATACCCGCTTCACCGACCGCCAGGAGATCCTGGACATCATGAGGCAGAACCGCAATGAGATGGAAATGGCCTTTGCCTATGCCGGCAATGCCTTCGGCATGCTCAGAGCCCTCTCCGGCTGCGACGAGTCTTCGACGGTCAGGGAGTATCTGACCGGTTACGAAGGTTATAAGTTCCTGAAAGCCGCCACCGAGGATCTCAGCGATGAGCTGCTTCAGGGAGTTGAGCAGCTCTATAAGCGCGTGTTTGTCCGCAACCGGCTGACCGTCTCGCTGATGAGCGAGGGCGATCATCAGCTGCTTAATACCATGCTCAGCGAGATCAGGGAAACCGATGAAAAGATCACCAGGGCTGAAAGAGCCACGCTGCCGCTGGCCAAGGAAGCCATTGAGATCGCCGCTCAGATATCCTTCGCCTGCCAGGGCGTAAGGCTGAAAGCGGACTTAAGCAAAATCACCGGACGGATGATGGTCATCAGGAAGATTCTGACCATGGACTACCTGTGGACCCGCATCCGGGCCATGGGCGGGGCATACGTCTGCGGCTTTGTCAACCGCAACAACAACCTGGCCTACTATTCCTACCGTGATCCCAATCCCAATAACGCTCTGAATGTCTACGCGGCAACCGGCGACTACCTGCGCCAGTTCTGCCAGTCTGAGGAGAACATGGCGGACTACATCATCGGCACCATCGGCGACAGTGAGCCGCTGTTAGGCAACACCACGCTGATGGCTACCGGCGACGGCCTGTACTTCAGCAACACCACGCTGGCCGTCCGCCGCCAAAACCGCCGGCAGAT
>JAFZBT010000088.1 GCA_017561615.1 Erysipelotrichaceae bacterium
CCTGACGCCCTATGAAGAAGTTCATCGTCCTCCTGCTTCTGCTGATTCCCGCCGCCTCCGGCCTGCGGGCGCAGCAAGCCGACACCCTGACGCTGCAGACCGGCAAGCGCTAAATTACTTATTATCTCAACATTTCCGAGTCAAAGGTCATCCTTACGCTCGACCAATTCTACGACAAGGTCGTGGCTGCCAGATCTCTGGCCGACCACCAGGTCATCATCGTCATGGCTACTGTTTCCGACGAGCTTCCTGTTTACCTGAAGGTCCCCTTCCAGATCAAGCAGGGCAACAAGTACGCCGGCTATCCCAATAAGGCTTACTCGCTGAAGTGGAAGGAATTCATCCACATGGGCAAGAAGTACCCCTTACCGCTGCCCAAGATCGATTTCAAGATCGACCGCGTGGCTGCCATTCTCTATTCCGGCGGTACTACCGGCACCAATAAGGGAATCATGCTCTCCGACTTGAACTTCAACGCTCTCAGCCGTCAGACTCTGGCGTTTGCCATCGGTGGAAAGAAAGAAAAGGGCGACAAGATTCTGGCCGTCATGCCGATATTCCATGGATTCGGCTTAGGCATCGGCATCCATACCGCCATCACCAATGGCATAACCCTGATCCTCATGCCGCAGTTCAGTGTCAAGTCCTATGCGCAGAACCTCATCAAGAAGAGACCGAACTACATTGCCGGTGTTCCCACCCTGTTTGAAGCTCTGCTGAGAACAAACGGCCTGGAAGGCGAGGATCTCTCCTTCCTTAAGGGAATGTTCTCCGGCGGCGACTCTCTCTCCATCGAGCTCAAGGCCAAGGTTGACCAGTTCCTTAAGGACCACGGCGCTAAGATCCAGGTCAGAGAAGGCTACGGTACGACGGAATGCGTTACCGCCAGCTGTCTGACCCCGATGAATGAATACAAGCCCGGTTCCATCGGTTTAGGATTCCCGGATACCCACTACGTTATCTGCAAGCCCGGTACCACCGAAGAAGTACCGGTTGGCGAGGAAGGCGAGATCTGTCTGTCCGGTCCGACCGTCATGTTAGGCTATCTGAAGAACGACGAAGAGACCGCTGATACCCTGAAGATCCATGCCGACGGCGATGTCTATCTGCATACCGGTGACTTGGGTTACATGGATGAAGACAAGTTCGTCTACTTCAAGCAGAGAATCAAGAGAATGATCATTACCTCAGGATACAACGTCTATCCTTCCCAGATCGAAAATGTCATCGACGGTCATCCGAAGGTTCTCTACAGCTGCGTCATCGGCGTCAAGGACTCCTACCGCATGGAAAGAGTCAAGGCCTTCATCGTTCTGAAGAACGGCATCGTTCCTGATGAATCCATCAAGCAGGAGATCCTGAACTACTGTTCTCAGCGCATCGCCAAGTATGCAATGCCCAGAGAGATCGAATTCCGTGATGACCTTCCCAAGACACTGGTCGGCAAGGTCGCTTACCGCGTTCTGGAAGCCGAGGAAGCCGAAAAGATCAAGAATACTGAAAACAAGCCGGTTGAAAAGGAAAAGAAGACAGCCGCCGCAAAGACGGAAAAGAAACCGGCCAAGAAGAAGACCAAGTCTGAATAACCAGCAAAGCACAGCCTGAAAGCTGTGCTTTTTTCAGGCAGAGATGACATGAAGGCCGTAATGTGCTAATCTGTTGAAGAATGTCAGGAGTGATCAGCTTGAAGAAAAACAAAAGAAAGAAATCACTGTTAAGAAGATTCTGCCGAATGATAATTACCGTCATTATTTCCCTGATTCTGTTCATCACGGTTGTAAATGCCTTTGTGTGCATCTCCGTCAGCCGGCAGATGCGGTCCGTTGAAGACAGCCTCAGTGCTTCCGGATATGACTGCATCATCGTTCTGGGCTGCGGAGTCTGGGGAAGCACCCCTACGCCGCTGCTTTCCGACCGTCTGGATGCCGCCATCGAGCTCTACCGGATCGGTGTTGCCCCCAAGATCCTGATGAGCGGCGATCATGGGCAGAAGAATTATGATGAAGTTACGGTGATGAGAAACTATGCTCTTTCCCATGGCGTCGCCTCTGAGGACATCTTTCTGGACCACGCCGGCTTTTCAACCTACGAGACCATGTATAGGGCAGCTGAAGTCTTCGGCGTAAGAAAGGCAATGGTCGTCACTCAGAAATATCATCTTTACCGCGCTCTCTACGATGCCAGAGCCCTGGGAATACAGGCTGACGGAGCGATCGCTACCGGCCACGTCTTCATGTCTCAGCTTTACTGGGACTTAAGAGAGGCGGCTGCCAGGGTCAAGGATTTCCTGTGGTGCATCTTCAAGCCCTTACCGACCTATCTGGGCGGAAAGATCGATATTACCGGCAATGGCGAAGTAACGCTGGATTAGGTGCGGGCCATGGAGACGGAAAGACTGATAATCGACCAGATCCGGCCGGAAGATCACCTGGATTACTACACGAACATTTCCCATGACCGCCGGGTTCTGGAAACCTTCATTTGCGCATATGCGGAAAGTCCTGATGATCTTGACATAAGCCGATATGTCGGCCGCGATGACATCCTGGCCATCAGGCTAAGGGAGACCGGAAAACTGATCGGGATATTGAGCATCTTTGCGCAGAAAGATGACGGAAGCTGTGAGATCGGCTATGGACTGGGATCCCGGTACTGGAACTGCGGTTACGCATCCGAGGCAGTAAAACGGCTGATCGAGCATCTGTTCACGGACAGAAACATGAAGAAGATCTATGCTTCCTTCTTTACCGGTAACGATTCTTCCCGCCGGGTAATGGAGAAATGCGGAATGACTTTCAGCCATTTCTCACCCGGTGAACTGGTCTATCAGGGCAGAAAAAGAGATCTGACGTATTACTGCATCAGCAGGTGATACCGATAAAGACAGACAAAAAAGCGGACTTGCGGGGCTTAAACAGCCTGACAGGCCCGCTTTAATTATTTCCTTTAGTTAATGAAGAACATCAGCATCACCAGGGCAAAGCCGATGATGAATGACAGGGTAGCCTTGTCATTGCCGTCGGATTCGGCCATCGTGGGTATCTCTTCAATGGTATTGAAGATCATGGCCCCGCCGGCCGCCGACATGACATAGGGAAGCAGTGATGGCAGTAAGACGGCTAAGGCGATCGTCAGTACGCCTAACAGCGGTACGGAGATGCCGGAAATGCAGCCCATCAGAAAGGCCTTGCCGGCTTCCGCCCCCTTTTCCCTGATCGGCATGGCCACAAACAGCGCTTCCGGGAAGTTCTGTACGGCAATGGCGATGGAGAGAATGACGGCTGCCGAGGTCATTACCCAGCTGTTCTGCAGGTAATAACCGGCATAAACGGCGCCCAGGGCTATGCCTTCGGGGATGTGATGGATTATTTCCGCCATCATCACCCGGCTGGAAGCGTCCATGCTGCTCTTCAGACCTTCGGTAAGATCGGAGAAGGCGTGGGTGTGCGGAACCAGCGAATCGATGAGATACTGCAATCCAACGCCCAGAAGGAAGAAGACAAATACCCAGATGGTCGTCAGGTTGGAACTGGCGAAGAAATGGAAGGCCGGGTCAATGAGTCCCCAGACGGATATTGACAGCATTATTCCGCCGCTGATGGCGGCCATGACGATGCGGCTGTGTTCCTTGAGCTCCATCTTGTTGACGTAGACAAAGGCCGAACCGAGGACGGTTCCGATCAGAGGAATCAGAAGCGAGAAAATGGTATCCGATCTCTGAATTCCCGAGGCGTTTTCCAGCGACTCAATGAGCGTATTGATGCCGATGAAGATCAGAATGGTGCCGCCCATTACTTCGGAACCGGCCTTGTAGCGCTTGCCGAACTGGTTGCCGATGATGAGACCGGCAATGGAGATCAAGAAGATCTCACTGGCAATGACGGCTGAGGCAAACAGCGTATTGGCCAGCTGACTGGCGCTCAGAACGCTTACGGGTACGGCAACGAAGGTGACGCCGATGGCCAGGGCATCGATGCTGGTGGCCACGGCCAGCAAGAACATCTTTCTGAATCCGAAATCGGAATAGTCCTGCTCTTCATCCTCGTCTTCCAGAGCTTCCTTGATCATGTCAATGCCGATGTACGCCAGCAAGCCGAAGGCCAGCCAGGGGGCATAGGAATGAATGAAGGTCTCAAAGCCGGAACCGACGAAATAGCCAATCATGGGCATCGCAAAATGAAAAACGGCAAACCAGATACCGCAGATAAAACACTCTCTGATCCTGAGCTTGCTGACGGACATGCCCTTGCAGATCGAAACGGCAAAGGAATCCATGGCCAGACCTACGCCTAACAGCAGCAGTTCAAACAATCTCATACACATTCACCTCAGTCATGTTCACTCATTATATAACCGTCATACCGATAAATCAATAAAGAAAACTGACGGATTTCTCTGTCAGTTTAATCTCCTAGAGGTCGAAGTATCTGGCGATCTCCGCCGGGTGAGGAACCTTTTCGATCTCGCCGGCTTCCCGGGCTTTTCTGCTGATCCACAAGTCCAGAAGCCTTTCCGTAAATACACCGCCCTTGAGAAGGTAATCGTGGTCTTCCTTCAGAGCCTGAAGGGCTTCGGGAAGGCTGGCAGGCAGTGATTCGATCCTGCTCTTTTCCTGCTCAGAAAGGTTGTAGAGATTGAAGTCAAACGGTCCCCAGTTGTTTTCATGAGGATCGATATGACTGTCAATTCCATCCAGTCCGGCCATCAGAATGGCGGCGTAGCAGTAATAGGGATTGCATGTCGCATCGGGGTTGCGCAGCTCAAAGCGCTTTTCATCGGGATTCTTTACGTAGGCGGGGATCCTGACGACGGCGCTGCGGTTGGCCATCGCGTAGCCGATGGTGACCGGGGCCTCAAATCCCGGTACCAGGCGCCGGTAGCTGTTGGTCGTCGGATTGGTGATCGCGCACAGGCTTCGGGCATGCTTAAGCAGGCCGCCGATGAACCAGAGGGCCGTCTGTGACAGTCCGCCGTAGCCTTCGCGGTCATAGAATACCGGTTTTCCGTCCTTCTTCAGCAGCATGTGGACATGCATGCCGTTGCCGGCTTCGCCATGAATCGGCTTGGGCAGGAAGGTAGCGATCTTTCCGGCCTTCAGTGATTCGTTCTTGACGACGTATTTGATGTTCATGGTGTTGTCAGCCATCCGGTTGACTTCACAGAGCTCCACTTCGATCTCCTGCTGGCCGGATCCGCCAACTTCATGATGATGGTACTTGACCTTAATGCCCTGTTTCTGGATCTCCAGGGACATGGCGCTTCGCAGGTCGTAACAGCTGTCCGCGGGCAGATCGACGTGATAGCCGCCCTTTCTGTCGATGTGATATCCGGAGGTTTCCCTGTACATGTCATCCCGATGACTGGATTCTGAACTGATGAAGGAGAAGGATACGTCATTTGGATCCGTATGGAATTCCGTCCGGTCAAAGACGGTGAATTCAAATTCCGGCCCGATCAGCATCTCCTCGGCGATTCCCGTTTCCCTGAGATAGTCCGTTGCCCTCCGCAGGACGTTGCGCGGGTACTGATCAAAGTCGTGGTTCTCGTCCTTGCCGATGACCTTGGCGTCACCGGTCATGACCAGCGTGCCGATTGCGGCATACGGATCGACAAAGGCGGTAGACAGATCGGGAATGTAGACCATGTCGCTGTTCTCCACCGGCGCAAAGCCGTAGTTGGAGCCGTCAAATCCGATGCCGTATTTCATTGTATTATCGGTCAGCCGGGCTGCCGGGATGGAAACATGACGCCAGCGGCCGTCAATGTCGACCATCTTGAAGTCAATGATTTCGATGCCGTTGTCGGCGATGAACTGCTGACACTCACTTACTGTTCTGAACATTCTCATTCTCCTTATCAATGATTTCGGTATTCTCTTCTCTTTCAGCCCGGGGCAGCAGATCGTAGGCTTTCCGGAGCTGTTCATTCTGAATGTGGGTATAGATCTGGGTGGTCGATATGTCGGAGTGGCCCAAAAGCTCCTGAACGCTTCTGAGGTCGGCGCCGCTGGAAAGCATGTGGGTCGCAAAGCTGTGACGGAGGGTATGCGGGGAAATGTCCTCATTCAGACCTAGCTCTTCCGCCTTTTTCTTTATCAGCGTGAAGACATACTGTCTGGTAAGCGGATTGCCCAGATGATTGATGAAGAACAGCGTATTGTTCTTATGGCGGTTGAACAGCGGCCTGATGACGGTGAAGTAATGCTTCATCATCGCCCCGGTTTCCTCATTTATCAGGACCAGTCTTTCCTTTGATCCCTTACCGAAGATGCGGAGCTGGCTGTGCGTCAGGTTTACCTGCCGGATCTGCAGACTGCAGAGTTCCGAGACCCGCAGTCCGCTGACATAGGTAAGCTGCAGGATCAGATGCTGGAAATACTGCTTCTCATCATTCAGATCGAAGCTGGAGAGCAGCTTTTCCACGTCGCTTTCATTGAGGAACAGCGGCAGGTGGTCTCTGGTCTTGCGGATCGAAAGGCTTCCCACCGGAGAGGTAATGTTGTAATTGAGAAAAAGGTGGTTGTGGAAATTCCGCA
>JAFZBT010000089.1 GCA_017561615.1 Erysipelotrichaceae bacterium
ATACCGTCGGCGACCCCTTCAAGGATACGGCCGGTCCGTCCATCAACACCCAGATCACCGTCGTTTCCCTGGTCGCTTCGCTGCTGTCGACGCTGTTTCTTACCATGTCGATCCTGCGTTAGCAGGAAGTGAGCAAAACTGATCATCAGGAGGCAGAAATGCCTCCTTTCTGACGCCCGGAGTGATAAAATAAAGAAGACAAACCGTATAGGACGGCGGAGGTAACAGACATGAGAGAATCAGCGGAAAACCGGGAAAGGACGATCATCAGAACCAGCTTCATCGGCATCGGCGCCAATGTACTGCTGGCCGGCTTCAAGGCGGCGGTCGGCTTGCTGGCCAATTCGATAGCCATCGTGCTGGATGCCGTCAACAACCTTTCCGATGCCGGCAGTTCGCTGATCACCATCATCGGCACCCGGCTGGCCGGCCGGCTTCCCGACAGGAAACATCCCTTCGGCTACGGGCGCATCGAGTACCTCAGCGCCATGGTCATCGCCGTGATCGTGCTCTATGCCGGCCTGACGGCACTGACGGAATCCCTCCGGCAGATAATTGATCCCCAGACGCCCGACTACGGCGCCGCTTCGCTGATCATCGTCGCCGTGGCGGTCGCTGTCAAGATCCTTTTAGGCAGGTATGTCGAAGGTGTCGGTAGGAAGGTGAACTCCGATTCGCTGGTCAATTCCGGCAGGGACGCCCAGATGGATGCCGTCATCTCCACCGCGACGCTTCTGGCCGCCGGCATCTTCATGATCTTCCATGTTTCCCTGGAGGCCTGGCTGGGCGCGGTGATCGCGTTACTGATCATCAAGTCGGCCGTGGAAATGCTCAAAGAGACGGTCTCCCGGCTTCTGGGCGAGCAGAATGACCTGGAACTGGGAAATGAAATAAAGAAGACCGTGCGGTCATTTGAGGGCGTACAGGGCGCCTATGACCTGGTACTGAACAACTACGGACCGGAGCGCTACAACGGCTCCATTCACATCGAGGTGCCGGACAGCTTCACGGCGGATCAGATCGACCATCTGACCAGACAGATCACGGCGGAAGTCCTTCAGAAGCACAATGTGCTGCTGACCGGCGTAGGCGTGTATTCCTTCAATTCCAAGGATGAAGAGGTCATTGCGGTCCGCAATCAGGTCCGTAAGATCGTCTTCGCCCACGATCACGTCAGGGGCATGCACGGCTTCTACCTGCGCAGGGAACCCCGGGCCATGAGCTTTGACGTGGTGATCAGCTTTCTGGCTGCTGACCGCCGGGCGGTATACAGTCAGGTAGTTGCCGACGTCCAGAAGGCCTTCCCGGACTATCAGCTGCAGATCGCCATGGACACCGACTTCTCCGAGGAGTAAAGGAGCAGAAGTAAAAAAGATCCGGACTCATCCGGATCATAATGGTGTATCAGGTTTATCGCAATTGGATTATAATATTGCTGGAAGACATTAACGCATAATGATCCGCCAGGGAAAGGAAGTGGTAACGTGGTGGAAATCAAGCATATTCTGTGCTGCTGCGGAGGCGGCATGGGCAGTTCCTTCATGGTCAAGCTCAATGTCAAGAAGTATCTGGAACAGACCGGACGCAAGGACATTGAGGTCGAGCATGTCTCGCTGGGCGAGATCTCAGCCCAGAAGTTCGATCTGCTGATCGTCGGCCGGGACATCGCCTATAACGTCAGGGAATACCCGCGCATCATCGAGCTGTTCCGCATCATGGACATGAAGGAACTGGGTGAAAAGCTCGAACAGGCCTTTGCCTGTCAGCAGGACACCTACCACATCAAGTAATCATTCACTGATTTCCGCAAGGAGCTGACGCAGATATCGGTTGATATCGGAGTCGTAGAGCTCCTTGTTTTCTTTCTTGCAGGCGATCTCGTGGAAAGAGGAACCCTCAATGCCCTGATGCAGGATCTCTCCGTACTCATAGCGGTGGATATTGTCCTGCCGGTTGGCCAGGATCTCGACCGGCACCCGGATCTCTTTCAGCTGTTCAAGGCCGTCGATCAGCTGCTGGGGCGGAACCAGGGCGAACTTCTCGGGATACTTAAGGGAAACGGGGTCCCTGAAGAAGTCGAACATCGAAAGGGCCAGTTCGGGAGTCTGCTCGTAGACGGCCTTATAGGCCGCACTTTCCTCCAGCATTTGAGGATCGTTGTTCTTCAAAGCATCCGCCAGGGCGGTGAACAAGTCGATGTAGTTCTGCGACATCGGCTGATCAGCCCAGGCGTTGCGGATCAGCAGCAGGCCCCTGACCCTTTCCGGATGCCTGAGGCAGGTTGTGATGCTGACGGCGGCGCCCATGGAGATGCCGCCGATGGCAAACTGCTCAACGGCCAGATGGTCGGCCAGAGCGATGATGTCATCGGACAGGGTGTCCAGGCTCATGTCTTCATTGCCCTCGCTTAAGCCGTGGCCCCGCTGATCAGGCAGGACGCACATGACGCCCTCAATGGGCTCATACATGTCCAGAGTCTGCAGGTTATTGTTGCCCAGTCCGTGCAGCAGGAAGAAGGGGAAACCTTCTCCGACAACTTCGTAATGGAAATTCAGACCGTCGTGCGTAAATTGCGGCATGCTGATCACTCCTTTTATGTTTCCGGTTTCTGTCTTTACTTAATTCTAGCATAACTGATGAAGGACGGCAGAACTGATGAAGCGTCTTTTGCCGGCGGTTTCCGTGCTGAAGGCGGACGGCGGTGCTAAAATGTAGATAATCATCACCAACTAAAAAACGAAGGGAGAACCACAATGGCAAACAACAGACTGGCATTCATTAACGGCATTATCCTTACCGGGGAAGAGAACATGACCCCGATCAGAAATCACATTCTCTTTACCGAAAACGACCGCATTCAGGCCATCAGTCCGGCTCAAGCATCGACGGAAGGCTTTGAAGTGATC
>JAFZBT010000090.1 GCA_017561615.1 Erysipelotrichaceae bacterium
ACCATGCGGTTGACGATCTCGTTGTCAGTTGCGACTTCGAAGCCGGCCAGCAGGCTGTCCCAGAAGTTCTTCAGCTGAGCCAGGCCGTTGTCAAACTGCTCGTCAGTCATGTATCTGTTCATTAACGCTTCGGCGTTCTTCTTGTTGATGACGCCCAGGGCGATGAACTTCTCCGCTACCGGCACTTCGACATAACCCAGACCCAGGATCACGGAGAAGGACTCTCCGGCCTTCAGGCTGAGATGGAAGTGATGGGCGCCGATGGGCTGCCAGCCGTGGGCGATGGAATTGTGGCAATGACCCTGAAGGACGGCTTCGGGAGCCTTCGGCGAACCGTAGACGCCCATGAAGCTGTCACGGGAGGTGTCGAAGGAATCGACCGGCTTGCTGGCATAGAAGACGGCGTAGTGGTCTCTTCTTTCCCGGTATTCGGTCTTGTGGTAGATGGCGCTGCCTTCGACTTCAACTTCACCGGTGGAGTAGTTTCTCTGGAAGTTGGTGGAGTCGTCGGTGGCGTCCCACAGGCAGAATTCCACAAAGGAGAACATATCGAGTTCTCTGTCGGATCCCGACTCGTTATTTACGGTTACTCTCTGCAGAAGGATGTTGTCATGCTTCGGAACGTAGAGTTCCTGACGGACCGTAATGCCGTTCTTCTTTCCGGTGATGACGCTGTAGCCCAGGCCGTGACGGCACTCATAGCCGTCCAGCTGGCACTGGACCGGCTGCCAGCCGGGATTCCAGATGGTCTGATCATCCTTTATATAAATATGGAAGCCGTCCTGATCCAGCGGCAGGTTGTTATATCTGTACCGGGTGATCCTTCTCAGCTTGGCGTCCTTGTAGAAACTGTAGCCGCCGGCCGTGTTGGACAGCAGGGTAAAGAAGCTGTCGGATCCCAGATAGTTGATCCAGGGCAGCGGGGTTGCGTATTTTTCAATTACATACTCTTTATTAGTGTCATCAAAATGCCCGAATTTCATGCCAAACTCCTCTTTTCGCGCTTTTCCGTAACCGATTAAGTTAGTTTTACGCTCTTTCGTCTTAATAATAATGCCATTTTTAGCCAAAAACAACCAAAAATTAAAAATTTGTATGCGTTTTCAAAAAAAGTATTTACAAACTTCGAAAATGTGATATGCTGAAACTGTGAAAACGATTAAGTGAACAGGGGGTTTGGGCAGTAAATGGTCTCGATGAAGGAAATAGCCAAAAGATGTAATGTCTCGGTCGCGACCGTTTCCAAAGCTCTGGCTGACAAGAAAGACATCTCCGAACCCACCCGCGAGAAGATCAGAAAGACCGCTGAAGAGATGGGCTACATGCTCAACGCTTCCGCCCGCGCTCTGAAAACCAACCGGACCAACAACATCGGCGTCCTGTTCGTCGACAGCATGTCCGCCGGTCTGGCTCACGAGTACTTCTCCGAGATCCTGGAAAGCTTCCGCTGGGCGGCTGAAGAATACGGTTATGACATTACCTTTATTAATAACCGCTTCGCCGGCATGACCTCCACGTATCTTAACCACTGCAAGTACCGCAACGTCGATGGTGTCGTCATCATCGTCGCCGACTTCAGTAATCCCCAGATCCTGGAACTGGTCGACTCCGACATCCCGGCCGTCTCGATTGACTTCAACTACGATCACTGTTCATCCGTCGTTTCCGACAACACCAAGGGCCTGCGGTCGCTGGTCAAGTATGCCGCCGCCAAGGGACACCGGAAGATCGCCTTCATCCACGGCGAGCTGACCGACGTCACCCAGAAGCGACTGGACGGCTTCTACAACACCTGCCGGGAGCTGGGCATCAGCGTCAACGAAGACTACGTCATTCAGGGACGCTACCACGACATCGACGAAAGCTACCGGCTGGCCAGGCAGCTGCTGAGCCGGAAGGAAAAGCCGACCTGCATCATCTTCCCCGATGACTACTCGCTGATCGGCACCATCTCCCGTTTTAGGGAAGACGGCGACGATTCGCTGGACAGGATTTCCGTCATCGGCTACGACGGCATCAAGATGGCCCGCTTCCTGGGCATCACTACTTACCGTCAGGACGCTCAGTCGCTGGGACAGCTGGCCTGCAAGAGACTGGTCGACGCCATTGAGAATCCCGACGGCATCTGCGAACACTCCGTAGTCGCCGGTGAACTGATCGAAGGACGGACTGTTCACGAAATCAAATAGTTATTGACTGCCAAGGCAGTGAATATAAATTAGTAATGAACTTAATTAACGAAGGAGGAAAACATGAAAAAGTTATTAAGTGCAATCCTTGCTGTACTGATGATCGTTTCATTAGCCGGCTGCACCAAGCCCGTTGAACCGACTCAGGAAGAAGGAAAGGTTCTGAATCTGTGGACCTGGAACGAAGAATTCTGGGGCTTCCTGGTAAAGTACTATGCCGATGAAAAGATCGACGAATACACCGTCAAGAAGGGCGATGTTACCATCAAGCGTACCACTTACGTTTCCGACAACATGGCTTACCAGAATGCTCTGGACGCTGCTCTGTTAGCTCAGGAAACTGCTGCTGCTGATGAAAAGGTCGACATGTTCCTTGCTGAAGCCGACTACATCATTAAGTACACCAACTCCGATGTTACCATGGATGTTACCAAGATCGGCGTTACCGATTTCTCCAACACCTATAAGTACACTGTTGAAGCTGCTTCTGACGCCAACGGCGTTGTCAAGGGCGTTTCCTTCCAGTGCTGCCCGTCAGCTCTGATCTACAGACGCTCCATCGCCAAGGATGTCTTAGGCACTGATGATCCCGCTGAAGTTCAGGCTAAGCTGAATTCCTGGGAAATGTTCGATGCCGTAGCTGCCGAAGCCAAGGCTAAGGGCTACTACATGGTTCCGACTCCGCTGGAGACCTACCGCACTTTCTCAAACAACACCACTTCTGCCTGGGTTGTTGATGGCAAGCTGAATTTCGACAGCGCTATCCTCAACTGGATGGATCAGGCTGAAAAGTTCATGGCTGAAGGTTATGCTCCTGGTGCATATGGCATCTGGGACGGCGAAAAGAACGATCAGATGTTCGCTTCAGGCAAGACCATGTGCTTCTTCGGACCCGCTTGGTACTTCAACTTCTGCATGGGCAATGCTCAGGATCCCGAAAAGGGTTGCTCAGGCGACTGGGCTATCTGCCAGGGCCCGCAGGCTCACTTCTGGGGCGGCACCTGGATGCTCGCTGCTACCGGCACTGACAACCCGAAGACTGTCGCTGACATCATGAACACCTTCATCAACAACGAAGAAGTCGTTGAGAAGCTGGTCAGAAACGAAGCTCAGTTCTCCAACAACCAGGTCGTCAACAACAAGCTGGCTGCTGATGCTTCCTATGGCAACGCCTTCTTAGGCGGACAGAACGATGTCGCTATCTTCGCTGAACTGGCCAAGAACATCAAGTTCCAGAACATCACTCCGTATGACCAGGGCTGCAACGAAGGCATTCAGACTTACGTTCGTGAATGGCTGAACGGTCAGGTTACCAAGGATCAGGCTATCGCCAACTTCAAGGATTACCTGAAGAACGTCTATCCTGGCATCACTGTAGAGTAATAGTCAGTAATTAGAAAAACGATTCTGTGGCAGGCTGACGCCTGCCACAGTTTCTTAGATAAACGACGGCAGGGTTGCTTATCTGAGAAATTTGAAAGAGGTTAAAGAAATGGATAAATCAAGAAAAAAGGAAAAGAAAAGATCCATATCCTATGCCAAGTGGGGGTACTTCTTCATCATCCCCTTCTTCGTAGTCTATGCGATCTTCACTCTGTATCCGCAGATACTGACCATCTACAACAGCTTCTTTGAGTACTACCGCGACGGTCTGAACATCATCGGCCCGAGGTTCGTGGGACTCGGAAACTACGTAAAGCTGTTTGAGACCAATACGGCCGGTTATGTTCCCGTCGTCCGCTATACGATGAATACGGCGATCCTGTGGGTCATCGGTGCCGTTCCCCAGTTTCTGGTGGCCATGTTGCTGGCGCTGTTCTTCACCAGCACCAGACTCAACATCAAGGGTCAGCAGTTCTTCAAGACGGTCATCTACATGCCCAACCTGATCATGGCGTCGGCATTCTCCATGCTGTTCTTCACCATGTTCTCCCAGGTCGGCCCGATCAACCAGCTGCTGGTCAGCTGGGGCGTCGTCGACAAGGCCATCAACTTCCTGGCCATCAAGATCTCGGTCAGAAGCCTGATCGCCCTGATGAACTTCCTGATGTGGTTCGGCAATACGACCATTCTGTTAATGGCCGGCATTCAGGGAATTGACGAAGCGCTCTTCGAGTCCGCCCGGCTGGACGGTTCATCATCAACGCAGGTGTTCTTCCGCATCACCATGCCGCTGCTGATGCCGATCTTCATCTACGTGTTCATCACTTCGATGATCGGCGGCATCCAGATGTTCGATGTTCCCCAGGTTCTTACCAACGGCAAGGGCACTCCGGACAATACCTCAACGACGCTGATCATGTATCTGAACAACTTCCTTGGCCTCTCCAAGAACTACGGCATGGCCGGCGCGCTGTCGGTACTGCTGTTCATCATGACGGCCATCCTGTCAACCTTTGTCTTTAAGACCATCAGAAAGAAATAGGGGGAGATTAGAAAATGAAAAAAAGCAATGCCAATACAATAGCCAGGTTAAAACTCCTGATCTCCAGGATCGTGG
>JAFZBT010000091.1 GCA_017561615.1 Erysipelotrichaceae bacterium
CCCAGAACCATTAACACAGTCAGTAAAGCAACTAAAATCTTTCTCATTTCTGAATACCTCTTTTCCTTCTTTCCCTGATCATCGGAACGACGTTGACAATGATCAGCACGGTCGTCACGATGACGACGATGATGGTCGACAGAGCGTTGATCGTCGGGTTGATGCGCTTGATCGACGAATATACGTAGATTGCGATGTTGCTGATCTTCGGACCGGACGTAAAGAAGCTGATTACGAAGTCGTCGAAGCTCATCGTGAAGGCAATCAGTGCACCCGAGATGATGCTGCCCTTCAGCTGCGGGATGATGACCTTGGTCAGGGCCTGGAAAGGCGTGGCTCCCAGGTCAAGGGCTGCTTCCGCCAGGTTGTCGTCCAGCTGACGCAGCCTGGGCATGATGGACAGGATCACATACGGGATACAGAACGAAATGTGAGCCAATAAGATCGTGCCGAAGCCCTTTTCCACATTGAGGGAAGTGAACAGCAGCATGAATCCGATGGCGGTAACGATGTCCGGATTCATCATCGGGATGTCATTGATCTGCAGCACGATGGTGCGCAGGATCTTACCGCTCTTGGAAAGACCGATGGCGGTCAGGGTGCCGATGATGGTGGAGACCACGGTGGCGATGACGGCGATGATGACCGTGTAGTAGATGGCTTCCCTGATGGAGCGGGACTCGAACATCTTCTGGTACCACTGCAGGGAGAAACCGGTGAAGTTGGTCAGACTCTTGGACTTGTTGAAGCTGAAGAGCATGACGTAGAAGATCGGCAGATAGAAGAAGGCCATGACCAGCCAGACGTAGCTGCCGGAGAGCAGTTTCCTGAGTTTTCTCATTACTCTTCACCTCCCGTCTTCTTGTCAAGCTTCTTGGTGACGTACATGGACAGGATGATGACCAGAGCCATGATCAGCGAGATGGCGCTGCCGTAGTTCCAGTTGCCTACGGAGATGAAGTAGTTCTCGATCAGATTGCCGATCAGAACATATTCGCCTCCGCCCAGAAGCTTGGGGATGAAGAAGCTGGAGACCGCCGGCAGGAAGACCAGCGTAATGCCGGAGATGACGCCGGGGATAGAGAGCGGCAGGGTGACCTTCAGGAAGGTCTGCACGTCGTTGGCGCCCAGGTCGTTGGCCGCGGTTATCAGGTTGCGGTCCAGCTTGGACAGAGCGGTATGGATCTGCAGGATCATGAAGGGCAAAAAGTTGTAGACCATGCCGACCATGACGTTGATCTGCGAATCGAAGTTGAAGTAAGCCAGAATGCCCTTCCAGGAATAGGTGCGGATCAGCATGTTGATCCACATCGGCAGGGTGATCAGCAGTATCGCGAATTCCTGTTTCTTTTCCGGCATCTGGGCGATCAGGTAGGCACAGGGATAGCCGACCAGAATGCAGATGACGGTGGTCAGAAAGGCGATCTTCAATGATCTCCAGAGGACCATCGGGAAGATGGCATCGGAGAAGAACTTGGCGAAGTTGGCCAGCGTGAAGTGGAAGGTGATGACACCGTTGCCCTCAACGGTGAAGGCATACAGCAGGATCAGCAGCATCGGCATGACGACGAAGGCGGTGATCCAGGCGATGTACGGCCAGGTTAACTTGGAAAAGGTCTTCATAACCTAGTACCCCATCTTGCTCATGACATGGATGTCTTCCGGTTCAAACGTCAGATCGACTTTCTTTCCGACGGTGACTTTCTTGTTGGTGTGGACCTTGAACTCGTGGCCCTGAACGGCGAAGGTGATCTTGTAGTCGCCTTCCTTGATCTTCTCTTCATCGAAGTCATAGATGACATCGTAGATCTCGATCGGCTGACCGGTTTCCAGATCCCAGGCTTCCGCCTTGGCCCAGATGCACAGGTCGGTGTCCAGAGCGATGGATTCGTTCAGCTCCTCGGCGGTGATGAAGAAGTCGAAGGCAGCGACGCCGACGCCCTTCTTGGCGTCCTCGGTGAAGTTGGGAGCCTGAACGTAGGCCTTGATGGTGATCTCAGTGCCCTTGGAGGTTCCGAAGGTCACTTCATAGGTGCCGGCTTCCTTTCTGATGTCGTAGTCGACCTTTGACAGCGACAGCAGTTCATCATCCTCGTCCCAGGCCTGCGCGTTGGCACGGGCGATGACCTCGGCATCGTTCAGGTTATCAACGTCCTCGAGGTCCATGTAGAAGTCGTTGGCGGAGATCTTCTCGCCGGCTTCCTCATTGGTGAGGTCGTGGTTGCCGATGACGTGCATGGTGATGGTCTTGGAAGTACCGGCGATGGTCTGAACGGTGACTTCATTGTGCACGCCCTTGAACAGGACGAACTTGACTTCACCGGGCAGTAAGCCCTTGCCCCGGGGCACGATTTCCAGGTCTTCCGGACGGATCATGACGTCGACCGGTTCATTCTTGCGGAAGCCGAAGTCGGCGCATTCGTATACCTTGTCATCGAAGAAGACCTTGTAGTCGTCCTTCATGACGCCGTCGAAGATGTTGGACTCACCGATGAAGTGAGCGACGTATTCGTTGACCGGTTCGTTGTAGATCTCGGTCGGGGTGCCGATCTGCTGGATGACGCCGTCCTTCATGACGACGATCTTGTCGGACATGGTCAGCGCTTCTTCCTGGTCGTGAGTGACGAAGATGAAGGTGATGCCGACTTCCTGCTGAATTCTCTTCAGTTCGTACTGCATTTCCTTCCTTAAGGCCTTGTCCAGGGCGCTTAAGGGTTCGTCCAGTAACAGGACATAGGGTTCGTTGACCAGAGCGCGGGCGATGGCAACACGCTGCTGCTGGCCGCCGGACAGCAGGTTGACGTCCCGGTCGCCATAGCCTTCCAGGCCGATCAGGGATAACATTCTGTTGACCTTCTGCTCGATGACGTCCTTGGACTGCTTCTTGAGTTTCAGGCCGAAGGCGATGTTGTCATAGACGTTCAGATGCGGGAAAAGAGCGTATTTCTGGAAGACGGTATTGATCTCTCTCTTGTAGGCCGGGACTTTGCTGATGTCCTGACCGTCGAAGATGACCTCACCCTCGTCGGCATCCAGGAAGCCGCCTAAAATCCTTAACAGAGTGGTCTTGCCGCAGCCGGAAGGTCCTAACAGAGTAACGAACTCATTCTCATAAATATCAAGATTGATTCCCTTAAGAACTACTTGTCCGTCAAATGATTTAACGATGTTTTTGAATTCAATTAGCTTTTTCATGTTCTTATCCCCTTTTATCTTTTAGAATACCGGCGGCGTTGATACCCACAGTATCTTGGCATCTGTCTTGCCGTTGTTTGCGATCACGTGACGGAAGTCACCTCGGATGTAGAAGGTCTCGCCCTTTTTAACAGTATGTACTGAATTGGAGGTCAGGTCACGTAATTCAACCTTGCCCTGCAGTACATAGCACATTTCCTCGCCCTCATGAGGAGGAATGACCTGACTGGTACCTCCCGGATTCAGTGTCAGAAGGAGCGGCTCCATCTGATTGTTCTGGGAGTTTGGAACAAGATAGGTAATTGCCATCTGCTCCTTTTCATCTACGAAGTAGTCCTGCTCGCCGAATGTAACCTTGGTCTCTTCCGTTTCCTTGAAGAAGTCAGCCAGGGAGACACCCAGCACTCTTACAATATCTTCAAGTGTGGCGATGGAAGGTGAAGCCAGGTTTCTTTCCAGCTGGGACAGGAATCCTTTGGTCAGTTCCGTGCGGCTGGCCAGTTCTTCCAGGGTCAGACCGCTTTTAACTCTGAGCTGTTTTACTCTATTTCCCAGATCCATGTAGCACCTCCTTGTTTTATGGTACTTAACAAAAAGTTAAATAACTTGCATACTCATTATATAGTATTTTCAC
>JAFZBT010000092.1 GCA_017561615.1 Erysipelotrichaceae bacterium
CCGGTTACGGAAGAACCGATCAGCTTTGTCGTTGATGACGGCCCGCTTGCCGTTAACGACATACCGGTAAGCGTTCCGGTCACACCGGCGCCCAAGACCGACGATCAGCTGATCAAGCCGATCACCATGCCGCAGATGAAGACTCCGAAAGAGGCACATGATGAAATAAGCAGCTATGCTGACAGCATTGTGAAGGAACTCGAGCAGAAGCCTGCTGATAGTCCGCAGGTAACCATTGATTACAATGAACCTGTTGAACTCGATCCCTATGCTCAGACCCAGCAGCCTGAATCTGAAGTCAGCAAGCCCCTCACCATTTCCGAAGAGCATTATAACGGCTATGTTGTCTACAACAATGACAGCATTCCTTCGCTTTACCTTGATGAAAAGGAACTGGTAACCCTTCCTGAACAGCCGAATATCCCGGAAGTTGAACCGGCAATTGAGGAACCTGCGGCTGAAGTTCAGCCTCTGCAGGAAGAACAAGCACCTGAAGTTCAGCCCGTGCAGGAAGAACCGGTACCTGAAGTTCAGCCCGAACCAGTTGTAGAAGAGCCATTATTCACTGTTGAACCTGATAACCCTGTCGAGCAGGTGGAAGAAGTACTCCTTGATGAAGATTTCAAGCCTGTTGATATCGAACCCATTGAGGAAGAGATGCCGGTCATTTTCGAGGAACCGGTAAATAACGACATTGATTACGTCAACATCGAGGAAACTCTTGGTCAGCTCAGTGCCATTGGCGAACAGCAGCCTGTCATTGAACCTCAGGTTGCCACAGTTGAAGAACCGGCAGTCGCAGTTGAAAACGAGGAAGAAACTCCGTACAGTTTCGCTGCCGATGAGACCGAGGATGACAAGTTCTTCAACAGCATCAACGAAATTCTGGATAATGTTCCCGAGATCGAAAACCCGCAGCCGGCTGAACCGGAACAGGCAAGTTTCGCTCTTGAGGATACGGATACCAGTGTTGATGACATTGCCATGGCAATCTCGCAGATGGACCTGAACAACTACAACTTCTCGGAAAAGGAAGAAGAACCGGTCGCATATCAGCCCGAGACTCAGCCTGAACCTCAGTTCGAACTGCAGCCCGAGCCGGTCAGAGAACCTGAATACAGACCGGCAAATGAAGTTGAACAGCCTGTTTACTATGATGATCCGGAAACGGTCAGCGAACTGACCGAACAGCTCCATACCGAACGAGAACTCAGAGAAGAAATGGCAGAACAGACCAAACAGCTTAAGCTGCAGATGTCTGAATACGAAAACGAGATCAACAATGCCAACAGTTCAATGACTAAGACAAATAAGATCCTCAACTTCGTGCTGACGCTTCTGATCCTTCTGCTGTTTGCCTTCCTGCTGGTAATCGGATACTGGTTCGCTCAGGAGAGAGGACTGATTTAGAGTATGCGTATCAATATTGCTATTGATGGACCGAGTGCATCAGGAAAGAGCACGGTCGCCAGAGAATTATGTGAACGTCTCGGATACAAGCACCTGGATACCGGGGCAATGTATCGTTGCGTGGCTTTGAAAGTCGTTAATGACGATATTGATATTAATAACGAAAAGAAACTGAAGAAGTGTCTCAAGGACATCGACATCAGGATCGATGATGAGGGAAAGGTCTTCCTCAATGATGAAGACGTTACTCTGAGGATCAGGACTGATGAGATATCCATGATGGCTTCCAATGTTTCCACCAAGAAGATCGTACGTGAATTTCTGATCTCCCTTCAGCAGAAGATCGCTGAGGAGAAGGGATATGTCATGGACGGCCGGGATATCGGAACCGTGGTTCTTCCCAATGCGGAACTGAAGATCTATCTTACAGCTTCCGTTGATGCCAGAGCCAAGAGAAGATATCTCGAAAACAAGGAAAAAGGGTTAAATTCTGATCTTCAGACCCTGAAGAACGAAATCATCGCCAGGGACTATCAGGATACCCATCGTAAGTATTCACCGCTCAGACAGGCTCCCGATGCCATTCTGATCGATTCGTCAGACATGAGCAAGGCGGAAGTCGTCGAAGAGGTGATGAGACTGGCGGAGGAATTCACCGAGGAGTAAGAGTATGCTAGTGGGAACCGTAGCAATCGTCGGCCGTCCCAATGTTGGCAAGTCTACAGTATTCAACCGGCTGATCGGAGAAAGAGTTTCGATCGTCGATGATACTGCCGGTGTTACCAGAGATCGTATTTACGGAAAATGTGAATGGTTGACCAAAAGTTTCAATGTCATCGATACCGGTGGCATCCAAATGGCTGATCAACCTTTTCAGATAGAGATAAGGGCTCAGGTCGACATTGCTGTCGATGAGGCCGATACGATCGTCATGATAACCGATGTCAAACAGGGCGTAACCAATGACGACATGTACATTGCCAGAATGCTGCTGAAAAGCAACAAGAAGGTAATTCTGGCTGTTAACAAGGTAGATGATCTGGCTTTAAAGGATGGAATCTATGAATTCTATTCTTTAGGTCTGGGCGATCCGCTGCCGATCAGCGGGGTTCATGGAATCGGCATAGGCGACCTCATGGATGCCATCGTCGCTTCCTTTGAAGGCAAGGAAATCAGGGAATACCCCGGCATGATCACCTTCGCCGTAATCGGCAGGCCGAATGTCGGCAAGAGTTCACTGGTAAATGCCCTGCTTAATCAGCAGAGAGTAATTGTCTCTGATGTTGAAGGCACGACCAGGGATGCCATTGATACGCCGTTTGAACGGGACGGAAAACATTACGTGGCCATTGATACGGCCGGCATCCGCAAGAAGGGCAAGGTCTACGAGAACATCGAAAAGTATTCCGTCATGCGGGCAATGAAGGCCATTGACAGCTGCGACGTCGTACTTTTCGTACTGGACGGCTCAACCGGCATAAACGAGCAGGACAAGCATGTTGCCGGCTATGCCCATGAAGCCGGCAAGGGAATAATCATCGTCTACAACAAGTGGGATACCGTGGAAAAGGATCAGAATACGATGGATGAGATAACCAAGGAGATCCGCAAGGAATTCCAGTACCTGGATTATGCACCGGTCTGCTTCGTTTCCGCCCTAACCAAGGCAAAGGTTCATAACCTTTTTCCGCTGATCGATGAGGTCTATGATTATTCACAGACACGTGTTCCGACAGCGCTGCTTAATGAAGTGATTTCCGATGCTCAGATAACAACTCCGCCTCCGGCTCATAACGGTAAGAAGCTGAAGATAAATTACGCTTCTCAGGTAGCGATTGCCCCTCCGACATTCGTTCTGTTTGTCAATGATGAGCAGCTTCTGCATTTCTCTTACCGCCGATATCTGGAAAACAAGCTCCGTGATGCCTTTGACTTCAACGGTAACCCGATCCGCATAATTGCCAGAAAGAAGAATTAAACCTGTTGTCCGTACTCGACCCGTATGGTAGAATAAGGGTGTAAAGGAGTGCTCTTATGGAAGACAAGCTAAGTACAAGGGATCTTGCCGAGAGAATGTCTGAACACTTCGACATTACCAAGAAGGCTGCCCAACTCTATGTGGATTATCTTTCTGAATTAATTGGTGAAGAGCTAAAAAATGGCAACAGCGTTTATCTTAAACATGTGGGCAAGTTAAGTGTTGTTGAGAGAAAACCTCGCGTAGGCATCAACCCGAAGACAAAAGAAAAGGTAGAAGTTCCTGCCAGAAAAGCCATCGTATTTAAGGCTGCAAAACCTCTAAAAGAAGTAATTCTGTAGTTAGACTCCTCTGTGGCTTTACGAAGTCATGGGGAGTTTTTTAATAAAATAACTCTGATTAAAGAGATACTGATATATGCATATTTCAGATATAAGAAAATACAATCGCTGTCATCAGCTTTACTGGCTGTCCAGACAGAATGAAGGAAGCCGCTTTCCTTACTTTAACATTACCGAAGACATCTGCGAATCCATAAGCAGAAAGCTGGATATTGAATGGTACAACACCGGTAGTCCCAATCAGACTAATGATGATTCGCTGAAGCTGCTGGAATCGTCGCCCTGGCTGTTCAGAGCCCGCTTTGAGGCCTGCGGCCTGCGCGTCAAGATACCGCTGATACGCTATCAGGAAGGCCATGCCGTTCTTTATTCCATCTTACTGGCCACAGGGATAAACCCTGAAGAGTTCACGGCTCTAAGATACGAATTTGAAGTACTGGCGAAACTGGGCATTGCGGTCGATGACATCTTCATAATTCACCTTAACGGCGAATATGTGAGAGGCAAGAGCCTTGATCATCATAAACTATGGAAGATCGCGGAAAACTACCGTGACAATACGATCCTTGAACATGTTCTTACTCTGGACATTGACCTTGAGGAAACGGTAAGGGAAATCGAGAACTATCAGCCGGAAGATCCTCAGCACAGCAGCAAGTGCTCCGGACGCAACCGCTGCCAGTTCTACGAAGCCTGTTTCCCTCAAGAGAGCAGCTATGAGGATAACAGCATCCTTACGCTTGTATCCTCGCAATATAAGCGGCAGATGTATTACGACGGCATCCGCTATCTGAGAGATGCCGATCCCAATCGCCTGGAAGGCAGCCGCGTACAGTATGCCCAGATCATGGCTGACCGTAACGGCGGACTGTTCTATGAGAAGCTGCTTCTGAAGCAATGGCTTGCGGAAGCGATCGTATATCCGCTTTCCTTCATCGACTTTGAATGGGATCTCTATCCGATACCGCCCTTTGAGGGCATGAAGCCGATGGACGTAAGTGTCTTCCAGTATTCACTGCATGTCTATGACGGCAGTGAACTTGCCCATTATCAGTTTGTCGGTGAAGGCGACTGCCGCCGTAAGCTGGCGGAGTCGATGCTTGAACACATGCCTGAACAGGGAACGGTATTTGCCTATAACGCCAGGGGAGCGGAGAAGATCAGAATCAGTGAATTCGCTCAGCTGATGCCCGAACATGCGGAGAAGCTCAATGCCATAAACAGGCGGATGGTCGACATGGCAGACCCGTTCATCGGCGGTCTGATATATGATACCCGGATGCGCGGTTCATTCACTTTGAAGGTAATAGAGGAAATCGCCGACAGCGGCCATTCATATCACGATCTGGAAGTCGCAAACGGATTCGAAGCTGTGGAGATCCACCGGCTTCTGGAAGCCAGCGACGACCTGAAAGACAGAGAGAGCTACTTTGAACGTCTGTATAAATACTGCGGACTTGACTCATATTCGCTCTACCGCGTTCTCAGCTGGCTCATCAGAATAACGGAAGATAAATAGTCTGTAAGACTATGGGAGGAAAAATATATGAAAGTAAATGTTTATGCCAAGGATTTGAGCGTGTCCAAGGACACCGAGCAGACACTCAGCGACAAGCTCGCGCTGATTGAAAAGTACCTGCTCATCGATGAGTCAACAACCGCTCAGGCAATGGTAAAGAGACATGGTAACGACATTAAGCTGGAGGTGACGATCCCTTCCAAGGTAGGCTTCCTCAGATCAGAAGTAATTGACCACGACATCCGTGATGCCATTGATAAATCGATTGAGAAACTTGAATCGCAGCTGCGCGGCCAGAAGGGCAGACTCAGCAGGAGACACAGAGAAAAACTGGCCAAGACCTTCATCGATGAAGGAGGCTATGAGGAAGAGGAGAAAGTCAAGAGAGTCAAGAGAGTGATCATTGAGGACCTTGATTCCGAAGACGCCATCATGCAGATGGAGCTGATGGACCACAACTTCTTCGTCTACCGCGACGCCGACACCAAGATCACCTCTGTCATGTACAAGAGGGAAGACGGTGACTACGGCATCCTCGAAATCGTCTGATTCATAAAAGCGGCAATGCCGCTTTTTTTCATGGCTTTATGAACTTGCATTTAGCAGGTCGATACTCTATAATCAAAACAGGCGAAGAAGAGAAGCAGTATCTGAAAACCGGAAACCAGAGAATGCCGGGATGGTGAAACGGCATCAGAGGTGATCAGGGAAGTCGTCTCGGAGCTGATGGGCTGAAAAAGCAGTAAGCCTGTCCGTATTAAGGCGTTAACTTATCGAGAAGTAATTAAGGTGGTACCACGTTAAGCGTCCTTTGGTGACGCTTTTGTTTTTTGAGGAGGGGTTAGCATGCTAGATACCAGATATGATCACCTGAAAGTTGAAGAAGGACAGTATGAAGACTGGATAAAAGAAGGCTTTTTCACGGCCGGCGATACCAGCAAGAAACCGTACTGTCTGGTCATTCCGCCGCCGAACGTAACCGGTAAGCTGCATCTGGGACATTCCTGGGACAATACGCTGCAGGACATCATCACCCGTTACAAGAGGATGTGCGGATTTGACACGCTCTATCTGCCGGGCATGGACCATGCCGGCATTGCCACCCAGGCGAAGGTTGACCAGCGTCTGAAGGAACAGGGTGTTTCCCGCTACGACATCGGCAGAGAGAAATTTCTGGAACAGGCCTGGGCCTGGAAGGAAGAGTACGCCGGTCATATCCGCAAGCAGTGGGCCGCGATGGGCATTGCTCTGGATTATACCAGAGAACGCTTTACTCTGGACGAAGGGCTTTCCAGAGCCGTCAGAAAAGCGTTCGTTCAGCTTTATAAGGAAGGTCTGATCTATCAGGGTGAAAGAATAATCAACTGGGACCCGGCTGCCAAGACGGCCCTCAGCAACATTGAGGTCATCTATAAGCCCACAAAGGCCTACATGTACCATTTCATCTATGACATTGTGGAAAACGGCAGACAGATCGTGGTTGCCACGACCAGGCCGGAGACAATGTTCGGTGACGTGTGCGTTGTCGTGCATCCTGATGATAACCGTTACAGGGACATCGTGGGCATGCATGCCATTAATCCCGCCAACCATCAGCCTCTGCCGATCATTACCGATGACTACATTGACATTGAGTTCGGAACCGGCGCCATGAAGTGTACGCCCGCTCATGACCCCAACGACTTCATCATCGGCGAAAAGTACGGCTTTGACAAGCCTGTCTGCATCAACCCGGACGGAACCATGAACGCTCTGGCCGGCGAATATGAGGGCCTGGACAGATATGAATGCCGGGAAAAACTGGTTGAGAGAATCAAAAACGAAGGACATCTTGATCATCTGGAAGACATTGAGCACAACGTCGGCTATTCCGAGAGAACGGATGTCATCGTTGAGCCTTATCTGTCAAAGCAGTGGTTTGTTAAGATGAAGCCGCTGGCTGAAGATGTCCTGAAATATCAGAACAGCGATGATACCAAGATCCATTTCTATCCCGAACGTTTTGAAAAGACTTTCCTGCAGTGGCTGGAAAACATCGAAGACTGGTGCATTTCCCGTCAGCTGTGGTGGGGGCACAGGATCCCCGTCTGGTATCACAAGGAAACCGGCGAGATCTACTGCGAGATGACCGATCCCGCTGATCCGGAAAACTGGATCCAGGACGAAGACGTTCTGGATACCTGGTTCTCAAGCGCCCTGTGGCCGTTTACGACCCTTAACTGGCCCGATGAAAATGACCCGGACTACCAGCGCTACTATTCAACGGACTGCCTGGTTACCGGTTATGACATCATCTTCTTCTGGGTCGCCCGCATGGCTTTCCAGGCCAGACACTTCACTCATGACCGTCCCTTCCGTGATGTACTCATCCATGGACTGGTCAGAGATGAACAGGGCCGCAAGATGAGCAAGTCGCTGGGCAACGGCGTTGACCCGATGGATGTCAAGCAGCGTTTCGGAGCTGATGCCCTGCGCTTCTTCCTTACCACCAATTCAACGCCCGGTGCAGACCTGCGCTACTCGGACACCAAGGTGGAAGCTGCCTGGAACTTCATCAACAAGATCTGGAACGCCAGCCGTTTCGTGCAGATGAATACCGAAGGAATGAAGATCGAAGACATTGATCTTTCCCATCTCAACAGCATCGACAGCTGGCTGCTCGACAAGCTCAACAGGACCATAGCCTCAACTTCCGCCAACATGGAGAAGTATGAGTTTGCGATCGTCGGAAATGAACTGTACAACTTCGTCTGGAACGATTTCTGCAACTGGTACATTGAACTGAGCAAGTCGACTCTTAACTCGGAAGATCCGCAGATCGTCAGGGCAACCAGGTCGACGCTCCTGTATACGTTGATCGCCATCCTGAAGCTGCTGCATCCCTTCATGCCCTTTGTGACGGAAAAGATCTATTCTGATCTGCCGCATAAGGCCAGGGCGCTCTGTGTTGACAGCTGGCCGGAGGTCATGGAACTGAAAGGAGAGAGCACTGAGGATGTTGACCTGATCATTTCCGTGATCTCAATTATCCGTCAGCTGCGCGTTGACTATGACATCAAGCCTTCGACAATGATCGAGATCACTCTGAAGGATGAAAACGGTAAGCTGATCGATGCAGACGTGGAAATGAACAACATGCTCACGAAGCTGGCCAGAGTCAGATGCACCAATGAACAGAGTGATGACATGATCGTCCGTCCGCTGTCCAGCGGTTCACTGGCAGTCAGCGCCTCTCAGATCATTGATTACCAGGCTGAATATGATAAACTGTTAAAAGAGCAGGCACGTCTGGAAGGCGAGATCAGACGCAGTGAAGGAATGCTTAATAATCAGAACTTCATTGCCAAGGCGCCCAAGGAAAAGATCGATAATGAAAAGGAGAAACTGGAGAGCTACAGATCGCAGTACGATATCGTCACCGAGCAGCTCGCCCAGGTAAAGGCAAAGCTATAGAAAATGCTGAAGAAACTTGTGATCATTCTGCTGGTATTGGGCTTATGCGCAGGCAGCTATTTCATGTTCATGAAGAAGTCGGATTATGATGTCTTCAATGAAAATGGCTACACCTACCGTCTTAATGCCGATAACAGCGCTGAAATCATCAAATATGAGGGCTCTGATGAAGAGAGCATCATCATCGTCCCCTCATATCTTTCCGACTATGAAGTTACCAGCATAGCCAGAAAGGCTTTTAACTGCGAGAATGTCACAAGCATCGTGATCAGCGACACAATCAACAGAATTGAGGACGAAGCCTTCTATAAGTGCGGCGACGTCCTTTCACTTACATGGCCGGCTCATCTACTGGCTGAAAAACCGTTTGACGGAATGGAAAACCTCAATGAGCTGGTCATTTCCTTTGGCCTTGACGGTTTCATGAAGGACCTCGGATCGCAGACGCGGACTGTCTGGGCCGACAGCAGCGAATCAATCACCATGCTGACGGTCGAAGACGGCGTCCGCTATCTTGGAAACTACTGCTTCCGCAATCTCGTCAACCTTCAGATCGTTGACCTGCCCGACACCGTCGAAGCGATCGGCATCGAGTGCTTCTATAATGATACCCTGATTCAGAACATCATGCTGACATCCAACCTGAAGAGCATCGGCCGCAAGGCCTTTGACAGTGACAGCAGTTCTGATACAGTTGCCGTGATGACCGTTCCTCAGTCGGTAGAATACATGGGGGAAAGCGCACTGGGAAGCAGCTTCAGTTATTATGTATACCGCGATTCCTATGCCGAACGCTATCTGCAGAATCTCAACCGCAGTTATACGCTGATCGACCTTTCCCTTAGCATGGCAACCAATGCCTTTGAACTGGGAAGCCAGACGATGCTGCACAGCCGGCAGCTTCCCGCCGGATTTGATGAAACGGTAAGCTTCATTTCCCTAAATCAGGACGTCGTAACCATAGATGAACGGGGAGTCATGATCGCCGTCGGTTCCGGTGAAGCAACCGTCCGCATGCAGACCCGCAGCGGTCAGCATGACGATGTCATCAGGGTGGAAAGCGAGAATCTGCAGGATAAGTACTTCCTTATGAGTGTTGGAGAAAGCTTCAAATGCGATCCCGGCGATTTTGATGTCTTTGTCCAGATGTGGAGCGAAAGCTTCATGTATTCGACAACTGATTACAGTGTGGCTTCCGTCAGCCCGGATGGTGAAGTTACCGCCAGGGGACCGGGCATCTGCAACATCTACATGACCGATGAATATGAGAACACGGTATCCTACCTGGTTCGCGTTCAGCAGCTTGTTGAAGAGATAATACTCAACACAGATTCCATCAGACTCCGCAAAGGAAATACGTATCTGATAAACGCCAGCGCCATGCCGAGAAATGCCGGCAACCGTAAGCTGATATACGAGTCGGATAATACCAATGTGGCGGTCGTCAACAGCGAGGGAAAAGTAACGGCCCTGGCGTATGGCGACTGTACGGTGACCGTACGCAGCTGTGACGGTTCTGACGTTATTGCCAGGCTGACAGTTGTGGTTTCCAACAGCCGAGTGTCAGTAGACAACAATGTTGCCGTTGTCATGGTCGGCCGAAACTATAACATCCGCTACAGCAGTTCATCTGATGATATCGTATTCTCTTCATCCAACGAAAACATTGCGACAGTTGACGAAAAAGGCACGATCACCGGCGTATCGGAGGGAAAGTGCGTTGTCATGGTCGCCGATAAGCATAAGAGCGCATATTCGATGATTACCGTTGCGGTCTACGATGCTGTCGCCTACGGCATCGACATATCCCGCTGGAACGGCAATAACCTTACAGCCGACACCTTCAGAAGTGCCAGAGCGGAAGGCATTGACTTCGTCTACATCCGGGCAGGATACGGAGCGAATGAAAAAGACCGCAATTTTGACAGAAACTACAATTCTGCCCGTGCAGCGAACATGGATATCGGTGCCTATCACTACATTATGGCCACCAGTGCCTATGAAGCCCGCAACGAAGCCAATGCGATGCTCAAGTGGATCGCCGGCAAAACGTTTGAATACCCGATCATGATCGATATCGAGGACCGCAGCCAGAAATTCCTGCTTAATACCACCTTTAACGAGATCATCAACGCATACTGCGAAGTAATGGAGAAAAACGGCTATGCCTGCATCGTTTATTCATACGCAGCAATGCTGAACAAGAGCAACGGACGTTATGATCATTGGGTGGCTCACTGGAATGTGACCTGGCCGACATACTTCCGCAAGGATTTCCGGATCTGGCAGTTCACCGACAATGGCAAGGTATCCGGCTTTGCCGGAGCTGTCGACATGGACATCTGTTTCTATGATTATCCGACGTACATAAAGAAGAATCATCTTAATGGTCATTAAAACGAAAAGATGATATCTTAGTATTACACAGTCATACAGGAGGTGCACATGGCGATTTCACTGAGACTTACGAAAGAAGACGAAGAACTCTTCAAGAGATATGCTTCGCTTCATAATATGACGGTATCTGATCTGGTCAGAGAATCGGTACTGAGACGCATTGAAGATGACATCGATCTTCAGGATTATCAGAAGCTGCTGCAGCAGTACCATGCCGAGAATAAGTCGGTAACTCTCGACGATCTGCTCAAGAGGAAATAGCGATGGCCTTTACCGTACGCTTCACACCTGCTTCCCAACAGGAGCTGGAACAGCTTGATCCGGTCACCGGATCGCTGATCCTGGGCTGGCTTAACCGCAACCTCGAAAACTGCTACAATCCAAGAGTTTATGGTTATCAGCTGGAAAAGTACAACTACAGCTGCTGGAAATACACCTTGGGGGATTACCGTCTGCTGAGCGCCATAGAAAAGGATGACATCGTCATCCTGTCAGTCAGAAACCGGCATAATGAAAGGGACTAAGTCCCTTTTTTTTCAGTAATTCTTCTTGGATTCGTTCCCTTCAATCAGGCGCTTGATGTTCTCGCGATGGCGGAACGCTACCAGCGCGAAGATGAGTGTAAGAATAAGGGTTATGTAGATGTTATCGGCAGCAACAGTCGACAGGCAGGCAGATATCAGCAAGGCGAACAGCGAAGCCAGGGATACATAATCGGTAAAGTGCGAGATCAGAAACCAGACGATAAGCGGAATGACGAAGCAGAAGGCAAACATCCTGACTGAAGATAAGGAGATGCCCAGGATCACTCCCATGGCGGTCGCTACGCCCTTGCCGCCCTTAAAGGAGGCAAATACCGGGTAGCAGTGTCCGATAACGGTGAAAAGGCTGGCAAACAGGGCGGCTGAAGGATCGATCAGCGCTTCCAGAAGGTATGCAAGCGTGCCTTTGACGCCGTCCAGCAGAGCAACGATGACTGCCGGTTTTCTGCCCAGAACACGTCCCGTATTGGTCGCTCCGGGATTGCCGGAACCGTACTGGCGGACATCGGTATGATAGAAGACCTTGCCGATGACCAGCGCCCAGGGTACTGAGCCGATGAGATAATTCAATATGGAAAAGATGACGTATTTCATAGACTTATCCTCGCATACATTATACAGTATTTGACTCTGAAGGTTTAGGAATATGACTTACGTATGTGGTATAATATACTTGAATTGAGGTGTTTTACTGTGGCAAAAAGCACGAAGTATGATGCCAGCAGCATCATCAAACTTGAAGGCCTGGAACCGGTCAGAAAAAGACCGGGAATGTATATAGGATCAACAGACCATTACGGCCTGCATCATTTGGTGTGGGAAATTCTGGACAACGCCATGGACGAAGCGATCAACGGCTTCGGAAAGGTCATCAAGGTAACCATTGAAAAGGGTAACGTGATCTGCGTGGAGGACGAGGGAAGAGGCGTTCCGACGGACATGCACTCATCAGGCAAGCCGACCATAGAGGTCGTCTATACCGAGCTGCATGCCGGCGGCAAGTTCTCCTCGGAGTCCGGCTACAAGATGGCCGGAGGACTGCACGGCGTCGGCGCTTCCGTTGTCAATGCGCTCAGCGAATGGATGGAAGTGACTTCCTGCTATAACGGCAAGATCGGCTTCATGCGCTTTGAAAACGGCGGTTCCAAGGTATCCAAGCTGAAGAATCTGGGACCGACGACCAAAACCGGCACCAAGGTACGCTTTCTGGCGGACAAGAAAATATTCAGCCACATTGACTACAGCTATAACACCATCGCTGAGCGTGTCCGGGAAGCGGCATTCCTGACCGAAGGCCTCAAGCTCATCATCAAAGACGAAAGAACCGGACAGTCTGCCGAATACTGTTATGAAAACGGCCTGCAGGCATTCATTGAGTACCTGCATGAAAACAAGACCGGTCTTTCGCCGATCGTCCGCTTCAGCGGCACAGCCAACCGCATTGACATTGACGTCGCCTTCCAGTTCATTGATTCCTACCGCGACGAGAATACCTATTCATTCTGTAACAAGGTAAGAACCACGGACGGCGGTTCGCATGAAATCGGCTATAAGGCTGCCTTTACCAAGTGCTTCAACGATTATGCACGCCGTAACGGCATCCTCAGGGATAAGGACCCCAATCTGGACGGCCGGGACATCAGAGAAGGACTTACGAGCATCATTTCCGTTGCCGTACCCGAAGACATCCTGCAGTTTGAAGGACAGACGAAATCAAAGCTGGGAACTCCGGAAGCCCGTACGGCACTGGACAGCTTCATTACGGAAAAGCTCAGCTTCTGGCTGGAGGAAAACAAGGAAATGGCCAATCTTCTGACCAGAAAGATGCTCAGAAGCTATCAGGCCAGAGAAGCAGCCAGAGTCGCTGCCCAGGCGGTAAGAGAGGGCAAGAAGAACAACAAGAAGGCGGAAAGACTGATTTCCGGAAAGCTCGCTCCCGCTCATTCAAATGATTCCCGTAAAAAGGAACTGTTCATCGTTGAGGGCGACTCAGCCGGCGGCAGCGCCAAGCAGGGACGCGACTCCATGTATCAGGCCATTCTGCCTCTGCGCGGCAAGGTTCTCAATACCGAAGATGCCCGCATGGAAGAAATTAACGCCAATGAAGAACTCAGTACGCTCATATATACCATCGGTGCCGGTGTCGGCGACAGTTTTGATGTGGAATCCAGCAATTACGGCAAGGTCATCATCATGACCGATGCTGATACGGACGGCGCCCACATTCAGGTACTGTTACTGACTTTCATCTACCGCTACATGAAGCCGCTTATTGACAACAACATGGTATACATTGCCCTGCCGCCCCTGTACAAGGCCACCAAGGGCAGGGAGACCTGGTACGCATTCAATGACGATGAGCTCAGTCAGATCAAAGAAGAGCACGGCAAGGTTGAGATCCAGCGCTACAAGGGACTTGGCGAAATGAATGCCGAGCAGCTTTGGGAGACCACCATGGATCCGGCAAACCGGACGCTTGTTCAGGTCCATATCGACGATAACATCGCCACGGATAACAAGTTCAACGTTCTGATGGGCAGAGATGCCGACATCAGAAGAAACTGGATTGAAGATTACGTAGTATTCACTCTGGAAGACAGCTACCATCTGGAGGAAGAAAAATGAAGAAACAGCAGCAGGTAATCAACGAAACGATCATCCAGGCACCGCTTGATGATCTGGTTTCGGAAAGATACGGCGACTATGCCCGCTACATCATTCAGGAAAGAGCTCTGCCGGATGCCAGAGACGGTCTTAAACCGGTCCAGAGAAGGATCCTGTATGCCATGTACAAGGACGGCAACACGGCTGACAAGCCCTTCCGCAAGAGCGCCAAGACAGTCGGCCTGGTCATCGGCAACTACCATCCGCATGGCGACTCATCCGTCTACGAGGCGATGATCCACCTGTCTCAGTCCTGGAAGATGAATCATCCGTTAGTGGAGATGCACGGCAATAACGGCTCCATCGACAACGATCCGGCCGCTGCCATGCGTTATACGGAAGCCAGACTGGCGGCCATTACCCATGAGCTTCTCGAAGACATCGACAAGGGAACGGTAAGCTGGACTCCCAACTTTGACGATACCGAAAATGAACCGACGGTTCTGCCGGCCAAGTTCCCCAACCTGCTGGTAAACGGCTCCAAGGGAATCGCCTCCGGCTACGCCACCAACATTCCGCCGCACAATCTCAGAGAGGTAGTTGACGGAACAATATACCGCATCAACAATCCCGACTGTTCCCTGGAAGAACTGATGCAGTTCATCAAGGGCCCGGATTTCCCGACCTGCGGCATCGTTCAGGGTCATGAGGGAATAACCGAAGCTTTCCGGACCGGACGGGGACGCATCGTTGTCAGGGCAAAGGCGGAGATCGAAGCTGACAAGCGTCAGCAGCACATCATCATAACGGAAATACCTTATGAGGTGGTCAAGGCCGATATCGTAAGAAAGATCGATGAGATCCGCCTTAACAACTCGATAAACGGCATCATCGACTGCCGTGACGAATCCGACCGCAACGGCCTGAAGATCGTCATCGATGTCCATAAGGATGCCGACGCTTCCCTGATACTGAACTATCTGTACAAGAATACCAGCCTTCAGGTCTATTACAACTACAACATGATCGCCATCGTCAATAACCGGCCGATGCTTTTAGGACTGCGCGATGCCCTTGACGCCTATATCGCCTTCATGAAGGAATTCATCCTCAAGCGCAGCAAGTTCGAGTTCCGCAAGCGCATAGACCGCTGCAACATTCTGGAAGGTCTGATCAAGGCCGTCAGCGTCATGGATGAGGTAATTGCCATCATCCGTTCATCGAAGGATAAGGCCGATGCCAAGAAGAACCTCATCGCCCGCTTCCAGTTCTCAGAGGAACAGGCTGAGGCGATCGTTACCCTGCGTCTTTACCGTCTGACCAATACCGACATCGTCGAACTGCGCACCGAATACCAGAAACTGGTCGAGGAAATGAAGGATCTCAATGAGATCATTCACAACGAAAAGCGGCTCGCGGAGGCTCTGTGCAGTGAACTGCGCAACACCGCTGAGATCTACGGTCACGACCGGCAGACGGTCATCGAAAGAGAAGTCGAGAACATCGTGATCGATAAGATGTCCACCATCGTCAATGAAAGAGTAGTCGTCAGCCTGAGCCGGGACGGTTACATCAAACGAGTCAGTATGAAGTCCTACAACGCTTCCGAGAACGCTCTTACCGGCCTGAAGAATGAAGATGAGCTGATCGGTGTCAGCGAAGCGGACAGCTACGATACGCTGCTGATCTTCACGGAATCAGGCGAATACGTCCAGATCCCTGTCTATGAGCTTGAGGAATTCAAGTGGAAGGAGATCGGCAAGCACATTTCCAACTATGTGAAGGTAAGGAATAACGAAAAGTTCATCGGCTGCCTCATCGTCCGTGATTTCGATTCCTATTGCTGGGTAGTTACCGCCAGCCGCAGCGGCATGATTAAGAAGACGCCGCTGGCTGAATTCAAGCTGCAGAGGGCATCGCGCAGTTCAACGGCGATGCTGCTGACAGAAGGAGATTCGATGATCGCCGTAAGGATCGGCTATCAGGGCGATACGATGTACCTGGTATCGGAGGCCGGATATTCCATGAAATTCCCGCTTGACGAAGTCAATCCGATCGGTGCCCGCGCAAAGGGAATCATCGGAATGCGCTTCAGCGGCGATGACGCTCTGGCAGACATGACGCTGATTACCAGAAACGATTCAGAGATGGTTTATCTGACCGTCAGAGGCAATTCCAAGAGAATCAAGATAAACGACATACCCGAAACAAAACGGGCAACCAAGGGCGTGCTGATCGCCAAGAGAAACAAGACCAATCCTGCCGTTGTCCGCTACAGCATCTGTGGATCACTCAATGATGATCTCAATGTCGTATGCGAGGGAGAGCCTTCCCACCTGAAGATCAAGGACATTACGCTGATGGACGCTGAATCGCGCTTCTCGGTATCGGCATTGGCACGCAGCTATTATCACTGCACCGGCATCAGGGAAGTCAGGATCGTTGACTATCCCCAGCAGCCTGAAAAGCAGGAAGAATATGAAGAACTGCGCCTGGAGGTATAGCTTATGACCAGATTGAAACGCATTATCCTGATGAGCGTGCTTTACGCAGCGCTGTTTGCGGCATCGTTTTTCCTGGTAACCTATTTCAACGGATACCACTTCATGAAAACTGCCGTATTTCAGCTGGCATTGGGGATTCTGGCCCTGATCATCGCGGTTACCGCGATTTTCCTGCTGTTTAAGAGAAGCGGATACCGGATCATGGACATGATAACAGTTGAAGAGGCGGATGAAGAAAAAGAAGAAGATCTTAGCCTTGAGGAATCAAGCGGGATTGCTGAAGCGTCAGGTAAGCAACTTAGCGACGGCAACAGTCTGACAGATGAACAGACCATGATCGCTACCAAGGCTGTAAGGGAATTTAGCGAAGATACGGAAGCAGAAGTGAATTCTGCCACCGAAGAAGAAAAGCGGGACTCTGAGCCGGCAGCTGACCATGAAAGAGCAGACAGCACCTTAAGAGACAACGTTATTACCATGAAGGTTCCGGAAGATAACGATCCCCTGACCAAGACGCAGATAAACTACATTAATCTCTCGGCAAATTCCTATATCAATGAAAGCGGCATGCCGCAGCTGGTCATGACCAATGACCTTTCCAAGGAAGACATTGAAAGACGCAAGAGACAGTATGAACGCCCGGAAGAAATGTTCAACCAGGAAGGGGAAAGGATCTCTCATGATGAGCAGGTCGATGATGACTTCTACATCCAGGATGAAAGACAGGACCGGATTGCCGGTGTGCTTGGCCGGATCATTCTGATCCAGGTAATAATTCTCATCCTGATCAGCGGCTATTATGTATACAGCCGTTTCCTGGGGTAGGCAATGGAAAAGAAATGCAGAGGCTGCGGCATCACCTTGCAGAATACGGACAGTCAGGCTCTTGGCTACGTCGTAAGCATGGAGATGGATTACTGCCAGAGATGTTTCCGGATGACTCATTATGATGCTCACGTGGTCAAGGACTTCATCCCCGACAATGAAACGATACTTAATGACCTTTCACAGTTGAGCGGACAGTTTATCTGGGTAATCGACATCTTTGACCTGGAAACATCACTCCGGTCTTCTCTGACGACTTTTTACCGAGACCATGAATGCATGATCATTCTGAACAAATGCGATCTATTACCGGAAAACATCAATCTGGAGAAACTGGCTGATTATGTCAGGATGAGGATAAATGAGTTTGGGCTACGCTGCCGGGCGGTCATCACCAGAGGTATCAATGCTGATTTCACTGAGACATTTGACCGTTTCATTGACGTAAATCAGCCGGTCATCATGACCGGTGTCGCCAATGTCGGCAAGAGCACGATCATAAATGAACTGCTTTCTGAGAATATCGTGACAACTAATCCCTATCCGGCTACGACGATGAGGATCAACGAGATAAAGAGCGGAAAGTATCATATCTTTGACAGCGCCGGTCTCTGGATAAATGAAAGCATGCAGGCCTGTCTCAATGTCAGAGATCTCAAGAGAGTCGTACCTGAGAAAACCGTAAGACCGACGGTCTACCAGCTGACGGGAGAACAGTCACTGTCACTTTCCGGCCTGGCAAGAGTGGAAATGAGCTCGGAAAACTCCTTCAGCGCGGTGACCTATCTTTCAAATCAGCTGAAGGTGCATCGGGGAAAAACGGAAAACGTAAGAAAACTATGGGAGAAGAACTTTGGACATGATGAACTGTCTACGGTTCCCACCCAATACCGCTATCCGCAGGATTACAAGCGTGTCCATTTCCGTCACATGGGAAAGAGCGACTATTTCATCTGCGGCCTGGGCTTCATAACCATAACCGCCGAAAAGGCGGATGTTGACATCTATGTGCCGTCATCTGTACAGGTGATCAAGAGAAAGGCGATGATCTGATGCTTAAGAAAAAACAGAAACAATACCTTAAAGGACTGGCAAACCCGCTTAAGCCGGTAATAATCATCGGTAAGGACGGACTTACGGACAACATCATCAATTCGATTGACGAGTATCTCACCTCGCACGAGCTTCTCAAGATCAACGTTCTGAAAAGCTGTGAGCAGGAGATAGGCGAAATTGTTCTTGACGTGCTTGCCAGCACAAATTCCGAACTGATCAGTCAGCTGGGAAGGAAGATCGTTATTTTCCGCCGCAACAACCGTGAACCGGTAATTGAACTGCCGAGATGAAGAGAACGGGAATCTACTGCGGCAGTTTTGACCCAATTACTGTCGGACATCTTGAATCGGCCCGCCGGTTCATTAAGAAGAATGACATAGGCACTCTTTATTTCCTGATCGATGAAAAGACTGCCAATGCTGACATAATCAACCGCTACTGTCTGATCAAGAAGGCAACTTCTTTCTTCAGGCACATGAATGTGGCTGACTCGATTGAAGATTTCAAAGGCATATCTGCCGTAAGACTGGATGAAAGCGACGAAGACAGAAAAGGAAGCGCTGAAGTGCGTAAAGGCGACTTCAGGCTTCTGCCGGAGTATCTGAGGAGAGATGTCATCGAATCAGGCATCTATGCCGATTCGATCGTCCGCAACAGTGTCAACGATCACCGCTACCGCCACAGCGTGTCGGTGGCCGATCTTTGCTGCCGGCTGGCTGAAGCCCATCATCTGGATTCCCATAAGGCCTTTCTCATCGGCATCTACCATGACATTGCCAAAGGCATGAGCGATCAGCAGATGGAAGAGTACATGAAGGTGTGGAAACCGTATGAGTATGCATATCCCGCCGCCGTATGGCACGCCTATGTCGGAGCATACCTTCTGAAGCATGATTACGGCATGAAGGATGAGGTCATGCTTAAGGCCATCCGTCATCACTGTCTCGGCGATCACGGAGATCCCTACAGCAAGATCGTCTACATTGCCGACAAGCTTGATCCTTCCCGCGGCTATGATTCCAGCAGGGAGATCGATCTGGCATTAAGGGATCTTGATTCAGCATTTGCCCTCGTCCACCTTCAGCAGGCTGAGTTTCTGGCCGGAAAGGAAGAAAAATGATAGCTGTATTATGCGCAATGAAAAGCGAGCTAAATGAGGTAGTCGCAAGAATGGATCCCGTGCATGCCGTTGAAGAAGACGGGATGACTTATTACTGCGGCTTGATAGCTGACAGGGAAACCGTCGCTTCCGAATGCGGAGTAGGCAAGGTGGCCAGCGCTGTTGTCTGTTCAATGATGATCAGCAGATTTCATCCTGAGCTGCTTATAAACGTCGGGGTAGCCGGCGGATGCCGGGATTTTGAAAACACGCTGGACATCATCGTCGGCGAAAGGCTGACCTATCATGACTGGAACAATCTGGTGATCAACAATCAGCCAAACGGCTTTGACACCAATCAGTATGTCTTCCACGGCGATCCCCAGCTCAATCAGTTGGCAGTCAGTGCCTTCAGAGGCAACTGCAGAACGCACATCTACCGGGGCGACATTGTTTCCGGAGACACCTTCGTGACGCTGAAGGAAGATGTCGAAAGGATCATCAGGGATTATCCTGAGGCTTACTGCTGCGACATGGAATCGGCTTCGATCGCCCATTGCTGCAGTATGCAGAAGACGCCGTTTCTGATACTGCGTTCACTTTCCGACATCGTCACCAGAGAGAACAATGATCTGGACTTCGAACAGTTCTGCATCGCTGCCGCCTCCCAGGCTGCCGATCTGCTGGTAAGCTTTCTGAAAATATACAGTGAAAGATAATAAAACTGCTGCCTGGGAAGGCAGCAGATTGATTTGAAAGGAGAATTCCGTGGACTGGATTTACATTGCCATCATTTCCATATTGCTGATCATCTGCATCATATTGCTGGTCAGTTTCAATCTTCTCAGCCGAAAGCTTGACTCGGTAAGTGAAAGGGAAACCGCCAGTTCACAGCAGCTCAGCGAAAAGCTGCTTTCGCTTTACAGCGCCACGGATTATTCCTCAAGGTCACTTGAACGCATCGAATCGGAAATGAACAGCGGCATGATGAACATCAACAATCAGTCAAGCCATGCCTTCAGTGAGATAGCCAGA
>JAFZBT010000093.1 GCA_017561615.1 Erysipelotrichaceae bacterium
CGCATACTGGGACTCGTTCATCAGCGCGCACCAGGCTAATTCAACCGGGGAATAGTCACCTTCCCAGACAGCTGTGCATTCCGGGTATTTTTCCGACAGTCTTCGGACCAGGGTGCTTTTTCCGCTTCCCTGTAAACCTTCAACGAAATAATTCATTCCTTATCGTTCCTCATATTCAACGCTTTCGCACGGCTGCTCATAGATTTCGCTGTATGTGTCATGAAAACTATTACCATTCTGTTTTCTTCATCACATCAGATGCAAGCCCCGGATTCATCGGGCAAATCTGAATAAATCAGGTATGACATCCTCTCCAAAAGTAAGGACACCCATTCTGTACATCGCTTTGGCATGAATCCTGTCATGCCAGATAAACCGTCTCAAACTCTTCCTTACAGACCATAGTTCATCATAACTGCCGGTTACGACAGGTAACGACAGAAAGTCAGGAATGGATTCCAGAGCATCAAAGCCTCTTGCTCTGCAGGATATGATCGTTCCCTCATTGTCAGCATCAACGCCGATTTCGGAAAAATAGTATGCGTTAACGTTTTTCGTGTGCTGATACATTTCCTCGGCGGTACGGGGAACGGCTCCGTAAAAGGTCTTTCGCACCGGATTTGCACTTCTGTTCTTATCGGGAAATGATGCATAGAGAGCGTAGAAATCTTCCGCCGACTTCATTGCCACCGACTTGAGATACCGGTATTCTTCAGCGCTCAAAGGCATTTCTTCTGTTCTGAACAGCACATCGCTGTCAGCATCTTTGACCTCTAAATCAGATTCCTTTTCCTGAACGATCTCTACAGTACAATCATTGATGGATGGCTCCCCCTTCCAGAGTTGAAAGCGCCGTATTTCTTCCGGCATTTTGAGCACAGTTTCTTTTAGTGATGCGCCTCTTGTAAAAGCACCCACTAAATTTTCAGCATAAAGAATGCTGTCACTCCCATTATGCTCCCACACACAACTGACTTTCATTATTACCTCCGAAAACTGCGATTCACGCTCTGACCTTATCTCCCTGACAACAGAACAACGGTCTCCACATGCGGCGTCTGCGGAAACATGTCATATGGCTGGATGAACGTCACTTCATAATGTCTTTCCAGTTCTGCCACGTTCTTAGCCAACGTAGCGGGATTGCAGGAAACGTAGATTATCTTCTTTGGCCTGCTTTTGAGGATCGTTTCAATGAAATCATCACCCAGGCCGCTGCGCGGCGGGTCGACGACCATGACATCGATTGGCTGTCTTCTGGCTATTCTGCCGATTTCCTCATTGGCGTCAGCGCAGATGAATTCCGCACTCCCGATGCCATTTATTCTGGCGTTCTCTCTGGCGTTTTCGACGGCGCTCTTTTCGATGTCAATGCCGATGATCTTCTGACATCTTTCCGCCAGCATCAGCGACATGACGCCGATACCGCAGAAAGCCTCGACAACGGTGCCGCACTTTTCGCCAAGCAGGTCTCTGACCTTACGGTAGATGTTTATGGCCTGCTGAGTATTCAGCTGGAAGAAGGACTGCGGAGCCAGAGCGAACTTCTTTCCTTCGATGCTCAGATCAATGTTCTTCTTTCCTGCCAGCAGAAAGGACTTGCCGGAAAGCAGACTGACCGGGTTTCTGACGGTATTGACGATCTGGTAAAGGGAAACGATCCGGCTGTCAGCCACGATGTCATCGATCAGCCTTTGGGGCAGTTTTTCCTCTCCGGTGACTATGACGGCCTGATACTGATCGTCAAAGCCTCTGACCATCAACTGCCGGATTCCCTTTTTCTGTCTGTTATCATAGGCTTTCAGATGCTGCTCATTCAAAGCGCTGAGAACCTCGAGACGGATCTCTTCCAATGTTTCTTCATGCAGCGGGCAGCGGTCAATGATGACCGGCTTATTGGATCCGCTCTGATAAAGTGCGTTGACCAGCCGGCCGTCAGCCTCTACTACCGGCAGGGCGCATTTGTTGCGGTAAGCCATCTGCCTGTCTGAAGCAACGGTCATTTCCGGTTCGATTTCCTGATGAGCGTACTTGAAGAAGGCTTCCTTCAGCAGTTCTCTTTTATTTTCCAGCTGGGCTTCATACTGCAATGTCATCAGCGGACAGCTTCCGCATAAGCGGTTATGGGAACAGAAGGCCTTTCTTCTCTGCTTGCTGCGCTTTTCAATTCTGATCAGAGAACCGATGCAGTAGCTTCGGCAGTCTTCCCTGATCTTCCACTCCACGGTTTCGCCGGGGAAACAGCCCGCAATGAAGGCCGGCTTATTGCGGTAATAGCCGATCCCTTCGCCATTGATGCCCATCTTTTCAATCTGAATCTTCATGAACTCATTATACACTCATTTAGTAATCTTCCCTAATGTTCGCCGGTTTGACATTGGTCATGCCGCTTTCTACAATTTAGACAGTAATAAAACGGCGCTGGCGCCTGAAAACGAGGTAACGCTATGAGCAAGATCGAAGAAACCCTGAACAGACAGAAGGAATACTTTTACAGCGGCAGGACGCTTGAACTTTCCGCCCGTCTGGCTGCCCTGAGCAGCCTTGAACAGGCTGTTCGGAATCATGAAGAAGAAGTGATCGAAGCTCTGCATCTGGATCTCAACAAATCACGTACCGAAGCCGTCATTACCGAACTGGGCATCTTCTATAACGAAGTTTCCTATCTCAGAAAAAACCTCCGCCGACTGATGAAACCGAAAAAGGTGAGGACTACTCTGTCTCTGATTCCCGCCCGCAGCTACGTCGTCAGTGAGCCTTACGGCTGCGTGCTGATCATGTCTCCCTGGAACTATCCGTTCTTACTGACCATGCAGCCTTTGGCCGGTGCTTTGGCCGGAGGCAACTGCGTCGCTCTCAAGCCCTCTGCCTACAGTCCTCATACTTCCGAAGTGATCAGAACAATCGTTTCCGAAGCCCTGAATGAAGAACTGGTAACCGTCGTTCTGGGCGGCCGGCAGGAGAATCAGCAGCTGCTGGATCAACCCTTTGACTTCATCTTCTTTACCGGCAGCGTCGCGGTCGGCAAACTGGTCATGATCAAGGCTGCGGAAAGGCTGACACCGATCGCTCTGGAGCTGGGCGGCAAATCCCCGGTCATCGTGGACGAGACCGCAGACATCGACCTGGCGGCCAAGCGGCTGGTCTTCGGCAAGTTCATCAACGCCGGCCAGACCTGCGTGGCACCCGACCACATCTTTGTTCACCATTCAGTCGAACGGCAACTCGTTGACCGACTCATTTACTGGATCGAACAGTTCTATCCCCTGGATGAAAAGGAGTTCATCGCCGACTACCCCTGCATCATCAACCAGAAGCACTTTGAACGCCTGCTGGGATTGCTGAAGGATCAGCAGATAACCTACGGCGGTAAACACAATGAAGAGACCCGGCAGATCCAGCCGACAATCGTCCGCAATGTTGACCGCTCCAACAAGCTCATGCAGGAAGAACTGTTCGGACCGATCTTCCCCATCCTCACCTATGAGAGTTTTACAGATGTAATCAGCGAGATAAAGCGGCTGCCCAAGCCTCTGGCACTCTACCTTTTCTCAACTGATGAAAGCCACATGAAGACTGTGGAAAATGAAGTGAGCTTCGGAGGCGGCTGCATCAACGACTGCGTCGTCCAGCTCTCAAACCACCATCTCCCCTTCGGCGGCGTGGGCAACAGCGGCGTCGGCAGCTATCATGGTGAGGCCAGCTTCCGCTGCTTTACCCATCAGAAGTCGCTGGTCCGCAAGTCCAACCATCTGGACATATCGGTCCGCTACCGCCCTTACGACAAGCGCAAGAGCGACATTCTTACCAGGCTGTAAAGCCGGATGAAAAGGTCTGAAGTTCAGACCTTTTACTTTGTCTTTATCGATTACTTCTTGCTGACCTTGATCAGAATGGCAATCAGCAGGCCGATGATGATCAGCGGAGCAAACAGGTAGATCAGCGCCACCAGAATCGATGTTCCGGCAGCCACCAGTCTCATCACGTACTTGATGAGGTGCCAGGCAACATATACGACTGCCACCAGCAGCACGACATCCAGCAGCATTCTCAGAATGTCATTACCCTTCATGTAACTTATCTCTCCTTTTCAACTATCTCATTATAGTTCTTTTGCGCAAAAACACCAAATCCGTCAGATGATCCCTGCCGGAATCAGAATGACCAGCAACAAGGCCACCGTCCCCCATAAGATTCCCAGCACTTTCCATTTCTTTCTGTCCGGCAGTTCGTTGATGTAATTGCAGGCCAGAAAGAAGGGAATGTAGGTAGTGATGAACACCGGCAGAACACCCCACCATCTGTAAACCCAGATGAAGGAATGGTTGGAAGTCGCCGCCAGGAAGGATTCGAACAGGGCAAACAGCAGCGCCATGGAAACGGCTCCGACGATCTTGCAGTCGATGCCGAAGTATTTGGTGCTCTTATCTTCCGGCAGCATCTTGTAACAGATCATGCCCGACAGCGAGAACATCATGCTCAGTTCCCAGCAGACGCCGATCAGGATGATGAAGGTCGTGGAAGCGTTGCTTACGGACCACAGGGGGTATCCCCATACATGGGCGATGACGGCATTGGCGATCTCATAAAGCCAGTGAACGCCATAGGTAGCCAGACCGGCTGCGATGACCTTGTATTCCTTCTTCTGCATGTTGTCCCAGTAGACATAGAAGACGACAGACAGAATGAAGATGAAAGTCCAGTTGAAGTTTTCCGTGCTTCTGACGATGATCTGGTCGACCAGTTCCCTGGCGCCGTCACTTCCGTCACCCCAGAATGTGAACATATGATATACCTCTCTTTTTCTGTTTATATTATAACACAGCCCGCTTATCCGCCGTTTCTTTCAGCCCTTTTTCAATAATGATGAAAATTTTCATGTTTTTGTGTTGACATATTTTCAATAAGGTTTAGAATACAGGTAGAAGGGAAACTGATTATGAAGAATTCACGCTATTACGTTTACTTTTATTTCTTCTTCAATTACCGGAAAAAGTAATCGTTTTGCGTTGGCGTGTATTCAGTAAAGTTTAATCTATGCGGCTGCCAACAGGCAGCCTTTGATTTCGGAGGGGAAACAAATGAAAAAACTAACCGCTATTCTCTTATCACTGTTAATGATTATGACCATGGCCGGCTGCAGCCAGCCCAAGCCTGAAGACGGCACTTTCACCATCGGCATCTGCCAGCTGGTTCAGCACCCGGCTCTCGATTCCGCCACGCAGGGCTTCAAGGACGCCCTGACTGAAGCCATCGGCGACAGCGTCATATTCCTGGACGGCAACGGCGCCGGCGACCCGGCGACCTGTACCGTCATCTGCAACGGCTTCGTCACTGACGGCGTAGACCTGATCATGGCCAACGCGACTCCGGCCTTGCAGGCCGCAGCCGCCTCCACCAACACCATTCCCATCCTGGGAACTTCCATCTCATCCTACGGCGTAGCTCTGGAACTGAGCGATTTCACTGACGTGACCGGCATCAACGTCTCCGGCACTTCCGATCTGGCTCCGCTGGACAAGCAGGCTCAGATGTTTTTGGATCTGCTGCCGGACGCCAAGACCATCGGTCTGCTGTACTGCTCAGGCGAACCCAACTCCCTGTTCCAGGTCGGCGTTGTCAAGGATTACCTGGAAGCTCACGGTCTGACGGTAAAACTGTTCTCATTCTCGTCATCCGCTGACGTCTCTCTGGTTACCACCCAGGCCTGCAGCGAATGCGACGCTCTGTACATTCCCACTGACAACACGGCTGCCAACTGCGCCGAGCTGATCGGCGGCATCATCCTCAACAACAACATTCCGGTAATCGCCGGCGAAGAAGGCATCTGTTCAGGCTGCGGCATCGCCACCCTGACCATTGACTACTACCAGCTCGGCTTCCAGACCGGAAAGATGGCCGCTGACATTCTGTTAGGCAAGGCGACTGTGGCAACCATGCCCGTTCAGTACTTCGATAATCCGACCTACAAATACAACAAGGCTCTCTGTGAAAAGTTCAACATCACCGTGCCGGAAGGCTATGTGGAGATGGACTAGGCAGGAAAAGCCATGACACTGAGCAGCTTGATTGCCCGATTGCCCGGAGGCGTCGCCATCGGTATCCTGTACGGAATCATGGCGCTGGGCATCTACATTACCTTCCGGGTACTTAAAGTCTCCGATCTCACCGTAGACGGTTCCTTCGCTACCGGCGGAGCCGTCAGCATCATGCTGATGCTTAGCGGTGTCAATCCATACGTTTCACTTATCTGCGCCTTTGCCGTGGGACTGCTCTGCGGAACGGTCACCGGTCTGCTTCACACCAAGCTGAACATACCCATCATTCTTTCCTCCATTCTTGTTCAGATAGGTCTCTACTCCGTTAACCTGCGGATCATGCAGGGCTCAGCACTGAAGTCGATAAGCGTTGATAAGTTCCCGCTGCTGATCAATGTCCGCTATGTAAACCGGACCATCCTGATCGGCGCGCTGATTTCCCTGATTCTGATCGCTGTCCTCTACTGGTACTTCGGCACCGAGCAGGGCAGTTCGATCAGAGCTACGGGGAACAACTCCGCCATGGCCAAGAGCAACGGCATCAGCACCGCCACGACCACACTGATCGGTCTGGCGCTGTGCAACGGGCTCGTTGCCTTTGCCGGGGCACTGATGTCCCAGTATCAGGGCTTTGCCGATGTCAACCAGGGGCGCGGGGCCATCGTAACCGGCCTGGCTGCCATCATCATCGGCGAAGTGCTCTGCGACATCTTCTTCAGCAGGCAAAGCAGCTTCTGGCTGCGTCTGACCTTCGTCATTCTCGGCGGCGTCATCTATTACCTGATCATGGTGCTGATCCTGTGGATGCGCGTTGATTCCAACGACCTGAAGCTGTTCACCGCCATCATCGTGGCCATCTTCCTGGCCATTCCCAACTTCCGGAAAGGAGCTGCTGATTCCCATGCTTAAGATCAATAACATCAGCAAGACCTTCAACAGGGGAACGGTAAATGAAAAGACAGCCATCGACGGCCTGTCGCTGACGCTCAATGACGGCGACTTCGTCACCGTCATCGGCTCCAACGGCGCCGGCAAGAGTACTTTGCTCAACGCCATCGCCGGAACCTGGCTGATCGACTCCGGAAAGATCGAGATCGACGGCATCGACATCAGCCGTCTGCCCGAGCACAAGCGGGCCAAGTACATCGGCCGGGTCTTCCAGGATCCGCTGATGGGAACGGCGGCCGACATGTGGATCGAGGAAAACCTCGCTCTGGCCAGCCGCAGAGGCGAAAGAAGACGGCTGCTTCCCGGCATTACCCGCTCGGAACGGGCCGGATATGTCGAGATGCTCAAGCCCCTGAATCTGGGCCTGGAAAGCCGGCTGACCACCAAGGTCGGACTGCTCTCCGGCGGCCAGCGCCAGGCGCTTACCCTGCTGATGGCAACCATCAGGAAGCCGCGGCTGCTGTTACTGGACGAGCACACCGCCGCCCTGGACCCGGCTACCGCCGACAAGGTGCTGAAGCTGACTGATGAACTCGTCAGCAAGGACAGCCTGACCACCCTGATGATCACCCACAACATGCAGGATGCCATCGATTACGGCAACCGGCTGATCATGATGAATGAAGGCCGGATCATTCTGGACATCGCGGGTGAGGAAAAGAAGCAGCTGACCAAGCAGCAGCTGATCGACCGCTTCAATTCACTTTCCGACCAGAAACTGGAGAGCGACGACGTTCTGCTTTCCTGATTAAGATTTTTCTCCTCCTGAAAAACTTCATAACGAAAAGAGCAGCCCGAGCTGCTCTTTTCAGTCTTTTATTTAGAACTCCTTTTTCTTCATGATCCTTACTGCCAGGAAATACAGCAGAAGATCAAGCATCGCGACGATAATTATCATGACTCCTGCCACAACCGCCGGTGAGGCGCTTTCCAGCAGATCGACGGCTTTCTCCAGCAGCTCAGAGCCGCCGGGAATCTTGCTGAGAGCAAGCATTACTACAGCGATGGCGCCATAGATCACCAGCATGGCCAGCCGGCTCTTTTCCGCCCCGAATCTGAGTTCGATGACGATCATGCCGGAGACAACCAGGGTCATGACTGCCATGATGGCCAATACGTAGGGCAGCGAACTGATCAGATCGATCGGCAAGCCCCTGATCAGCGAGCAGACGACATAGACGGCTACGCCGAACAGCGTTCCCGCCGCTTCCATGATCAGGCTGTAAATGAACTTCTCCGCCACATAGCTTCGGCGGTCGA
>JAFZBT010000094.1 GCA_017561615.1 Erysipelotrichaceae bacterium
ATCCAGATTACCAAACGAAGCGCATTGCCTGTCATCCAGCAGCCCCTTTTCAATATATTCCTGATATGTCTTGTTAATTGCCATGGTGGTTTTCCTCCCAGTCGAGTGTTTTCATTGTGTTTGTCCGTTCAGACAACCTCATTGTTTTTGATTGAAACCTCATTGCCGCTTACCAGATAGGTATTTGATCCGCCGCAGAATGGACAGGTCTTACCGTTGGCAGCCGTGTCATAGAGTTTCTGACAGTCCTGGCAGAAGGAAGTGGCCTTGAGACTGATGATCTCCAGCTGGCATTCCTTCATGAATCTGCTCTTGTTCAGACAGGCCCACTTCCAGCATTCCTCCAGATAATGGGGAATGACGCCGGAGACCTCGCCGATCTCCAGAGTGACCTCGCGGACTTCCCTTGCTTCATTCTGCTCGGCGACTTCATCAACCTGTCTGATGATGTGAAAGACGATGCCAAGTTCGTGCATTATTAATCGTCCATCAGAGAGTTAATGTCTACAGCGTTGCCGGTATGCCTGTGCATCTTGCGGAACTCCTTAGTGCTCTTGAGATACTCACGGCGTTTTCTGGCCATCATCCGGGCTTCTTCGGAGCCACTGTGCAGTAAGATCTTCAGTGCCCGTGGCGCGGCGTAGGCAATCAAGCCGGTGATCTTGTCTTCCGCAAATCTCATGGTTGAGGCCTTGGGATGGTCCCTGATGAGATGGATGGCATCAAACTGACACCTGGTGGTGCACAGACCGCATCCAATGCACTTGTTGGGGTCGATGATGGTGGCACCGCAACTTAAGCATCTGCCGGTCTCCGTTGCGACCTGCTCTTCGGTGAAGATGCCTCTGGGATCTTCAAAGCTGTGACCATAGTCTTTCGATGTATCGACGAAAGGTACCTGGCGGTCGGCTTCATCATAACTGTCGATGGCGATGTTGGTCTTGTCCAGCTGCTTGAAGTATCTTCTGTCACGGCCCAGCGTCTGATTGACATTGTTTCTGGAGACGTGTCTGGCCAGCGACTCAGCGGCCTCATGGCCCTGACCGATGGCGTCGATGACGAACTTCGGTCCGGTATAGACGTCGCCGCCGAAGAAAATGTCCTCATCAGCGCTTTGGTAGGTAAACTTGTCGGCTACCGGGTAGTTGCCGTGCCAGAAGGTCACCTTGGTGTCTTCCAGTAAGCCGCCCCATTCGATGGCCTGACCGATCGCAAAGATGATTCTGTCGGCACTGATGGTAATGATGTCGCTTTCATCGTACTGCGGGTTGAACTTTCCGGTCTCATCATTGGTAGACAGGCACTTCTTGAAGACAATGCCGCTGACATGTCCCTTTTCGTCAATCAAAACTTCTTTGGGACCCCAGCCGCAGTTGATGACAACGTTCTCTTCTTCAGCTTCTTCGATTTCCTGTTTGGAAGCCGGCATGGTCTCTCTTGATTCCAGACAGAACATCGAGACACTGTCGGGACCTAAACGATGAGCGGTACGGGCGCAGTCGATGGCCACGTTGCCGCCGCCGACTACTACCACGTCACCTTCAATCTTCTGGTTGGGATTGCTTAAGGCATCCTTCAGGAAGCTGACGGCGATATCGGTGCCTTCAGCCGTGTCATTGGCTACGCCGGGCCTCTTGCCGCCCTGGCAGCCGATGGCAATGTAGAAGGCTTCATAGCCCTGCTTTTTGAGCTGCTGGATGGTGATGTCCTTGCCGACTTCTACGCCGCATCTGATTTCCACACCAAGCTGTCTGATGATGTCGATCTCCGCGTCGATGACATCCTTGGCCAGCTTGTAGGCGGGAATGCCGTAGGTCATCATGCCGCCGGGTTTCTCGTTCTTTTCAAAGACGGTCGGACTGTAGCCCATGGTGGCCAGGTAGTAGGCGCAGCTCAGGCCGGCCGGACCGGCGCCGATGATGGCGATCTTCTGGTCCCAGTGGCCGTGCAGGTTGTTGACGACCTTTTCGGGAACGTACCGGGTTTCGGCGTGCAGGTCTCTTTCCGCCAGGAATTTCTTGACCTCGTCGATTGAGACGGGACGGTCGATAGTGCCTCTGGTGCAGGCATCTTCACATCTCTTGTTGCAGACTCTTCCACAGATGGCCGGGAAGGGGTTTTCTCTCTTGATCAGAGCCAGGGCTTCATCGTAGCGGCCTTCATGAGCCATCTTCAGATAGCCCTGAACCGGTACGTGAGCCGGACAGGCAGCCTTGCAGGGGGAAGTACCGGTCTTGTGGGTATTCACCCGGGCGGTGTCGCGGTAGTTTTCATCC
>JAFZBT010000095.1 GCA_017561615.1 Erysipelotrichaceae bacterium
ATTTCCCCCATCAGGGAAACGTGGATGTCCTTCATTTCCTCCGCGGCGCTGACGCGGATCTGCGGGTCTTCCTGCGCCAGGATCTGCAGCTGCTTAAGCATCATGTTCTTGTCGCAGCCCTCCGGCAGGATAACCTTATAGCGCATGAAGGGTTCCATGAAGCTGGCGCTGCCGCTTTTCTCAAAGCCCAGGCCCTGACCGGCCTGCAGACCTTCCGGCCCCCTAAAAGCCACGATGTCCCCGGCCGAAGCCTCCGCCACCGTTGTCATCTTCTGACCGGAGATCAGACACAGCTCATCGATCTTGCCCTCTTCGCCGATCCTTTCCTTGGCCTTCAGGCTGCCGCCGGTGATCTTGCCGTAGCACCAGCGTTTGCCGGCTTCGTCATAGCTGATCTTATATATTCGCAACCCGAATTCTTCGGGCCAGATGTTTTCCATGGTATAGTTGTCCAGACCGTCCAGCAGCTGCTTTACGCCCTGATCCTTCAGGGCCGAGCCGAAATAGACCGGGAAGAGCTTTCTTTCGTTGATCAGCGAAGCGATGCTTTCATCGTCGACGCTTCCGGTTTTCAGATACTCTTCCATCAGCTCTTCGCCCAGCAGGGCGATGTCCTCATAGTTATCATTCAGATTCCCGAAGCTGACAAAGGGACCGCCCAGTTCTTCATTGAGCTGGGCCAGAAGCTGCCCCTCATTGCGCAGGGCGATGTCCATCTTGTTGACGAACACGAAAGCCGGCAGGTCATAGTATTCCAGCAGCTTCCAGATCGTCCGGGTATGGCTCTGCACCCCGTCCAGACCGCTGACCACCACGACGACATAGTCGAGAACGGACAGCGTCCGTTCCATTTCCCCGGCGAAGTCCAGATGCCCCGGGGTGTCGACCAGCGTAAAGCGGCTGTCCCCATAGGTGAGGGAAGCGGTCTTGGAGAAGATGGTGATTCCCCTTTTCTTTTCCTGAATGTCGTAGTCCAGATAGCTGTCCTGATGGTCGACCCGGCCCATCCGGCGGATGACGCCGCCATGGTAAAGCAGCGCTTCGTTAAGCGTCGTCTTGCCGGCATCGACATGTGCTAATATACCCAGCGTGATCTTCTTCATTCCGGTTTCCTTCTGCCTTTGATTTTACCATTTCAGGCCCTTTTTTTCCATTGCGCCGCGGTGAGGGAAAGGCAGAAAAAAGCTGTCCTGAGACAGCTTTACTCCTTGATTTCCGGTTCGGCCACGCTCTGGGCCAGGTTCTTCAAGTGGATCTTGCGGTTGTAGAAGATAAATACCAGCATGAACAGCAGCCAGCCGAAGCTTTCGCAGCAGTTCAGCGCGTCCTGAAGATGCGGATTGCTGAAGAAGCCGGAGATCCAGTCGGCGATCAGATAGACGACGGCCGGAGCGCTGAGGGTGGCCAGCGGGTTAAGGTCGATGGTACGGATCAGCACCAGATAGATGAAGACGGCGCTGATGATGGCGATGGGCAGGTTGGAAGCCAGCTCCAGGGGAACGATGACGTACAGAGCCAAATGGTTGACGATGATGGCCGCTTCCCTGACGCTCATCTGCATGATCAGGATCTTGAAGAGAATGGGGAACAGGCAGTACAGCACGTGGCACAGCAGCACGGTGATGCTGTAGAAGATGGCGGAATACTCAAAGTACTGCGACATCCGGCCATGGCGGGAGAAGGTCCCGCCCAGCTTTTCCTTGACGATGGCCACCACCGCCCGGATGCCGTTATAGAAGAATGGGGTAGCGATGTTGGCCAGGATGATGCTGTAAGCAAAGTGCATGACCTTGATGTTCTGCCAGTTGCTCTGAACGATCAGACCGATCTTGGTGCCGCCGTTGGACCCCCAGTACAATAACAGGTCAGAGCCGATGTAGAGCAGGCAGGCAATGGCGCCCATGATCAGATCCCGCCTTCGTAAGGTGAACTTGGTGGGATGATAGAATTCATGATCAGCGTACTTCAGGACATAGACCTGGTCATCGATGTACAAAGCATCATAGATCTCGGCATAGACGGCGTAGTAGTAGGGGCCGACATAGAAGACATAGAGAGTATACAGCGAAAGCATGCTCAGGACGTAGAGACCGATGAAGGAACAGTCGATCAGAAAGCACTTGAAGCGGAAGCCCTTCATGCACCGCTCGCTTTCCCTTAACACCTCCAGGGGCTTCATGTCCGGATAGCGGGCCAGGATATAGGGCACCATGCGGTAGGAATAGGCCTTGAAGAAGACCGGGATGACGCCCATCATGATCCAGAAGAACAGAATGACCGTCCTTAAGGCCATCGTCTTGAGGTAGACGGGATAGTGAGTCGCAACTTCCTTTACGAAGTCCCTCATGTACAGCTTGTCTTCGTTTTCAAAGCTGTTGTCCACGAAGAAGTTGTAGCCGATCAGGGAAAGCGGCTTGAGGATCAGTACATTGATGACCACGACCGGCAGGAAGCTGACGGCGTAGCGGTAGAAATACTTCAGTACTTCGACCGGGGAAATGGTGTAGTGGGAGTTGACGATCTGGCTGATGATCGTCCGCAAGTCCATGGTCAGAAACCTGCGCTGGAAAAAGGCGAAGGCAAAGACCGAGAAATAGATCAGAAAGGCGCTCAGAACGGCTTTCCAGTAATTCTTCCTCAGCGACATGCGGGCGTTGAGCTTGATGAGATAGGCAGGAATGTTGACCATCTGTCTCACCTCCTAGCGCAGACAGCGCTCGGCCAGTTCCAGAACGGTCGTGGCCAGGTTGCGGAAGAAGCGCTGCCAGGCAGTGGAATTATCATAGTTTCCCTTCTTCATGACCTCGTAGTAGCTGCGCAGCGCATGATGCGACATCATCGCCGGTACTCTTTCCGTCCAGTTTTCCATGTAGAAGACCGTGGAAATGTAGTCGAAGAAGGTAAAGGCCGCGGCGTCATCGGTATAGCGGATGTCGATGCCGATGCGTTCATACTGCCAGGGAACGGTAGGAACGATGTCCTCGCTGATGATGTGATTGAAGACATTGTCGTAGTCCTGCGGATTCTCGCCTTCCGTATCATAGGTCGGCGAGGCAAAGGTGTATGTATAGATGTGTTTTTTGTCAATGAGGCTCTTCATGGCAAACTGCCGGGCCAGCTGGCCGGCGGTAGCCCCGCCCAGGGAGTGGCCGCAGATCAGCACGTAGCAGTGCTCATCGGTCGCTTCCGGACAGTAGGTATGGCGGTAATCGGTAAACATCTGATAGGTATTCTCCCCGGCCAGAATGAAGCCGTTGAAGACGCCGCCCATGACGTCAGTCACGGCGTCTTCCACGTCCTTGGTTCCCCGGATGTTGATCACGAAGTAATAGTCCTCGCCGCTGCTCTGGCTGGCGATGGTGGTTACCGGCTTGTTGATGATCTTCTGGTCGTAGTTAAGACGGACGATGTTGGAAAAGCCCATGGCCTGCAGGTTGGTGATGATCACGTCGCTGGGCTGGCTGGCGCTGGCGCAGATGGTCAAAGCGCACATGGCCAGATCGGGATCGTAGATGACGCTGGCCGTCTTAAAGTAATCCAGCGACCACTGGGCCTGGTAGGTTTCCCTGTCATTGACATAATAATCTTCCGCTCTGACCGGCTGGATCAGCAGGGTCAGAAACAGACCGGCCGTCAGCAGGCAGACAAGCATTTTCTTCATGAGCTTTTTCTCCGTCTTCTTTTAATAATTATAGCATCAAAGCAGGATATCTGCTTCAGTGCCGAGATAAAACAGAACGCTCTTGCGGGCGTTCTGTCATCTTCATTATTACTCATCCAAACTGCCAAAGGCGGAAAGAATGCCTCCGGAGATGATGTCCAGGAAATCCTGACTGGCCAGACAGTCGCTGACCTTCCAGCCTTCCGCCGTCCTGGTTAATTCCATGGTAAACGGCGTGATCCTGGTCAGGCCGGATTCCTCGGCTTCCCCCAGGGTCTTCTGCCAGCACTCCGTCATTACGCCGACGATCTCGTCATCGCTCCAGCTGCCCTGCTGGGCAAAGATCTGGACGATGGCATCGATGTATTCCCTGACCATTTCGCTGTAACTCTTGCCCAGATCATAGGAGGCAAACTCCAGATCCACCGTGGCCCGGTCACCGTCGATGGTCGTCTTGGCGATCTTATAGGTCATTCTCTTCATCATTTCGTTGAGGATCGGCCACAGCACGCTGTCATTGCCGTTGTGGCTGACGATCTCGTCATTGCCCGATAACAGCTGCATCGGCTGAGCCAGGATGGACGTCAGATAGTCGGCTACGGCATCTCTGATCAGATCCTCGTCCGACTTTCCCTTACAGCCGCAAACGCCAAGCAGAAGCGCGACGGACAGCAGGATGATAAACAGTTTTTTCATATGCATACCTCTCTGGATTCCTAATGGCGGGTTTCGTCTTCGTAGCATTCGGCAAAGCGGGCGGAGAAGGAAGGCTGCTGATCCGCCAGCGTCAGATGGGGAGTGGCGCCCAGATAAAGGGTGCGGAACATGGCGATGCCCTTCTCCCTTTCCTCGCTTACGCACTCGCTTAATGACCCCGGCGCGCAGCAGGTCAGCTGAGGGATCAGGAAGGGCGACAGGTTGTTGAGATGCGCCAGCATCACTCCGGTAACCCCCAGATGGCAGAACAGGGTGATGGTGTCATGATTTCCCCGGGTCACCTCATAGCTCAGGCCGTTGCGCCTGTAGCCGTGGCCGGCCAGCAGATCGTCCAGCGAGGAGCTGACGTAGTCGTAGACGGAAATGAGATTGCTGGAAGCGCAGACGCGGGCCTGGCGCCAGTTGGCATTGTCCCAGCAGTAGTGGTCTTCCCAGAACTTCCGGGGCATGACGTCCCAGAAGCAGCGGTCAGTGTCTATCTCCTTTGCGGTGATGTCGGGGTAAAATTCCCGCAGTCCGGGATCGCTGTCCAGGTCTATCGTGACATTGGCTTCCCTGAGCCAGTCCAGGGTCTCAGCCCGGCGGCCCGAGCCTTCCAAAGCGATCTGGGCGGTCAGCTGGGCGCGGCCCAGCGGCGAGACGTAGATGTCTCCCAGATCCTGGTCCTTCAGATATTCCCTTAACGCTTCCGCTTCCCGGATGCCTCTTGGCGTCAGGGAGTCGTGCTGGTAGTCAGGTTCGCAATGGCGGACAAACAGGATTCGCATGTTCTCTTTCCTTTCTCTTTACTTTCAGTATAACCCATTATGTGCTGTTGTTCATCCGCAATATCGGCAGACCGTCAGGTTTATCCTGCTACATAAATGTGCTAAACTGTTGAATAGGAGATGAGTTCATGAAAAGGATCACGTTTCTGATAATGGCGCTGATATTGGTGCTGACCGGCTGTTCTACCTCAACTGAAAAGGATGGCCGGCAGTTCACGGTCCGGCTGACTCTCGACACTGACACTGCTGTCAGTGAATTCTGCCCGGAGTATTTCATCGGCCCTGAGCTGCAGGGCTGGGGAGGCGTTAACCGCACTGACGGTACCTGCTGGCAGAAGGGCGAGCAGGTCAGTTTTGTCTATACTGAGCAGGATTTCAGGGACCCCGAAAACCTTAAGGATTTTACTCTTGCCCTGCTTATGGGCGGTGAAGAAGCCGATTACCGCCGCTGTGCCAACGCGCTGAGATGGGATGCTGAATACGGCAAAGAATATGCCGTCCGTCTTGTTGAAGACGGCCTGGGCGGCTACAAACTGGAAGGAGACTTCCCCTGCGCCAGCATTTCTTCGCTGCTTGAAGGCGGTAACAACACCATCGGCATGGACGTCTTTGGCCAGCTGATGGCGGAAAGCGCCGGCAACCTCGTCTTCTCCCCGCTGTCGCTGGAAATGGCCCTGGCCATGCTCTTTGAAGGCGCCGGGGGCAATACTCAGGAGCAGTTCGACCAACTCTACTGCGGGTCTCTGGCTCTGAGCACCCCACGGGCCTCTCTGGCCAATTCCCTGTGGATCGACGATCAGCTGACCGTCCGCGACAGCTATGTCAGCCTGCTGAAAGACGGCTACGAATCCGAGGTATTCAATTGTGATCTCGCCGGTGACACCTATAAGAAGATCAATGGCTGGGTTGAGGAAAAGACCAAAGGCATGATCCGCAATCTCTTCCAACAGCCCCTTTCACCTGACTGCGTTCTGGCCCTGATCAACACCCTGTACTTCAAGGCCTGTTGGCAACAAGCCATGGCAGAAAGCGGACCCAGACCATTCAACAGGGCCGATGGCAGCCATGTCGATGCTCAATTCCTCACGGCCGCCGGCACCTACGACTGCATCCTCACTGACGAGTACGAAGGGGTCATTATTCCCTATGATGATTCGGAAACCTATTTCCTGGCTGTCAAGGGTGCTGACCTGTCACGTCTGGCCAGCCATGACATCCTGTCCCAGCTGCTTCAGCAGGCTCACAGCACTCAGGTGCGGATCAATCTGCCCCGCTTTGAGATCGAAACTGCCGCTGAGCTGAATGAAAAGCTGATCGCCATCGGCCTTACCGATGTCTTTGACCCAGTCAAAGCTGACCTCAGCGGCATTGCCGACATCACCGAAGAGAATCTCTTTGTCTCCAAGGTACTTCAGAAGAGCCGCATCATCGTGGACTCTCAGGGAACCGAGGCCGCCAGCGCCACGGCAATCGTGGTGGCCAAGAACACTTCTGCCGCTCCCCAGCAGCTACGGGAAATGACCTTTGATGAACCCTTTGTCTTTGCGGTCATTAATAACGGCTGCCTGCTGTTTGTCGGCCGACTGGCCGATCCCAGCGGAAAATAGAAACCACATCAGTCAAATCAGAATCTGACAGAAGGGGAAGGGCGTTCGTACAGAACGCCCTTTATTAATGCTGGATCCCTTGAATGTTTCAAATGCTGAATCACGAATTCCAGATTGGGTCAGCAGAAGAAAACCTGTCAAATATCGGTTCAAGATCCTCGTTTCTGGTCACTATTGAAAGGCTGTTTCCTCCATCTTTATAAGAACATCCGACATAGTAGAACGTCTTTCTTTCAGGGAAGTCCTTATCGATGGCGATGAACCTGTCGTGATCCTCAGAAGGTGTCATTCTGTATATCGTGATTTTGAGGTGATACTGTCTGATGAAGTCATCAATAGTTTCCTGCGGAAGTCCGCTTAGATTACAGGTCCAAATGGATATTCTGACATCACTGCGGCAGTTGATGAGAGCGTTAAGCGTTTTGATGTCTACATAAGGATCGATTATGTCTATTGAGTGTTTTGCTTTACTGAAGAGGTCCGCAAAGAAAGCGTCAGCCACAAACCAGTCACCGTTACAGAAGACCTGTATTTCATTGGCTTTGAGAGGGGGAAACTGTGAGACCACCTTTTCAAACTCTTCGCGGGTAACGAATTCCCTGTTCTTTCTTTGAATTTCCGCAATGTCGTTTTCTACCCTTTGAAGGCGGACAGTTTCGTTCTGTTGATAGATGACAGACCATTTTCTGAGATATTCGATCTGATCTGTCGCGACAACATAATCCTTTAATGTCTTAAACACACGAATCAGCGTTCGACTTTGTTGAATCGCTAACGGACCATTGAGAACCGTCATCAGCATATAGATTCCCTGTTCTGTAAAAGCATAAGGGAGGTAGCGCGAGCCACCTGATTGCCCCTTAAAGAGATTGCTGTCTCGTGAGGTGAAATTTTTGCACCTCACCAAACCGTCAACTTCACTTCTGGTTAGCTGAAACATAAAATCATCTCCTTCGAATCTGACGGAATTGTTTTTGACTTGCCTGTTAAAATTCTTGGTTTCGTATCCATAGATTACCGCCAGATCAAAGTCCAACATCACCTGAACTCCACGTACTGTGTAGATCCTGCTCTTGATATCTTCCTCGCTAATGCGGACGATGTCATTTTCATCAGTTTTCGTTGTTTCATTCGCCATAATTTCTTCTCCATTAAATGACAGGAACGTTATTTTCACTTATATTATTCTATGGATTGTCTGATAAACCTTTTTCTGACGTTCCATTTTGGAAAGCTACAACAAACGCTCTATCTTCTTGTAGAGTAAAGGCTGTTCAGTTAGAATAGACTTAACAGGAAAAAGGAGAAATAATCTATGAACACCAAACAGATAACCCTTCTGCACTCCAATGACATGCATGGCGACTTTCTGGCTGACCATGTTGATGATAAGCTGACCGGCGGCGTCTCGATGCTGTCGGGATATCTGACCAAGTGCCGCAACGAGGACCCCAATGTCATCTACGCCATTGCCGGTGACATGTTCAGAGGCTCGGTAATCGACAGCGAGTTCCAGGGCCTTTCGACCATTCAGATCGTCAACCTGCTGGCTCCCGACGTCGTTACTCTGGGCAACCACGAGACCGACTACGGCGTTGCCCATCTGCTCTTTCTGGAAAAGATGGCAACCTTCCCGATCGTCAATGCCAACCTCTACATCAAGCAGAATGAAACCAGACTGTTCAGACCCTGCTACGTAATGGAAATTGACGGCATGAAGATCCTGTTCATCGGCATTCTGACCGAAGACGTCATTTCCCAGACCAAGGGCGAAAAGCTCATCGGTTCCTTCATCGGCATTGAAGAAGCTGCCCAGGAAGTCGGCAAGATCTGCAACGCCTATAACGCCATGGACATCGACCTGACCGTCCTGCTCACCCACATCGGCTTTGAGGAGGACAAGAAGCTGGCAGCAGCGCTGGATCCCGACTGGGGCGTCGACGTCATCATCGGCGGCCACTCCCACACTTTCCTGGATGAACCGGCCGTCGTCAACGGCATTCCCATTGTCCAGGCCGGCACCGGCACCGACCAGATCGGCCGCTTCGACATGGTCATCGACACCGACAATAACTGCATCGCCTCCTACAAGTGGCAGGCTGTACCGATCAACGAGGAAAACTGCCCGAAGGATGAGCGGATGGAAGAACTGATCGGCTCCATCAAGGAAAAGACCGACCTCAAATATGCCAAGGTCGTTGCCAACTTCGACTATGACCTGGAACACCACGACCGCTGGGCTCAGACCGAACTGGGCGGCGTCTTCGCCGACGCCATGAAGGAAAGCCTGGGCGTTGACGTCTTCCTGATGGGCTCCGGCTCGGTGCGCAAGTACCACATGGGCCCGATCGTCACCTTCCAGGACTTCACCGAGTGCTACCCCTATGACGGCAAGTCCTACGGCCTGAAGCTTACCGGCGCCCAGCTGAAGAAGGCGTTGCTGCACATCTACCGTGATGACGCCTGGCTGGGCGATCATACCGAATTCTACCAGCTCTCCAAGGGCATGCACGTCATCTATCACCGGCCGTTAAGACAGATGCTGAAATGCGAACTGAACGGTGAACCGATCGAAGACGATAAGATCTATACCGTCGGCATTCAGGAATACCACTACAATAACCTGCCGGAATTCCTGAATCTGAGCTATGAAGAAGTCAAGGCCAACGGGGAACCCCGGGTTCTGACTACCAGCGACGTCCAGACGCTGCTGGAATACTTTGCCAATAACAAGCACCTGGGCTTCGGCCTGGATGGCAGACTGGAGGTCGTACAGTAAAATGAAGAAACTCATCAGATCATTTCTTATCATCGCCCTGATTCTGGGCTGTGGTTTTGCGGCTGCCAACCAGCATACCGATGCCAGAGAATGGCAGGCTGAGCACCTGCATGTTCATGACGATGTAACCCTGCCGAAATACCAGCTGGGTGACGTCCTGAAGAAATGCCCCGGTTGCGGCCGAAGGAACACCTACATAATTGTTGAACAGGGGCAGATTCCAACCTGTACGCGCGGCGGTTTCATGTGGTGCCGATGCACTAACGACGAATGCGGTTATGAAGCACTGGAACAATTAGCCCCTCTAGGGCACAACTACAAGGAAACCATCACTAAGCAGCCGACCTGCACGGAAAGCGGCACGGCCAAGTACACCTGCACTCGCTGCGGAAAAAACTACACCGAAACCGTCAAGGCATTGGGACATAATTATGAATATACGGAAACCGAACCCACCTGTACGGAAGACGGACATAAGATCGGCACCTGCAAACGCTGCGGTGACGTTACCGACGAAGTATTCCCGGCTCTGGGCCATGACTTCACCGAATACACTGTCGTTACTCCCGCTACCTGTGAGGCAGACGGCCTGCAGGAAGCGATCTGCATGCGCTGTTCGCACGTCGATCAGCAGGTAATACCGGCTACCGGCCACGCCTTCCCTGATGAGTGGACCGTCGTGAAGAAGGCTGGTTACCTGGTCTCCGGCCTCCGACAGAAGGTCTGCGCTAACTGCGGCATGGTCATTGAGGAGGTCATTCCCGCCAAGATACCGCTGCCGGTAACCATTACCACCGTTACGGCCGCTGCGGCCGGCGCCGGACTATTGGTACTTAAGAAGATGAGAGCTGCCCGCAAGCTGTTCAAGCCTTCCGTTGAGACCAAGACAGTAGTAATCAGATCCGACAATGAGGACCTGATCAAACTGCTGAAGGACCGCCTGTACCTTTCCGTCACTGCCTGCGATCAGGAGAAGATGCTGGAGACTCTGGAGGACAAGAGTCCTGATCTGCTGATCTGCCAGATCGATGACGCCAAGAATCTGAAGTCTCTGCTCAAGGAAAAGAGAAAGCAGATCAAAAACCTCGAAGAAGCCGCCAGGAAAAAGGAAGAAGGTCAGCAGGCTGAAGAAAAGCCGGTTGCTCTGGCGGAAACTGCGGTCGGTCTGATCGTCAACAAGGACCTTATGACTTCC